>JBKPTB010000170.1:0-31577 GCA_046735315.1 Actinomycetota bacterium
GTGCTCGAGCACGTGACGGTCGGAGAGCTCGCGAGAGGCGAGCTACCCGCAGCGATCGAGGCGCTGTCGGGGGACCCCGACGCCTGGCAGCCGCACTAGTCCGAGTCCGCGAAGACCGTCTGCCGTGTCGGGCGCACGTACACGATCTGACCCTGTTGCAGCTCGAGCGCCTCGACCTGTTCGCGGGTCAGCTGCGCCGAGAGCGAGTGACCGTCGTCGCGGACGAGCTCGACGCGAACCTCGAACCCGAGATGGACGAGACGCTGCACCATTGCCTCCTGCGTCGCGCCGTTCGGCTCGAGCAACAGCTCGACGTCGTGCGGGCGGATGTAGGCGTCCCCGAGCTGGTTCACCGGGCCGACGAAGGACATGACGAACTCGTTCGCCGGGCTGTCGTAGAGCTCCCGGGGCGGGGCCGTCTGCTCGATGCGTCCCGAATTCATGACGACCACTCGGTCGGCAACCTCCATCGCCTCTTCCTGGTCGTGCGTGACGATGACCGTCGTCGTGTGCGTCTCGTCGTGTAGCCGTCGTAGCCAGACTCGCAGCTCCTTGCGCACGCGCGCGTCGAGCGCGCCGAAAGGCTCGTCGAGCAGCAGCACCTTCGGATCGACCGCGAGCGCACGCGCGAGGCCCATTCGCTGGCGCTGGCCGCCGGACAGCTGCGCCGGGTAGCGCTTCGCGAGGCCACTCAGCTGCACGAGCTCGAGCAACTCCCCAACGCGCTTCTTGATCTCCGAACGCGACCGGCGGCGGATCGTCAACCCGAACGCGACGTTGTCCCACACCGTCATGTGCTTGAAAGCCGCGTAGTGCTGAAACACGAAGCCGACGCCCCGCGCCTGCGGCGGACGGCGCGTGACGTCCTCCCCGTCGAGCACGACGACGCCGGCGTCCGGCCGCTCCAATCCGGCGACAACTCGCAGCAGCGTCGACTTTCCGCTGCCGCTCGGTCCGAGCAAGGCCGTGAGGGAGCCTGTCGGCACGTCGACGGAGACCTCGTCGAGCGCCGTGAAATCGCCGAAGCGCTTCACGATTTCATGCGCTTCGATCACTGCGTCTCCTCCTTGGGCTTCAGCCGAGTCATCAGGATGAGCGTGACGACCGCCAGTAAGGCAAGCACGACGGACGTCGCGTAGGCGCCGACCTCGTCGAAGGACTGATAGCGGTCCTGGACATAGAGAGTCATGGACTCGGTCTGGCCTGTGACGCGGCCGGAAATGACGCTCACTGCGCCGAACTCGCCAAGCGCGCGGGCGGTCGTGAGCACGACGCCGTAAGCCGTCGCCCAGCGAATCGCCGGCCAGGTCACTCGCCTGAACGCTTGCAGCCACGACGCTCCGAGCGTCGCCGCCGCCTGCTCCTGCTCGGTGCCGATCTCCCGCAGCACCGGCACGACCTCGCGAACGACGAACGGCAGCGACACGAAGATCGTGGCAAGAACCATGCCGGGCAGGGCGAAGGCGATCCCGTGACCGCCGAGCCAGCCGCCACGCCCGTACAGCAGGAGCAGAGCGAGGCCGACAACCACGGGCGAAAGCGCCAGCGGCAGGTCGACGACGGCGTTGAAGATGCCCGCTCCCGGGAAACGATGACGGACGATCGCCAGCGCGGCGAGAACGCCGAAGACCGTGTTCGCCGGGACCGCGATCGCCGTCAGGATCAGCGTCACCTTCAAGGCGTGAACCGCGTCCGGAGTCGTCACCGCGTCCCACGCCGGGGCGAGCCCGTGTTCGAACGTCTTCCAGAAGACGTAGCCGACGGGTGCGACCAGGATCACCGCCAGATAGCCGAGCGACGCGAAGCGAAGCGTGTACTTACCGATCATGTCTGGTCACCCAGCGACGGAGGGCGCCGATCCCAAGCAGGATTCCGAAGGAGATGCCGAGGATCACGACGGACGCAGCCGCGGCTCCACCCGAATCGCCACTCTCGATCCGGCCGAAGATGTAGAGCGAGACGACCTCCGTCTTGAACGGGATGTTGCCGGAGATGAGCACGAGCGATCCGAACTCACCAACCGCGCGCGCAAACGCGAGCGCGACGCCGGAGAGGATCGCGGGCAGGATGCTCGGGAGGATGATGCGCACGAAGATCGCGACCCGTCCCGCACCAAGCGAAGCGGCAGCCTCCTCCATCTCTCGGTCCAGCTCGAACAGCACCGGCTGCACTGTTCGCACGACGAACGGCAAGGTCACGAACAAGAGAGCGACGAGGATCCCGGCGCGCTTGAGGCTGACGTCGACGCCGACCGGCGATCTCGGTCCGTAGAGCGCCAGCAAGGTCAGGCCGGCAACGATCGTCGGCAGTGCGAACGGCAGATCGACCAGCGCGTTGACCAGCCCCTGCCCGACGAAACGATCGCGGACGAGGGTCCACGCAATGGCGGTCCCGGCCACGGCGTTCACGAGTGCGACGATCAGGGAGACCCCGAGTGTCAACCTGAGAGCCGAGGTCGCCTCCGGATTCGTCACCGCCTGCCAGCCGTGCGCCTTCCAGCTCAGCGCTGCGAGCGGGAGCAGCACGATGATGCTGAGGTAGATCGTGCTGATCCCGATCGAGAGGCCCGGCGCGAACGAGCGCCGGGCCCCGGATGCAGCGGGAAGTGCGGTGGCCTCAGCCGCCACCCGACCCCTGGATCTTCGCCATCACTCCCGTGTGCGGATCGAAGAACTTCTTCTCGACCTTCGCCCAGCCGCCTACGTACTTGATCGTGAAGAGTTGTGGTCGCACGGGGAAGTTGAATCCACGCGAGGCGCTCTTGACGACCGGGCGGTAGCCGTTCTGCGCGAAGATCCTCTGCGCGGGCGCGGCGCGGAGAAACTTGAGGAACGCATTCGCCTTCGCCTTGTTCTTCGACGTCGACGTGACCGCGATCGGGTTCTCGATCAGGATCGTCGCCTTCGGGATCACGAACTGCACGGGCTGGTTCTTCTGCTGCGCGAAGATTGCCTCGTTCTCGTAGGCGAGGAACACGTCGCCGCGGCCACTGAGGAACGCCGACAATCCTTCGCGCGCGCTGGTGGGCTGCGCGATCACGTGCTTCCAGAGCTTGCCCAGGTAGTCGACCGCCTGCTTTGGCGTCTTCCCGGAACGGAGCGCCCCTCCGTACGCGGCCATCACGTTCCAGCGTGCCCCGCCCGACGTGAACGGATTCGGCGTGATTACCTGGACGCCCGGCTTGAGGAGGTCGTTCCACGTCTTCAGCTTCTTCGGGTTCCCGTCGCGCACGACGAAGACCACGACCGATCGCGTGACCATGCCGTGATACGGGTTCTTGTTCCAGCTCGGCGAGACGAGACGCTTCTGCACGAGCGAGGTGATGTCGGGCTCGAGCGAGAACGCGACGATGTCGGCGTCCAGCCCAGCTGCGACAGCTCGACTCTGCTCGCCCGACGCTCCGTAGGACTGCGAGAACGACACGCCGTCGCCTGCCGAAGTCTTCTGGAAGGACGAGATCAGCTGCCCGTACGCATCCTTCGGAGTGGAGTAGGCGACGAGCGTCAGCTTCGTGTCCTTCGAGGCACCGGCCGCGACGGCCGGGAGAAGCAGGGCAATCAGCAAAGCTAGGCTAATTCGTCGCATCGACTCTCCTTATTAGTCCACTGAATTGGTGGACTTTAAGGAGAAGGCCGGGCCACGTCAAATCAGAACTCGCCCCGCCCGTAGAATCGACTCTGTGGCCGCCTCCGCCCTCACCGTCGACGGCCGGAGCTACGAGTACTTCCCGCTCGAAGGCGCCGAGCGGCTGCCGTACACGCTCCGGATCCTGCTCGAGAACGCTCTTCGCCACGGCGAAGACGAGGACGCGCACGCGATCCTGCGCTGGCAGCCGCACGAGGACGCCTCGCACCCCATCTCGTACCGGCCGGCGCGGGTCCTGCACCAGGACTTCACCGGCGTCCCGGCCATCGTCGACCTGGCCGCCATGCGCAACGCGATGGCGGACTTCGGCGGCGACCCCGCAAAGATCAACCCGCAGCTGCCGTCCGAGCTGGTGATCGACCACTCGGTCCAGGTGGACGAGTACGCCTCCGCGCGGGCGATCTTCCGCAACGCCGAGCTGGAATTCGAGCGGAACCGCGAGCGCTACGCGTTCCTGCGCTGGGGCCAGACGGCGTTCGACAACCTCAAGGTCGTTCCGCCGAACACCGGCATCGTGCATCAGGTCAACCTCGAGTTCCTTGCACGCGTCGTCGAAGCGCGCGACGGCAAGGCGTTTCCCGACACACTTGTCGGGACCGATTCGCACACGACGATGATCAACGGGCTCGGCGTGCTCGGCTGGGGCGTCGGCGGGATCGAGGCCGAGGCGGCGATGCTCGGCGAGGCGATCTCGATGCTCGTGCCGCAGGTGGTCGGCTTCAGGCTGACCGGCGCATTACCCGAGGGTGCAACCGCAACGGATCTTGTTCTGACCGTGACGCAGCTGCTGCGCCAGACCGGCGTCGTCGGCAAGTTCGTCGAGTATTTCGGGCACGGCCTCGTGGGTCTCCCGGTCGCGGACCGCGCGACGATCGGGAACATGTCGCCGGAGTACGGAGCGACCTGCGGCTTCTTCCCGGTCGACGACGAGACGCTGAAGTACCTGCGGCTCACAGGTCGCGACGGCGAGCGGATCGCTCTCGTCGAGGCCTATTGCAAGGAGAACGCACTCTGGCACGACCCCGGCCACGAGCCGGAGTACTCGCAGGTCGTCGAGCTCGACCTCTCGAGCGTCGAGCCATCCCTTGCCGGTCCGCGCCGTCCACAGGATCGCGTCCCGCTTCGAGAGGCGAAGCGCACGTTCATGGAATCGCTGGGCAGCTTCGGTGTCGACTACGGCAACGAGCACGACGAGGCGGTGTCGGAGTCCTTTCCTGCGAGCGATCCGCCGGCGACGGTGGATCCCGGGCACGGCGCTCTGAGCCCGGTTGGGCGCGTCGAGGTCGGAGCGGTGGCCCTCGCGGAGCGCACAGAGACAGAGCCCGTTGCGCTGGGCGGCGAAGAGTTCGAGCTCGATCACGGCTCAGTGGTGATCGCGGCGATCACGTCCTGCACGAACACCTCCAACCCGCAGGTGATGATCGGCGCAGGGTTGCTCGCGAAGAAGGCCGTGGAGCGAGGTCTGCGGCGAAAGCCGTGGGTGAAGTCCAGCCTCGCCCCCGGCTCGAAGGTCGTGACCGAGTACTACGAGCAGGCCGGACTGACCCAGTATCTCGACGCGCTGGGCTTCCAGACGGTGGGCTACGGCTGCACCACGTGCATCGGGAACTCCGGGCCTCTACCGGAGCCGATCTCGGACGCGATTGTCGAAGGCGATCTGGTCGTCTGCTCCGTTCTTTCCGGCAACAGGAACTTCGAGGCACGCATCCATCCCGAGGTCAAGGCGAACTACCTCGCCTCGCCGCCGCTCGTCGTCGCGTATGCATTGGCCGGCCGGATGGACGTCGACCTGATCGAGGAGCCGCTGGGGCAAGACCGGGACGGCAACGACGTCTACCTGCGGGACCTGTGGCCTTCTGCCGAGGAGATCCAGGAGACGATCTCGCGGGCCGTGCGCGGCGAGATGTTCACGCGCACCTACTCGGACGTCTTCACCGGGGACCCGGCGTGGCGTGAGCTACCGATCCCCGAAGGCGACCTCTTCGCGTGGGATCCGAGCTCGACCTACGTCCGCCGCCCACCGTACTTCGACGGCACGACACGAGAGCCGGGGACGACCGACGACTTCTCCGGAGCCCGGTGTCTCGTCAGGGTCGGCGACTCGGTGACGACGGATCACATCTCGCCGGCCGGCGCGATCAAGCCCGATTCTCCGGCGGGGAAGTACCTCGTGGAGCACGGAGTCGAGCGCAAGGACTTCAACTCTTACGGCTCTCGTCGCGGCAACCACGAGGTGATGGTTCGCGGCACGTTCGCGAACGTCCGCTTGCGGAACCTCCTCGTACCCGGCTCCGAGGGGACGTGGACCGTGCACCTCCCGAGCGGCGAGGAGATGACCATCTACGAGGCTTCGCTGCGGTATCTGGAGGAAGGAACGCCGCTGATCGTGATCGCCGGGAAGGAGTACGGGTCCGGGTCGTCGCGGGACTGGGCAGCGAAGGGGCCGAACCTGCTCGGCGTGCGTGCGGTGATCGCCGAGTCCTACGAGCGCATCCACCGCTCGAACCTGCTGATGATGGGGATCCTGCCGCTGCAGTTCATGGAGGGCGAGAACCCCGAGTCGCTGGGATTGAGCGGGCGGGAGGAGTTCGCGGTCGAGGGCATCGAGAACGGCGAGGCGAGCGAGGTCAGGGTGCGCGCCGACGACAAGCAATTCCGGACCCGCGTCCGGCTCGACACCCCGCGCGAGCGCGAGTACCTGCAGCACGGCGGGATCCTCCGCTACGTGCTGCGGCGGCTCCTCAGCGCGTAGAACGGACTTTGTGGCTCTGAGCCACTTGTTCGAAACGCAAGCGACTCGGCCGCTCGAGTAACCGCTCGGAACCGACTTAGTGGCTCTGAGCCACTAAGTCGTGATCAGGCGGCTCGGCCTTTCGACGCGTCCGTGAGGCCGCGGAAGGTCGCCGCGACCCGGGCGACTGCTTCCTCGTAGCGCTTCTTCGAAAGCTTCACGCCGTAGCCCTGCTCGCGATGGGACTCGAGCACACGGTCGATGAACTCCCTGGCCTGCCCGTCCGCATCGGGTGTCTTCGCCACGCCGCTCAGTGTAGGTCACTCCACAGCTGGTCGACGATGAGCTCCGCAAACCACTCGTACCAGTAGCGCTGACCCAACTTGCGTTCCGCGAGGTACGTCCGCAGCCGGTCCGACACTTCGAGGGCCGGCGTCAGCGTCGGCACGACGTCGTCGGGACGCACCTCGTTCCCCGAGCCGCGGACGAACTTGCTCGTGTACGCGTACGCGTCCTTCGCCATCGCCGTCCAGAGCTTCCGGTCGTCCTCGAACAGGTCCGTCAGACCGGCGTCGCCGAGACGCTTCAGCTTGTTGAGGCTCAGCGCCATAGCACCGCACGCGCAGTCGTCACGGCTGCGGATGCCGTGGCCGCCAGCTCGATCGCAAACAGGACGACGGCGACGTCACGCAAGGCACGCGACGGCGAGAGAAGCCAGGCGAAGGACACAGCCACGTCGACGAGTCCGAGGAGGAACGCGCCGAGGATCCAGGCGCCGGCGCGCCGGAACCGCGAAGTAGCCGCGGCAGGCGCGTCGCCGGCGAAGGATTGGAAGGCGGAGATGGATACGCCGAGGAACACGAGCAGGAGGCCGGCGAGACCGGCCGCGGCCCCGAATACCGCCGGCACGACGTCCACCCGTTCACCGTAGCCAAGCGTCCGGAAGGCGGTTACAGTCGCCGCATGCGCCTCGGCAAGGACGGGAAGATCGAGCTCATCCGGAAGGTGCCGCTCTTCTCGAAGCTCTCGAAGAAAGGGCTCGAGGACGTCGCTCACATCGCCGACGAGATCGACCTCCCGAAGGGCAAGGTCATGGCTCTGGAGGGAGATCGCGGGCGCGAGTTCATCGTCCTCCTCGAGGGGGAGGCCGACGTGACGAAAGGCGACCGCAGCATCAACACGATGCGAAACGGCGACTTCTTCGGCGAGATCGCCCTCGTGACGAAAATGCCTCGTACGGCCACCGTCACCGCAACCACGGACGTCCGCGTCCTGGTCCTCAACGAGCGCGACTTCGACACGCTGCTGAAGCGTTCCCCGGAGATCAGTCGCGGCGTGGCCGAGGCGCTGGCCGAGCGGATCGCGCCCGAGCTGCCTGTCTAGCCTAGGAGCGCGGCAGCAGCCGCGTCGCGGTCGCCTTGAAGGTCGCTACCACGTGTCCGCCGGGGCGAAGCTCGAGCCGCTCCGCAGACCTCGCGGTCACCTCCGCGGTCATGGCCTCCAGCCGGATGCGGACTCGATTCCCGACCCGGGCGACCGAGAGCACCTGTCCGGCGACCAGGTTGAGCGCCGAGTCAGCATGCTCCGCAAGCGCCAGAGAAACGTCCCACGGATAGATGACGACGTCGACGTCGCCGAAGGTCTCGTCCGTCGAGTAGATCGTGGTTCGGTCGTCGAGTCGGACCGTGGTCAGCCCGTCCGCCCCGGGCTGCGCGTTACCGGAGAGGACGTTGGCTCCCGCGAACGTTGCCACGAACGCGTCCGCGGGTGTGCCGAGAAGCTCGGCGGGCGCGCCAAGTTGTCGCAGACGGCCGTCCACGAGCACTCCCACTCGGTCCGCAAGGAGGACGGCGTCCTCGAAGTCGTGTGTGACCAGGAGGGCAGGGAGGCCGAGCTCGCGGAGCAGGTCGTGCAGCTCCGCCCTGACCGCGCCGCGCGTGTGCGGATCGAGAGCGGCCATCGGCTCGTCCAGGAGCAGGACCTGCGGATCGCGCGCGAGCGCCCGGGCAAGCGCCACGCGTTGCCGCTCACCGCCGGAAAGCTCGGCGGGCTTCGCATCGGCGAGGTGCTCGATGCGCAGTCGGCGCAGCAAGCCGTCCGCTTCCCCGCCGCCGAACGTCACGTTCTGCTCCACGTTCAGATGCGGGAAGAGCGCGTACTCCTGGAAGACGAATCCGACCGACCGCTGCTCGGGCCGCTTGTCTATTCCACGTACCGAGTCGAACCAGACGTCGGAGTCCGAGCTGATGGTTCCTCGCTCGGGCCGTGCGAGCCCGGCGACCGACCGGAGCAGCGAGGTCTTTCCGGCGCCGGACGGCCCGACGAGCGCGACCGTCTCCGCACCGACCTCGAGCGCTAGCTCGAGAGCGAAGGCGCGAAGCGGGAGCGAAAGATCGAGCCGAAGCGAAGCCATCCGTAGAGCTTGAGTGTCACGAGCAGAAGCGCACCGACGAGGATGAACAGCGCGCTGATCGCGAGCGCGGTGTCGAAGTCCTGGTCGAACTGCGCGTAGATCGCGAGCGGCAGCGTCTGCGTCACCCCCTGGAGGCTGCCCGCGAAGATGATCGTGGCGCCGAACTCGCCGAGCCCGCGGGCCAGCGCCAGCGCAGAGGCGGCGCCCAAGCCACCCGCCGCGAGCGGCAACGCGACGCGCGCGAACACTCGTGCCGGCCCGGCTCCGAGTGTCCGCGCAGCATCGATCAGCACCCCGTCCAACGACTCGAAGGCGGCAATTGCACCGCGGAGATAGAACGGGCTCTCGACGAACGCGACCGCGAGCACGACTGCGGCCTGCGTGAACGGGATCTGCACACCGACCGCGTCGAGTTCGGCCCCGAGTAACCCTGTGCGGCCGAAGGTCGCAAGGAGGGCAATGCCTGCGACAGCAGGCGGCAGGACCAGTGGCAGCTCGACGAGAGTCAGCACGACACCCCGCCCCGGAAAACGTCGACGCGCGAGCAGATATGCGGCAGGCGTGCCGATGAGGAGGACCGCCGCATGCGCGATCGCGCTCGTCTTCAGACTGACGACCAGCGCATCACGTGTGACGTCCTTTCCGAGCGCACCGACCAGGTCGCCCGGCGGAACACGCAGGAAGACGGCCGCGACCGGCAGCACGAGAAACGCGAGCGCCACTGCCGTGGCGATCGCGAGCACCGCGGCGAACAGCCTCCTCACGATCTCTTCGGCAACCCGAACCCCGCTTTCGCGAGGAGGAGCCGTCCACGCTTCGAGACCAGCTTCGCGATGAACGCCCTGGCGGCGGTGGGGTGCGAGCTTGCCTTGACGACTGCGACTTCGTAGCGGATCGCCGGCTGCGCCCAGTTCGGTAACGCGATCGCGCGGGTGCGGGAGGAAACCGGCTTGGCGTCGGTGCGGTAGACGAAGCCCGCATCGGCTTCTCCGAGCGCGACCTTCGCGACGATGCCTTTGACGTCGGTCTCCTCGCTGACCACGTTCCTCGTGACGTCGGCCGTGATGCCGAGGGCATCGAGGATCTGCCGCGTGTACGTCCCGATCGGCACGGCGAGATCGCCCATCACGACCTTCACTCCGGATCGCCGAAGGTCGTAGACCGAACGAATCCGGGCGGGGTTGGAACGGGGCACGAGCACGATCAGCTTGTTCGTGGCGAACGTGACCGGCTTGAGGACGAGGCTGTCGCGGTAGAGGAGCTGCGTGTACTTCGGGCTCGCCGCTGCGAAGACGTCGGCGGGAGCGCCTTGTCGGATCTGAACCGCAAGCTGGTCCGAGCCGGCGAAGTTGTAGCGCGGCGACTTGTCGATCCGTGGCAGGACTTCCGTCAGCGACGCGGCTGCGAGGACGGTGATCGGTGTTCCGCCCGACACGGAGGCGGGAACCGCTAGCGCCATGAGCGTGACGGCGAGTAGTCGCTTCACCGCTCGACCATCACGGACGTCGCCTTGACCACCCCGGCGGCCGGGACTCCCGGCTCGAGGCCGAGTGCCTCGGCGGACTCCCGCGTGATGACGGCGACGAGCCGGGCGCCTTTCGTCACGTCCAGCTCGACCTGCGCGAGAAGGCCCTCGACCTTGACGTCGCGCACGACTCCTTCGAGTCGGTTGCGTGCGCTGAGAGTCTGCTGCTCACTACCGCGAAGTCGTTCGACCTCCTTCGCGGAAACAACGCGTCGGTTGGCCCGATCCCGCTGCACCCGGATCCGGCCTTGCCGGTCCCAGCGTCGCAGCGTGTCGAGACTGATCCCGAGCGCCCGGGCGGCCTCGCTGGCGGTGTAGGTCCTCGCCATCGGCCCGGCAGGTTACTGCATAGGCGATACCTAGGCAAGTAACCCGCGTTACGCTATCGCGGCCGGGGTGCGCTGCGTCCAGCGCTGAGATCACACCCGTCGAACCTGATCTGGTTAGAACCAGCGAAGGGAGCGAATCCTGCAGGACACACCACAGTGGGGAATCGAGCCGGTGCCGGAGAGATTGCGGGTCCTCGGCCTGCTCGACACAACGCTCCTCTGGACGAATCTCGGCATTTCGCTGCTCGTCCTCGTCCTTCCCGCGTACTTCGACCTTCCACTCGGCGATGCACTCGCGGCGACGCTCGTCGGTGGCGTGATCGGAAACCTGATGGTCGCGGTCGCGGCGCTGATCGGCGCGGATGCGCGGGTCCCCACGATGGTGCTCCAGCGAGCACCGCTCGGCCGGCGCGGCTCCTACCTCGCGACCGCCCTCAACATCCTGCAGTGCCTCGGCTGGGCGATCTTCGAGCTGATCGTGATCGCGACCGCGGCCGGTCTGCTCTGCGACAAGCTCTTCGGGTTCAAGGCGATCTGGCTGTGGAAGCTCGTCTTCGGCGCGGTGGCTGCGATCCTGGCGCTGCTCGGTCCGATCGGATTCGTGCGTCGTTTCGTGCGGAAGTTCGCGATCTGGGCCGTCCTCGCGTCCGTGGTCTACCTCGCCTGGTGGATCGTCGACGGCGCGCACGTCGGGCGGATCTGGTCCGGGGGCGGACACAAGGGGTCCTTCTGGCTGGCCGTCGACACGGTCGTTGCGGTCACCGTGTCCTGGGCGCCCCTGGTCGCGGACTACACGCGCTTCTCACGCGACCGGCGCAGCGCGTTCTTCGGAGTCGGCATCGGCTATCTCCTGCCAACGCTCTTCCAGTTCGGATTCGGCTCGATCCTCGTCCTGTCGCGCGGTGTGGACCCCAACCGGCCGGAGTTGATCCTCGTCGCAATTGCGGGAGGCGGCGCAGCTGCTGCGCTCGCGCTGCTCGCGTTGACCGTGGACGAGACCGATGAGGCGTTCGCGAACGTCTACTCGGGCGCGGTTTCGACGCAGAACCTGTTTCCGAACGTCTCACAACGCGTCCTGATCGTGGGCGCGTCCGTGCTCGCCACGGGCGGCGCGCTCGCGATCGACATGCGGAGCTATCAGCGGTTCCTGCTTCTTCTCGGCGCCGTGTTCGTACCGCTGCTCGGCGTTCTCGTCGCGGACTGGCTGCTCGCCGGGATGCACTACACCCGGAAGCACGTCTTCGCGGGCCCGGCCGTGCGACTCGGCCCGATCGTCGCCTGGGTCGTCGGCTTCCTGGTCTACGAGTGGCTGTATCAGCCGGCGGATCTCGGCTTCTGGTCACGCTGGCTGGGTCACCTTCCGACTCCGGCCTACCGGTTCGGCGCCTCGGTGCCGAGTTTCGTCGCTGCCTTCCTGCTGACGGCGGCGGTGGTGACGTTAGGCTCGGCTCGTGCCGCCGCTCGCGCTCGTCGGGAACCTCTCCCGGGACGTCGTTGACGGCGGGCCCGCGCGGATCGGCGGTGGCCCGTATTACGCCGCCGTCGCCTGGCGCGCCATGGGCACGCGTGGAACGATCTTCACACGCTGCGCACCTGAAGACCGCCTTGCGTACACGCGACACCTGACGGAGCTCGGAGAGCCGGTCGTCTCGCTCGAGGGCACGAAGACGACGTCGTTCTCCTTCTACTACGAGGGCGACGTTCGCATCATGACGGTGGAGCAGCCTGGTGACGCGTGGACGCCGGCAGACATCGAGCTCGTCCCGCCGGGCGCGTGGGTGCACGTCGCTCCGTTGCTGCGCTCGGACTTCCCTGCAGAGACTCTTACGGCGCTCGCACATCAACGGACGCTCTCGTTCGACGGTCAGGGACTCGTTCGCGCGGCCGAGCCGGGGCCGCTTCGCCTCGATGCCGACTTCGATCCGGCGATGCTCGAGCACGTCCAGATCCTCAAGTTGGCCGAGGAGGAGGCAGAGGTCGTCGGCGCGGTCGACAAGCTCGGTGTGGCAGAGGTGCTGGTTACCTACGGCGAGCGTGGTTCACGCGTGTACTTCGATGGACGGTCGGAGAGAGTCGGCGCCTGGCCGGTGGCTGCCGATCCGACGGGTTCGGGCGATTTCTTCTCGGCCGCGTACCTGGCGGCGAGATCCGAGGGTCTGACGCCGATTCCGGCTGCGCGGCGCGCCACGGAGCTCGTCCGGTCATTGCTCGCGAAGAGGCTGTCGTGAACGCGGCGGTGCGTACTGCGTCGGGGACGTACCTCGTCGACCTCGAGGCCGAGGAGGTCGTCGGTGAGACGGACGAGTTCGCGGCCCCGAAAGTGAAAGTCGAACTGCCGCGAGTCGTGGCGTCTGCTGCCGCAGGCGCGACCGTCGTCGCGGTCGTCGACCGACGGCCACCACTCGCCGTCTCGCACGACGCGGGGAGCACCTGGCATGAAGCCGGGGGCGGCTTGCCGCCGGGGTTCGCGGTCGCGATCGACGAAGACAACCCCGATGTGATGCTCTTCGCCGCCCGCAACCGCCTCTATCTCTCCGAGAACGGCGGCATCTTCTGGCGCGCGCTCGTCCCGGAACTGCCGGAGATCGAAGCGGTCGCCTTCCTTCCAAGCTGACGCTCATCTCAATCGTCCCTGGCCCGAGCCGGCGCGGCTACAGGCGAAACTCGCCGCGCGCGACGGTGACGGCGGAACCGCCGACCTCGACGCGCTCGATGCGATCCGCGGAACCCTCCACGCGCGCGTACAGCTTCGAGGGACGGTTCAGCTCCGCGCCCTGCGAGATCTCGATCTCGTCGCCGAAGTCGATGCGGCCGTGCCGGGCGAGATGGATCGCGAGCGGTCCGGCCGCAGAGCCCGTGGCCGGGTCCTCCGCAACGCCGCTCGCGGGCGCAAACATGCGCGTCTTCCAACTCTTGCCGGAACCGGCGAAGCAATTGATGCCGACATCGAAAAGCGCGAGCGCACCGAAGTCAGGCGCAAGCCCGGCGACCTCATCCTCGCTGCCGAGCTCCACGTAGACGTGCGTGGGTCCCAGGTGGTAGAGCTCGACGGGCAGCCCCGAGCGCACACCGAGAACCTCCTGCAGCTCGTCCGCACGCTCGAACGTCTCGAATGCCGGAATCGGTTGCTGCATCCAGCCGAACACGATGCGTGCACCCTCCCGCTGGAGCACCACCGGCACCACTCCGGAGCCGGTCTCCAGCCGAATCTCGCCGAGCTGCAGCGGGGCTGCAAGGACGAAGGCGGAGCCGAGAACGGGATGTCCAGCGAAGGGAAGCTCGCTCGAGGGCGTGAAGATCCGGATTCGCGCATGACCCCCATCCTCGGGAGGTAGGACGAACACCGTCTCGGAGAAGTTCATCTCGCGGGCCAGCCTCTGCATCGTCTCGTCGTCGACGTCGCGACCGTCCGTGAACACGGCCAGCTGGTTCCCCGTAAGGGGCCTGTCGGTGAAGACGTCGGCGACGACGTAACGGAGCGTCATGCCCGTCAGTAGATCACGGACGACGCCTCTGCGAATCCTTCACGGAAGCGATCGCGCGTTCCGCGTTCATGACGATCCAGACGCAGAAGAGCGCGAGCGGGATCTCTCCGATCGCCGCGAGCACGATCGCCTCCGTGCGCTCTCCCCCGGAGTCCGCGAGCACGATGTCGAACCAGGCATCGGTGACGAGCAACGTCGCCGCGACCGCTGCCGTCGCATCGACCCACTGGGCCTCACGGAGAACACCGATCGCCGTCGTGGCGAGCGCGATCGCAAGGCCGATGTCGAAGCCCGCCCAGGCGATCCGCCAGTGGTCGGTCACATGCCGGGCGGGCAGGACGTAGGTGAGGTACAGCGTCCACACGACCAGCCCCGCCGCGATCGCGGTGAGCAGCAGCGCAACCCAGCGGGGAACCAAGGTCGTCGTCTGTTCCGAGCTCGCCATACCTCGCAGGCTACGTAAGCGCGACCAGTTAGCCTGGGACGACGTGAGCGCTATCTCCGTCCGCGAGCTGCGGAAGTCCTACGGCGGCCACGAAGCATTGCGCGGAATCAGCTTCGAGATCGCCGAGGGCGAGGTCTTCAGCCTCCTGGGCCCGAACGGGGCCGGAAAGACGACGACGATCGAGATCCTCGAGGGATACCGCCAGCGCGACCAGGGAGAGGTGGAGGTGCTCGGCTTCGACCCCGGCCGGGCAGGATCGGCGTTCCGCCAGCGAATCGGCATCGTCCTCCAGCAATCGCAGCTCTGGCTGACCTTGACCGTCGCCGAGACGCACAGGATGTTCGCGGGCTACTACGAAAGCCCCCGCGACGTCGACGAGGTGATCCAGCTCGTCGGGCTCTCGGAGAAACGCGACGCGCGGGTGAAGACGCTGTCCGGTGGACAAAAGCGCCGCCTCGATCTCGGCGTTGCGCTCGTGGGCGATCCGGACCTCGTCTTCCTCGACGAGCCGACGACCGGCTTCGACCCGGCCGCGCGGCGCGCCGCCTGGGAGATGATCCGCTCGCTGCGGTCTCTGGGGAAGACGATCCTGCTGACCACGCATTACCTGGACGAGGCCGAGCAGCTCGCCGATCGGGTTGCGGTGCTGCGGGAGGGCGTGATCATCCGTGAGGGCACCCCGGCCGAGCTCACCGGAGGTGCGACCGAGACGGAGGTGCGTTACCGCCGGAACGGACAGGAGGTCGTGATCCACACGACCGAGCCGACCCGGGTGCTGCAGGAGCTGACGACTCAGGCTCTGGCAGAGGGCGGGGAGCTCGACGGTTTGCAGGTACGTCGCCCGACACTCGAGGACGTCTACCTCTCGCTGGTCGAGGAGGACGCCAAATGAGGCTGTTACGGCACCAACTCCGTTGGGAACAGCGCGTCTTCTGGCGCAGTCGCGAGTCCGCAGTGTTCGTGTTCCTCTTTCCGCTGCTGCTCTTCACGCTGCTGACGGCTGTCTACACGGGACGCATTTACGGACGTCCGGCATCGTGGGCGCTGCTCGCGGGAATGCTCGCCTACGGTGTCGCGAACACCGCATTTGCCGGGCTCGCGCTCATCATCGTTGCCCGCCGTGAGACCGGAATCCTGAAGCGAATCCGGGGGACTCCCCTCCCTCCTGCCGTCTACCTCACCGCAGTGCTGACCTCGATCGTGATCGTCTTCGCGCTCCAGGGCACCTCCCTCTTCGTCCTCGGCCACCTGCTGAAGTCGACCCCTTGGCCCAGTCATCTCGTCTCGCTCGTGCTCGCGCTGGCACTCGGTGCCGCAGCGTTCGCGGCACTTGGCCTGGCCTTGACCGGGTTCATTCGCTCGCTCGAAGGCTCGTCCGCGGTGGTGAACGTGATCGTGTTGCCCCTCGCCTTCCTCTCCGGCTCGTTCGGGTCGACCCGCCACTATCCGCAGGTGCTGCGGGCGATCGGTGCCGTCCTGCCCCTCAAGTACTTCCTCGACGCGATCAACGGCATCTACCTGCACGGCCAGGAGCTCTGGGACAAACCTCGGAACATCGCCGTGCTCGCGGCCTGGGGAGTGTTTGGAATAGCGGTCGCGATCCGAAAGTTCCGCTGGGAGCCGAGAGAGGGTTAGGTCTCGAGCCGCCTGGTAATACCCCTTGAAATGCAGGTCGAGAACGTCATCGCCTTCATCACCGACGAAGAGCCGGCGGGGCTCGGGATTCGAGTCAACTTCGGCGTCTTCGCCGGGCGAGACGCCACGAGCGCCGAGCTCGAGGAGCTGGGAAAGCTACTGGTACCCGAAGCGGGCGAGGTCTCGATCGTAGGCGAGCAGCGGCACGAGATGGCGGAAGAGGCCGAAGTCGTGCTTCACCAGGTGTGTGTCACCGTAGCGCCGGAACGAGTCCCGCCCGATGCCGCGGAGAGGCAGGAGTTCTGCGAGCGGCTCCTCACGCTGGCCGAAATCTGGGCGCGCCAGTGCTTCAACGAGCGCAACGCTGACCTCACCGAGCTCTAGCCGCACGCAACGCCAAGCCGGCGACTCGCGCAGGCCGACTCGCCTTCGCGATCACGTCGTCGAGCGCCTCCGCGAACGTCTCGATGTCCTGCTCCTCGACCACGAGCGGCGGCAGCCCCTTGAGCACCGGCAGATCGTGGCCGCCGACCTGGCTGAGAATTCGGTGCTTGGTGAAGAGAGGGACGACGACGAGCTGTGCAAAGAGTCCTGTCTGCATCCGCTCCATGACCCGCCAGGCGAGGCTGCCCGAATCGGGTTCGCCGAACTCCATCGCCCACATCAGTCCCAGCCCGCGCACCTCGCGGACGACCTCGTGCTCTTCGACGAGCCGACGCGTGCGCTCGAGCAGCAGCTCGCCCAGACGCGCGGCACGTTCGGTGAGCTGCCTCTCATCGAGCTCGCGCAGCGTCGCCAGACCGGCGGCCATCGCGAGGTCGTTTGGCGCGAACGTGGATCCGTGGCTGACGGAATGCTCCAGCGAGTCGAACACGCCGTCGTAGACGCGGGACGACATCAGCAATGCACCTACCGGCACATAGCCGCCGGACAACGATTTGGCCACGGTGACGAGATCCGGCTCGAGCCCCCAGTGCTCGAATGCGAACAACGTTCCCGTGCGTCCGAGCCCGGCCTGCACTTCGTCGACTGCGAAGAGCGTGCCATGCCGGCGGCACAGCTCCTGGGCACCCTGCAGGTAGTCGGCCGGAGGCAGGTTGACTCCCTTGCCCTGAACCGGCTCGACGAGGAACAGAGCCACATCGTCGCTCCGCAACTCACGCTCGAGAGCTTCGAGATCGCCGAAGGGAACCTGCGAGAACCCCGGGAGGAGCGGACCGAACCGATCGACGAAGTGCGGGTCGCCGTTGACCGAGAGCGACCCGAGGGTCAGGCCGTGGAATCCCTGCTCCGTCGCTACCACACGTGTTCGTCCCGTCGCCGTGCGCCCGAGCTTCAGGGCGGCTTCCGTCGCCTCCGTACCCGAGCTGGTGAACAGGACGCGCTCCAGGCGCGCCGGCGTCCGCTTCAAGAGTTCCTCCGCGAGCAGCCCGGGTAGAAGCGACACCCCGAGCTGGACCGAGCCGGGCGTCTCGAGCTCGAGCGTTTCGACGAGCGCCTCACGGACACGCGGGTTGTTTCGGCCGACGTTGAACATGCCGAAACCGCCCAGCCAGTCGAGGTAGCGGTGTCCGTCTCGGTCGTAGAGGTACTGCCCCTCCGCGCGGGCCCAGACGCGATCGAAGCCAATCGTCCGAAGAACCCGCATGAACTGCGGGTTGATCGTCCGTGCGTAGAGGTCGTAGTCCTCGCCCGCACGAGCCTCGAGTAGGTCGCGGATCACAGTCGGTAATGGTGGCAGGTCGGGCCCGACCCGTGAAACGAGAAGAGCCCCGCGAGTGCGGGGCTCTTCCGGTGAGGATACGAAGCTGGCCTTACTTCCCGTGGCCGTTGCCCGAGCTATGCCCGTGGGTCTTGGTGGCATGCGAACCGCCGTGCCCGTGGGTCGAGCTCTTGCCGCTCTTCGAATGTCCGGAGTTGCCGTGACTCGTCGAGCCCGTGATGGTGCTGTGGCTGGAGGCGTGGGTGTTCGTCTTCTTCGGCTTCTTGCTGCTCGTGGTTGCGGACGCGGTGGTCGAGGTCGTGGTCGACGTGGACGTCGGGGTGGACGTCGAGGTCGACGGAGTCGCCGTGGTCGTCGTCGTGGTCGAACCGTGCTTGCCCGTCGTCCCACTGCAGGCGCCGAGCGAGTCACCGTGCGCCAGATGTGCGGGAACTGCCGGCGCGGCGATGTTGATCGTGTGCTCGCCACCGTTGCCGGTCTTGTGACAGACGTCCATCTTCTCTTGACCGTTCCCCGCAGTGCCCGCCTCGTCGCCGGTCGTCGTAGTCGAGAGCGTCGTGTTCAACGAGGTCGAGGTCGACGTCGACGTCGAGCTCCCGCTCGTGGACGTCTGGTTTCCGTGCTCCGACTGGGACTCGATGTCTCCCTGTTCGTTCTCCCCTTGATCGTCTCCCGACTCGCCCTGGGTGCCGGTGGTCGTGGTCTGCGTCCCGGTCGTCTGCGACTGGGTCGTGGTTGTCGGAGCCAGGGTTGGGCCCGAGCTGGTGGTGATCTGAGCAAGCCCGACCCCGGCTGCGGCCGCGAAGGCCAAACCGACGATCGCGCCGATCACAGAGCGCCGGGTCAGGCGGCTGAATCGTCTGCGCATGGGAAATTCCTCGCTTTTTGTCGGGGGAGTACTAGCGGCCTACGGGAATGAGTCGCCATCGACTTGGGAAACTTGCGCCGCGCTCACTCCTTCGAGGGAGGCACCGGGAAGCGGGCTCGACCTGTCGCGTCGCGCGGGACCTGTCGGATTTGGACAATTGTGGTCACGACCGCGTCACGTCACGCGATCGGAATTGGAAAGATCGCAGCGATGGCGAAGCGGGAGAGCATCGCCGACCGGCTGCGTCGACTCCGGATGGAACGCGGCATGTCGCAGCGCGATCTTTCGTCGCCGGGAGTGTCCTACGCGTACATCTCACGCATCGAAGCGGGAGCTCGAACGCCGTCGGTGAAGGCGATGCGACTGCTCGCGCAAAAGCTCGGGGTTACCGTGGAGCAGCTCGAGACGGGAAAGAGGACCCCGCTCGAGCAAGGAGTGGCGTTGGCCGGGCTCGACTACGAATCGTTGACGCCGAAGGAGCTCGGTCGAGTGCAAGCGGCAGCCGACGATGGCGCGCGCGAGGGTGCGCGACGAGCCGCCGAGGAAGTGACCGAAGCAAGACGCAAGGCCGAAGTCGCCAAGCTCAAGAGGCGCATCGATGAGCTTGGCGGCTGAGTCGGCCTTGCTGAACCTACGAAGAGATGATGCGAACCGTCAGGCTTCCCGCCGGGAAGCCGCGCAGCTTGCTTTTCAGAGTCGCCGCTGACATCTGATTCCGCCTTTCCGCAGAGGAGGACTACCGCAGGGCTTTAGCTTCGGCGAAACGGCCTGTCGGCCCGATCCCTCGTTTGAAGGTTGCGCTTGACTCCTGTTCGCGGCCGACCTACAAGGAGGGTGCTGCGGCTCGAAATCCAGGCTCACCGACGAAAGGGGATGACATGGAGGGGTCGCAGGTCAGGGTCGCGGAAGCCGGCGCCGAGGTGGACGAATACGTCGAGTTCTGGCCCGCCGGAACGTTGGCGAAAGGTCAGTTCTGTTGTGCCGCCTGCGGAAACCAAGTAACGGTCCACCAGGTCCTGCCGCGCTGCATGGTGTGTGGCGAACGACTCTGGGAACGCGTCGACTGGAGCCCGTTCCGAACCCGCTGATCCACAGCTGCTGACGACAGTCAAGCGCGCTACTCGCGCTGCCGATGCCTTGCGCTGATGAGGAGGCTGATCCGCCTATCCACGTGCGCGGTGGTCGGGGTCGTCCTCGGGATCTCCGTCTACGCGGGTCTCGTCGCCGGCGGCCTGGCGCGGAATCCGCTCGATCCCGTCGCCCGTGGCGACATCGCCCTCGCAAGAAGCGCGCAACCTGGGCTTCGCGTGCTCTTCGTCGGCAACAGCTTCACGTTCCGAAACGCGCTCGCGGCGATGGTGCACGAGCTTGCGGCCTACGACCGCGGCGGACCTCGGCTCTTCGCGGTCGAGTATGCGGCGCCGGGCTGGACCCTCGAGAACGCGGCCAGGAGCGGCGGGCTGGACCACCTGCTGAAGGACGTTCATTGGGACGTCGTCGTCCTGCAGGAGCAGAGCCAGATGCTCTCCTTCCCTGTCCCGGAGTGGCAGCGTGAGACGTATCCGTTCGCGCGCGACCTTCAGGACAAGATCACCCATGACGGTGCGCGGACGCTCCTGTTCATGACCTGGGGCTACAGGCTCGGCGACCGACACAATCGACCGAACGACACCTTCCTCGGCATGCAGGAACGTCTTGCGCGGGGTTACGCCCAGCTCGCGTCCGAGTTGCCTGCTGCGGTGGCGCCTGCCGGGCTTGCCTGGGCCGAAGCCCTGCGAAAGAGACCAGGCCTCGATCTCTGGGACTCGGACGGCAGGCATCCGAACGAGGCCGGCTCCTACCTCGCGGCCTGCGTGTTCTACAAGGCCCTGACCGGGAGAGACCCCGCTCGCAGTAGGTTCACCGCCGGTCTCCCGAGCGCGGAGGCGCGCTTTCTGCAGGGGATCGCGGCGACACTCGAGAGCGGCTGAACAAGAATCAGGAGCTCAGCGCGTCACGCTGACGAGCTCGAACGCCTCGTGGTGCCCCTTGACGACCCGCTCCGCGATCTCCCCGATTCCCGCGGCGTAGAACTTGTGCTCGGTCTGCGGCTCGAGCGGACTGAAATCGCTCGTGACGAGAACGTGCTCGAAGGTGCCGTACGGGACCGTGACGGGCCCGCGAGCCCCGAGCACGCGAGCCTGGTCGAGCGCCTCACCTGGCGGGTAGTACTCCTGGCGGTAGCTGTCGCCGGGGCGAGGATGGGCGAGCATGATGATCCCCGGCTTCGCGCCGTCGACGCCGCCGCGCCAGGAGTCGCCGGCCTTGACGAACTGCCCGTTCTTCAGCTCGAACGCGTCCTCGCCCATGTACCAGACGTTGCCCCGCTTGTCCTGCGCGTAGAAGTCGAACGTGCGCTCGATCGGCTTGCCGTGCTCGGACACCGTGTCCCGGACGACCGTGCACTTCACGCCGAGGATGACCACGGTCCGGCGAGTGACGACCGCGTCGTCGATCTGCGGAGTTTTCCCTCGGACGCCCTTGAAGTGGAAGGCGGTGTCGGGCTTGAGCGGGAAGTAGCGGTTGTCCACGACGGCGACGAAGTTCGACGGGTCGATCGACGGTGCGTACGTGCCGTGGATCGGCGCGAGACTCGACCCGGATTGCGCCGCCGCCGCATTCGAGGTGTTCTTCCCGCCTCCTGACCCGCAGCCGGTTGCGGCGAGGACGAGCACTGTGGCAAGGGCTGCGTTTGTCAAAGGTGGTGTGAGCCGTCCAGTCATGTCGGACCTGTCTTAACGCGTACGAATGAGATGACGATGAGAGCGACGACTCAAACCGCAAGCGGCCGCAAAACGTGTTCGAGCTGCTTGGAGTACGTCTCGCCCGCGTACTCGTGCAACGGATGCGCCTCGAGGAAGTGTTCGCTGACCTCACCGGCGTGTCGCACGTAGATCGTCGGCACGATCGCCCCACGCTCGTCGAGCTCCACACTGGCAGCAGCGGCGTCGCCGTTGTGTGAGTCGAGAAAGTGCGCGAGTGGTAGCAAGCCCTCGTCGACGAGTCCGTTTCTTCCCTTTCCGACGACTCGACAGAGATATCCCTTCTGAACCCAGAGCTCGGGTGCCGTGCTCAGCTCCCGGAGAAGGAACGAGACGACATCCCCAATCGGCGCCCGCTCGGGAGCCCGCGCGCCCAACGTTGCGGCGATGTGCTCCGCGAGCACTCGCGCGTTGTAGCGGAAGCCGTTGACGGCAGTCGAGCTTGCGCCGGCCCCTCGCTTTGCCAATCCTCTCGCGCCTTGCGATGCATTGCCTGCGAAATAGACGCCTGGAAGCGAGACACTCTCCCAGAATGGAGTCAGCGCGGGAACTCGGTCGTCGTTGACCGCGACGAGCCCGAGCCGGGGTAGGTCCCCCAGTGGCGTCTGAAAGCCCGTCGCGGCGATGACGTCGTCGACCTCAAGGACGAGCTTGCCGTCCCAGGTCGTTCCGTGCGCGACGACCCGAAACCCGTCCGCATGTCGGTCGATCCGCTCGATTGCAACGTCGAGGACGTAGGTGCCCGGACCGCCGCGCGCGTATTCGTCGTAGGGATGGAGGTAGCGAACGCGCAACGGGGAGAGCGCGAGCGCATCGGTCTGAACCGGGCGCGGCGAAGCGAGATAGAGGCTGCGGGCCCAGGGGAGAAGGCCCTGCGCGAGTTCGAAACCGGAGTTCCGCTTACCGACGATGAAGACCGTGCGATCGGCGTACCGCGCCGGGTCGAGCGCGTCGACGTAGTGGGTCGCGTGGTCGAGCCCCGGGACGTCTGCGAACCATGGCTGCGTCACGCCCACTGCGAACACGACAGCGCGACTCCTGTACTCCCCGTCGCTGGTCGCCAACACGAGCCGGTCGCCGTCGTAGCGTGTCGTCTCCCAGGCGCAGTCGTAGCGAACTTCCAGGCTGGCCCGGTCGGCGAACGCCACGATGCCAGCTTCCATCTCGGAGCGCGAGGGCAAGTCGAATGCTCGATCCATGAAGCCTGGAACCAGCGCCTTCAGCTCCGGTTCGTCCGCGACGAGGCTGTTGTGGTCGTACCACTCGTACTCGCGCGTCGTCTTCGCCACCGGTGCATCCGGCTTCGTCCAGGTGATCAGCCGCTGGAAGATCGGGAAGCGCTGGAACATCCCGGCGGGCGCGTCGTCACGCGAGAGAACCGCGTGCCGTACACCGAAACGCCGCAGCCAGTAGCTCGTCTGCAAGCCGCCCGGACCGCTCCCCACGACGGTGACGTCGTAGTCGCCCGGCGGGAACGGTCGCGCTACGTCTGCCATTGGCCGGAGCTCTGAACGCGTCTCGCCTCCATCCGGAGGAGCCGCAGCATCACCTGCGGGCGTTCGAGCAGCAGACGCTCGAGCTCCTGAGGAGGAATCACGAGGCACCGCAATATCGTCTCTGCGACGACGTCCGCGCTCGGCGTTTCGCCGGTGAGGGCGGCGATCTCTCCGAAGAAGTCGCCCCTGCCCAAGGTCCGAAGCACCTGGTCCCCGACGACGACGCGCGCCTCGCCTTCGAGGATCACGTAGAAGTTCCCTCCGCTGAGGCCGCGGCGAAGCACGCGCTCGTCCGCCTGGAAGACGCTCTCGTCGAAAGAGTGCGCAATCGCCTCGACCTGCATCGGCGTCAGGTCAGCGAAGAGTGCGAGCTGGGAGAGCCGTTCGGCGACGTCCACGTGGGACTTCTAACGCATCAGCGCGTGAGATACGGCCGTAAAGCCTTCATGGAGGCGCGTCCGCGAAGCACGCGGGCCCGTAGCCGGGCCGGTACGTTCGTCGGCGCGTAGTGCACGTAGTCGACCTGCGCAAGCAGGTCGGCATGATCGTCGCCGGAGCCGCTCTGCGCATCGAACCCGACCTGCAACGTCGCGGGCAGGTCGCGTCTGATGTACGTCCAGTGCACGATCCACTTGCCGGCGTCGGCTCGACGCAGGAGATAGAAGCGGTTGCCGATACGAACCTGGCGGAGCTCGAGCCAGCCGGCCGACGCGGGGTTCAGGACCAGGATCGAGCTGGTGGAACGCGTCGATTTCCGCTCGAAGACGCTCTTGCCGCGCGCCTGCCCGACCGTGAAGTTGATCCAGTTCTCGCTCGAGTTCTGCGGGGAGCGAACGAGCACGCCGGCCAGCGACCAGTTGGCGGTCGGAACTGGTCCGTGTTCCCCGGACACGGCCAGGCGCACCGTCGCCACGAAGTCGCCTTTGACCTCTTTCCAGAGGTAGAACGCATGCTGGTCGTCGATCCACTTGCTGTGGGCGGCATGCACGACCAGCTCGCCGTGCTCGATGCCGTAGCGGGCGGGTGCACCGTCGATCACCTCCCCCTGCATGATCTGCCAGTTCGCGAGGCTCGCAGGGGAGTCGAACTCGTCGCTCAGAGCCGTGAGATCCGCGGCGCCCGCGTTTGTACCCGCAGCGGCTGCGAGCACGGCGACGAGAAGAGCGAGCCTGCGCATACCGGCTCAGACGCGAGCGGGGTGCATCGGTTAGACAGGATGGCGTCGTAGCCCCGCGGGCGACCGCGATCTCCTCGCAGGTAACGCCCGTCTGCATCGGCGGGGCAGGAGCCACGCCCCGTTCGCCGGGGTTTGGAGACCGACTGAACGGTCAATCAACCCCTGGTCCACCGACTGTGATGAGCACCTGGCACGGGTACACACCCGATGGTCGCGAGCTCGTGGTTCGTCGCGAGCACGACACCTGGATCGTCCAATGCGGTGGGACCGAGTCGCGCAACTGGCTACTCGATGTTGCGCTGATCGAGGCCATTCGGACGGACACCGACCTGATGGTCCATGCACGCCAGATCGAGTACGCGGCCTGGGTCCGGGCGCAGGCAGCACACATCGAAGAGGAACTCGGGAAACAGCCTTAGCGAACCAGCTCCAGCTCGAACGAGCGTCACCGGGGCACGCGGCGCATTAGCTTTCACCATTGAGTCCGGCGCACTCGTCGATCCTTGGAGACCACAAGCCCAGATGACCAGCATTCAGCCAGAGCTGTGGGTCGACAACCCGAGCGGGGCCATCCGCTTCTACGAGGCCGCCTTCGGTGCGACGGTCCTGCATCGAGTGGGCGACGGGGACGACATCGTCGCGCAACTCGGGGTGGGTGATGCGGCGTTCTGGGTGGCGCCCCCGTCCACGACCATGAAGCGCCTGAGCCCTCGCGCGATCGACGGCGCAACCAGCCGCACGTTGCTCGTGGTCGAAGATCCCGACGCAGTGGTCCGCAGCGCAGTGGCGGCCGGAGCAACGGAATCGTCCCCGGTCGCCGACGAACACGGCTGGCGGCTTGGCAGGATCATCGACCCGTTCGGCCACGAGTGGGAGATCGGTTCGCCTCTGGGCGAGTGGCCTCCGAACACGCTCTCGGCGACCGCTCAGACATAGCCGTCGGGTACAGGGCCGACGATCTCCATCGAATGCCGATGGGCAATGTCCGCGAGCAGGCTGTCATCGACCCGGTCGCCACGGAGCGCCTCACTGAGGTCGTCGAAGTACCCGACCATCACGGCCGGGAAGTAGAAGTTGAGCTTGCGACTCGGCACCCCGCCGACTCTGAAGCCGTGCCGCATACCCGCCGGAATGAAGACGAACGAGCCGGCGGGGCACGAGACCTCGCGATCGTCCAAGAACATGACGTACTCGCCCTCGAGGACGTAGAACGCTTCGGCGGCGTCGTGGTGGGTGTGGAGCGGCGGCCCGAATCCCGGCGGCTCCTCTGCCTCGAGGAGCGAGAACACCCCGTCGGTGTCGGTCGAGCTCGCCTTGACCGTCATCCCGAACGCACCCAGGTCGATCGCCCTTCCTTCGCCAGGACCCAGCACCAGCGCCTCGCTTGCTATTGGCATGTTGGTTCCCTCCGAATCCGATTGGCTGATTCGCTCCTGGCTGGTATCTACTAGTGGGAGCGAAGCAGTAGTGGGAGCCAGGCGCGCGAGCTGAGGTCTCAACCCGACCCACGCGCCCGGGGAGAGGAGGGCGCTGGGCGTTCACCCTGGCTCCCACGGCCCAGGGTACGGCGTCGGATGGGCCCGTCGTCCTGGGACTCGTTTTGAGTTGCGACGACCGCCAGCACCCAAGCCCAAGACGCAACCCCTCGAGCCCCTCATCATTCGCTGTGGCAAGAGCGGCACCTCGACGCCAGCCTTCGAGTGCTCCTGCGCATGGCGCCTCAGGCGATAGGCGCCGCCACCGGACTTGCAGCAGGCGCACGAGCGGCACGCCAGGCCTGGCCGGTCAGATAGCCCGTGAGGGCGAACACGACCAGGGCATTGATGCCGTGAAGGATGCCGACCCCGTGCACGCTCTCGCTGATCCAGGCAAGCACGATCTGGACAGCGACCGCGACGGGCACGGCCAGCGCAAAGAGGACGCCCCTCTTCCCGAGTCGGGCCGCCAGGGCGAGTAGCAAGAGAATGACCGCACCGAGGAAGATCAGGTAGCCAAAACCGGTGTGGAATCCGAAGCCGTGGTCGAACACCTTCTCGCTGATCAGCTTGTGCTCGTCTGAGCCCTTCTGATCGCCGAGCTTCTGTGCCGCGTAGAACCCGCCGTACGCCGCGGCTGCAATCTGAGCGATGACGGCGACGAAGAGAAGCGTGAGCCAGTAGCGATAGATCGATCTCATTGCCTGCACAGTCACTCCTCCGAATTGGAAACCGCGTGAGCCTAGACATCCGGTCGGTCGGAAAGCGCGACTCGATGGCGTGGAACGCGGCGGTCGCGGCTGTCCTCCACGCTGACCCGACGCCCGGTCTGGCGGCTGCCGGGCGTAAGTCGCCCCCACGGTCGAGTACCGATGACTTTTGCGCTCCAACGAAGTCTGATACGTACTAAGGGTCTCGACTCGGAGGTGAACCTATGCCACGGACGCTGCTGCTGATCGGCACCCGCAAGGGGTGCTTTCTGCTGGAGAGCGACGCTGACCGCCACGACTGGGCGCTGCGCGGGCCGTTCTGCGAGGGCTGGCCGGTGTACCACGCCGTCCACGATCCCTCTACGGATGCAATCTACGCTGCAGCGGCGAGCGAGTGGCATGGCTCAGCTGTCTGGCGGAGCCCCGATCTCGGGGAGACGTGGACGCTTTCGAGCGAGGGTCTGGCGTACGACCCCGACGGGGACCGGAAGCTCTCGAAGGTGTCGACCCTTGCCGTGAAGAACGGCCGCGTACTCGCCGGCGTCGAGGCGCCGGGGATCTTCGAGAGCCGCGACGCAGGCGCGACCTGGTCGCTGCTCACGACGCTCGCCGGCCAGCCCGGAAGCGACATGTGGGATGACCCGGCAAACCAGCCGCCGGGCCACCTCGGCATCTCGGCACTCATGTTCGACGACGAGCAGGAATCGCGCTTCTGGGCGATCGTGCAGGGAATCGGGCTCTTCGAGACCACCGACGACAGCGCTTCGTGGATCCCGCGCAACAGGGGCTTGCGCGCAGACTGGCCGAGACCGCACGAAGAGGTCGGCTTCTGCGTTCACAAGCTCGTCCGCTCGCCGGCCGACGGGGCGCGGATGTTTCAGCAGAACCACGTCGGCATGCACCGCAGCGATGACACCGGTCAGACATGGGTCGAGATCACCGAAGGGCTGCCGACCGAGTTCGGCTTCGCTGCAGCTGCGCATCCCGGCGACCCCGATACGTTCTACGTCATCCCGCTCGACCCGGGCCACGGACGCTGCATGCCGGACGGACACGCGGCGGTCTGGCGGACCCGCGACGCCGGCGAGAGCTGGCAGTGCCTCGACCGGGGGCTGCCGCAGAAGGACGCGTACGTCGGCGTGTTGCGTGAGGCTTTGGCCATCGACTCGTACGAGGTGCCGGGTCTCTATTTCGGAACCAGCACCGGCCAGGTGTTCGCAAGCGCCGACGAGGGCGAGAGCTGGCGCGAGATTGCGGACTACCTGCCGCCGATCTCCTCGGTCGAGGTTGCAATCGTCGGCTGATGGCCAACCTGCATCTTCCCGGGACGCTCGCACCCCTGTTTGCAGGCCTGCCGCGCCGCATCGACGTCAATGCGGCCACTGTCGGCGAGGCGATCGAGGAGCTGGAGGGGAAGTGGCCGGGATTTCGCGACCGGCTGTGCGAGCCGGGACCGCTCCTCCGTCAGCACATCCACGTCTACGTCGACCAGGAACGAGCGACCCTCGACACGCCGCTCGACGACCGCTCGCGCGTCGATGTGGTCGCCGCGATCAGCGGCGGGTGATGGAAACGGCGTGCACGTAAGCCTCACACGTGTGAGCACCGCGGGTCAGCCAATCGAGAATGCGACGATCGTCGCTCAGGAGATGATGCGGTGGTTTCGAGAGACAGAAGGGTTCGAGGGGCTCTTGTTCATCTCCAGGGAAGGAGAAACGCTCGCGCTCACGTTCTGGGACAGCCGCGACGTCGCAGAGCGTCACCGCACCTCTCGAATGCAGTTCCGCGATCGCATGACGTCGGCCGCGGGCGTGCAAGTCGAAGACACGGTCGACTACGACGTCACCTTCGCCGACATCGGGTCGTTGAAGATGCCCTCCAGCAGTTAGTCCCTCGAGCGCGTGAAGGTCGTTGAGATCGACACCCCGAAGGGACCAGCGCGCGTCCACCTGTACGCCGCCGAAGACGCGCCGGCAGGGCTCGTTCTGGGACATGGGGCAGCCGGAGGCGTGGACGCGCCGGACCTCGTGGCGGCGCGAAGAGCGGCCGGCCTGGAGAGCATCAGCGTTGCACTGGTCGAGCAGCCCTACCGCGTCGCCGGTCGCCGCTCGCCGGCCGGAGCTGCGCAGCTCGACGCCGCCTGGACCGCGGTCGTCGAACGCTTGCGTGCGGACGAGCTCGGCGACCTGCCGTTGATCGTCGGGGGCCGCTCGCTTGGCGGACGGGTCGCCTGCCGCACCGCGGAGGAGACCGGTGCCGTCGCGGTGCTCTGCCTCGCGTTTCCACTCAAGCCGCCTCGCCGCGGTGGAAAGCCGCCTCAGAGCCGACTTCCGGAGCTCGAGGCAGTGATGGTGCCGACCCTGGTCGTCCAGGGGGAGCGCGATCCGTTCGGAATCCCGCCGCCTGGGCCGTCGCGCGAAGTGGTGAAGGTGCCGGGCGATCACGGGCTCAAAGCAGACCCGGAGGCCGTGGAGGCCGCGGTGCGAGGGTGGCTTTCCGGCGTCGTCGCCAGGGCCGCACCGGTGACATAGCTACTCGAGGACGGGCTGGAGGTGCGAGGCCAGCTCGCCGTCCAGCAGCGCATGCACCGCAAAAGCAGGCGGCTCCTGGGCAACCTCGATCTCGTCAGAGTTGAAGCTGAGGCGCGTCTGCACGTACGTGCTCGGGACCGTGAGGACCGGGCATCCGGCCAGCTCTCCGATCATCGTTCGGTGAACGTGGCCGGCCGCAATTCGTCGTACCTGCGGATGGCGCTGCAGAACGTCACCAAGCGCGCGACGATCAGCGGCCGGTAGGCCGAGCTCGTCCCAGGCCGCGACTCCGGTCGACACGGGCGGATGGTGGAGCGCGAGTAGCGTTACCTGATTGGGCTCGAGTGCCAGCTCAGCGTCGAGCCAGCTCAGCCGCTCAGGATCCAGTTTGCCCGGAACCTCTCCCGGTCGCGTACTGTCGAGGACCACGAGCCGTAGCGGCCCGAGGTCCACCGCGTACTGCACCGGCGTTCCCACTGTTCCGGGCAAGTCGAAATGCCGCCGGAGAGTGTCACGGTCGTCGTGGTTACCAGGCAGGACGTAGACGGGCGTGCCGAGCTGCGCTAGCAACTCGCGCACCGTCTCGTACTCGCCGTCGGCAGCGTTGTCCGACAGGTCGCCTGACATCAACACCGCATCTGGAGCATCCGGCAAGCGGCGGACCGACTCGACCGCCGCCCGCAACCCTTCCACAGGGTCGCCAACGCCCCAAGTCGCTCCGACATGCGGATCGCTGACCTGGACGAGAAGGAAAGGTCTTGACACCTCCGGGATCAACGCTCCTTCTGAGGGTGGATGGTCTCGCCTCGGGCGAGCATGGCGACGAACTGCTCGAGCCGCCGAGCGCGAGTGTCTGCTTGCTTGGCGGCGGCGAGGCGATAGAGGATCGCGTAGCGGTTCTGACGACTGAGGGCCTCGAACGTCGCCTGCGCCTTGGGGTCGGCCGCCAAAGCGGCGGCGAGCTCCGGCGGGACGTCGATCTCGGCCGAGCCGGCGTAGGCGGCCTGCCAGCGCCCGTCCTCCTTCGCTCGTTGCATCTCGGCAATCCCGGCGGGATGCATACGACCCTCGGCGAGCAGGCGTTCGGCCCTGTCGGTGTTCCGCTTCGACCACGCGCTTCGCCGGCGACGCGGCGTGAATCGCTGCCTGTACGTCGCCTCGTCGCGGCGGCTCGTCTGGCCGTCGATCCAGCCATGACAGAGCGCCTCCTCGAGCGCCTGGTCGTAGCTGAGGCTCGTCGGCTTCGTCGTGCCCTTCTTCGCGAGCACCAGCCAGACGCCGTGGGGCTCGCCGTGATGCTTGCCCAGCCACGTACGCCACGCGGCTCGATCGCGCACGATCAGCTCCGGCAGCTCAACGGCCACGGCGCTCAGGGTGCCATGCCCGCCCCTGCCCGGGCGCCGTGTCCTGCGTCGATCCCGCGCGTGGAATGGATGCGCTGCGCATCGCGAGAAGGCGGTAGCTCCCCACGAGCGGCAATCAATACAGCGACGACCTTTGCCACGGTGGCCGTGCCAGGCTGGCCGCCAGCTCTCGCGCGCCGTCGCGTAGGACTGGCTCGCCATGTGTGACGAGCACCCGCTCGGCGTCGAGTCGCGTGAGCGGCTCCAGCGTCGGCAGGAACCGCTCCTCGTACCAGGCACGGCGATGCTGAAGATCGCGCTGCCTCGGCCATACGCGCAGCTGCCCCTCGACCTCGAGCACGGTGTCGCCGAAAGCCAGCGCGCGGTGCGACGGCAGCTCGAACGGGATCTCGGCGCGTCGCGGCCGCCCGATCGCATGCGCCCGCACGCCGCCCTCGAGCGTCTCGCCGCCGCGTAGCGGCCGGAAGGCGGAGCGGTCGTCGAGCCGCGTCGCACAGTGTTCGTGCCCGAAGATGCTGACCTCGTGCCGGTCACGCCAGCGCCGCCACAGAACCCCGGAGCCGCGTACGTGGAAGGGGGTGGTGACGAGGATGCGCACGCGTCCACGCACGATCTGGTCAAGCGCGGCCAGCAGCTGCTCGGTCTCGCCGACGACGAGCGGGTCGACCAGGATCGTGTCCTCGCCGTCGCGCAGCGCGTACGCAGTCATCATCGGAGGTACGCCGTTCCGGGTGCCCATGAATCGCCAGAGCCCGGGGGCGACCTCGTCGAGCAGGGGCATGATCCCCATCATCCCGAACGTCCCCTACCGCGCGGCAGATTGATTGGCGGCGACACGTCCGGCCGCCTCCTCGCATTCCGCCTCTCGGTGAAGTGAGTTGTCCTGCGCGAAGCGTTCAGAGACGCGTACGACCTCGGCGCCGAGTGTCCGCAGTTGCAGCTCAACGAGTTCGTCCTCGACTCGCCCGGCCAGGTCGAAGACACCTGCCGTACCTGCCACCGGGACGACGTAAGGAACCGCCCACGCCCGCAGCGCCCGCGTGGCGAACTCCATCGTGTTGATGGCTTGCAAGGCGTGCGTCCCCCCCGCGGCGCTGATCAGCCCGATCACCTTGTCGTGGAGGTACGGCGGTTGGCGTGTACCGAGAACATGCAGCCAGTCGAGCGCGTTCTTAAACGCACCCGAGATCGTCCCCTGATACATCGGGCTGCTCGAGAGCATCC
>JBKPTB010000171.1:0-5759 GCA_046735315.1 Actinomycetota bacterium
GTGAAGTACTGGAAGAAAGCGAGTCCGAGCACGATCACGAGCATGGGGAGAAGACCCACGTTCAGGACCTGGAAGAGCACGACCGCAAAGACGACATAGAGCAGTCCGAGCAACGTGCTCGTGAACAGGATTCGCAGCGACAGTCCGGCGTCGCGCCCGTAGTTCCTGCGTTTCATTGAGAATCGCTCTCCTTGGAAGCGAGGTTGGCACGACGAATCGTAGCCGTGGGGCTCGCCTTGGTGACGCTCGCCGGCGCCGTTTCGACGGCCAAGGCCGGACCGGCCATCTACGTGCTACCACCCGGGCCGATCCCAGCGCCCTCCGGCGGCGAGCCGTTTGCCCTCGGCCTCTACGTCCCGGGGGCAGGAGGGCAGATCAGCCGGGCGTCCACGATCGCCTCGCTCGTCCGCGGCAAGGTGGAGAACGCACGCCTCGGCGGAGTGCCGGGCGGAAAGCCGGTCGCGGAGCTCCACTTCGGAGTGGCGCCTGCGGACGCCCCCCGGCCGGTGGTCTACGTGCAGCTGCCACCTTCGGGCGAGCATCACAACACGAAGCGCTACCGGGTCGCCTTCGTCGGGGGCAACTACCACGGCATCCTCACGTCGGGCTCGACGCGCATTCGCGGCCTCGTCAGCGTCGCGGACATCGCGCCGTCCCTGCTCGACCTGCGCGCCGGTCGCACGCCGACGATCCGCTCGCAGAGCGACAGCGATCCGGCTGACGACCTCCGCGAACTGGACACACGTCTCTCGCGTGTACATAACGACCGCGGCTGGGTGTACGTGGTGGTGATCCTGATGCTCGCCGCCCTGGTGCTGATCCGGCCGCCCGCTGCCGTGTTGTTCGGTGCAGCCGCAGTGACCGCGTCGCTGCTGCTCTCGTGGGCCGGGGCAACCCGCTTCTGGGTGGTGATCCCGGCGATGGCCGCACTCAGCGCGGTGCTCGCGACCGTTGGCTCATTGCGGCGGCGGTGGCTGCCGCCCCTCGTCGCGGCTTTTCTTTTCGCCTTCCTGATCGTGCTCGCGGCGGATCCCGAGCTCAACTCGCTCGCGGTACTCGGAGCGCGGCCCGACGGTGGCGGCCGTTTCTACGGGATCGGCAACCAGGTCGAGACGCTGCTGCTGCCACCGGTTGTGGCCGCTGCGGCTGTCGGCGGCATGCGCTGGCTCCTCCCGCTCGGCGCACTGGCACTGGTCACGGTCGGCTGGAGCAAAGCGGGTGCAGACGGCGGCGGTCTCCTCGTCTTCGCAACGGCGCTCGCGGTGCTTGCGGTCCGGCTGCACGGACTCGCGCTCACTCCCCGCCGGCTGGCGCTCATCGGTGCCGGCGTGATCGCGCTCGGGCTCGCACTCGTCGGGGTGGACGCCGCACTCGGCGGCTCGAGCCACGTCACCCATGCAGTCGGAACCGGCCCAGGATCTCTCCTCGGCGACCTGGGGCACCGGCTGCACCTTTCCTGGAAGTCTGCGACGAGCTCCGCGTACAACATCGGTCTGTTTCTTGCCTCTGTCGCGGCGCTCGTGTGGATGGCAACGATGAGGCCGCGACCGCCGACCGTCGACGCGATGCTCATCGCGATCGGCGTCTCGCTGCTGGTCAACGACACGCCCGTCGACGTGGTCGGTCTCGGCGCCCTCGGCTGCGCGGCTCTCCTGCGTTGGGAGTCAGTAGACTCGCGCCCGATGCGCCGCGGAGCCCTGACCGCCGCCTTCGCCGTGGCCGTGCTGGCGGTCGCGGGCTGCGGAAGTGAAGGCACCGTGCGGCCGGTCGCCCGGACGGTCGTGGGGACGATCCAGGCAGAGGCGCCTGGGAAGGCGATCTTCACCAACCAGGGCTGCGGCGCGTGTCACACCTACGCACCAGCCGGGCCTGAGGCGAACGGGAAGATCGGCCCGGATCTCGACAAGCTCCCGACCTACGCGACGCAGGCGAAGCAACCGCTGGCGACGTTCGTGGACGAGTCCATCGTCGATCCGAACAAGTACGTCCAGCCGGGGTATCCGAAGAACGTCATGCCGAAGTCGTACAAGACCCTGCCGGCGAACGACCTGAAGGACCTCGTCGACTTCCTGACGAAGCCGCAGGGCTGAACCTCCCGTCCAACTTCCCTCGCGACGTCGAGGCGATCGCGTGCGATCTCGACCGCACATTGATCGGCGAGGACGTCGTCCTGCACCCGCGAACGCGCGCAGCCATCTCCGCGACGCGCGCTGCGGGAATCCACGTCATCCTCGTCACCGGCCGGATGTTCCAGGCGGTACGCGGGTACGCCCGCGAGGCCGGAATCGACGACCCGGTCGTCTGCTACCAGGGCGCGGTGGTCGCGGAGCCGGTGTCCGGACGATGGCTTCGACACGAGCCGATTCCGCTCGAGCTGGCGCGTGAGACGATCGCTGTGCTGAACGAGGAGGGCTTTGGGCTCAACTGCTACGTCGGCGACGAGCTCTACGTGGCCGAGATCACACCCGAGGCCGAGCGATACGCCGGGTTCCAGGACATCGAGCTGCATGCGGTCGGCGACCTGCTGGCCTGGCTGCAGGAGCCGCCGACGAAGCTGGTCGTCATCGGCGATTCACAGATCCTCCAGGGTTTAAAGGAGCGGATGGTCGCGCGCTTCGGCGGGCGCCTCTACATCTCGACCTCTCTTCCCTACTTTCTCGAGTTCGCCTCGCCGAACGTCACGAAAGCGGCCGGGCTCGAGTTCGTGGCGGAACACCTGGGCTTCTCACGCGAACGAACCGTGGCTTTCGGCGACGGCGAGAACGATCTCGAACTCATCGACTGGGCCGGCTTCGGCGTCGCGGTCGACAACGCGCAGGACCTCGTGAAGGAGCGCGCCGACTTCGTTTGTCCCTCCGTGGACGACGAGGGGGTCGCCCAGGTGCTCGAGGCCTACCTAGACTCCCGCCCATGATCGACCTGCGGGCGGCCCGCCACGATCCCGAGACGTTCCGCGCTGCGCTCGCGCGCCGGGGCGCGGCCGATGCCTTCGACGAGCTGCTGGTCGCGGACGAGCGCTGGCGCGCGATCGTCCCACAGGTCGACGAGCTGCGTGCGCAGCAGAAGATCGACGGCAAGCCCACGCCGGAGCAGATCGAGCGGCTGAAGCAGGTCAAGGATCGGCTTCGCGCGCTGGAGGACGAGCTCGCGGCAGCCGAGGCGAAGCGCGACGAGGCGCTGGGGAAGGTCCCGAACCCGCCGCATGAGTCGGCGGCCGACGGCATGACGGAGGACGAGGCCGTCGAGATCAGCCGCTGGGGCGAGCCCCCACACCTCGAGCATCCCCGTGAGCACACCGAGATCGGGCGCTTCGAGCTCGAGCGGGCCGCCAAGATCTCGGGTGCACGTTTCGGCTTCATCGTCGGCGACACGGCGCTGCTCGCCTTTGCGCTGTACAGACTCGCTCTCGACCGGCTCGTCCAGGAGGGCTTCACGCCCATGATCCCGCCGGTGCTCGTGCGGGAGGAGGCCATGTACGGGACCGGGTTCTTTCCGTCGGACAAGAGCGACTACTACGCCGTTCCCGAGGACGGCCTTTACCTCGTCGGCACCTCGGAGGTTCCGCTGATCGGCATGCACATGGGCGAGATCCTCGACGAGCTGCCGCTGCACTATTGCGCCTTCTCGTCCTGCTTCCGGCGCGAGTCCGGCGCAGCCGGACGCGACACCCGGGGAATGTTCCGCGTGCACCAGTTCCAGAAGGTAGAGATGGTCGTCTACACGCGGCCCGAGGAGTCCTGGGGCGTCCACGAGGAGATGCTCGCCCTCGAGGAGTCGCTCGTGCAGGCGGTCGAGCTGCCGTACCGCGTCGTGAACACGGCGGCCGGCGATCTCTCGAGCGCCGCGGCGAAGCGTTACGACATCGAAGCGTGGTTCCCGTCGCAGAGCCGCTATCGCGAGATCACGTCCTGCTCGAACACGACCGACTACCAGGCGCGCCGCAGCGGCATTCGTTATCGCACCGAGTCGGGCGGCCTCGAGACGCCGCACACGCTGAACGGCACTGCGGCGACCGACCGTTGGGTGCTTGCGATCCTGGAGAACTTCCAGGGTGACGTACCGGACGCGCTACAGCGTTACGGCGCGCCGGCGAAGATCGAGCACTAAAGAGTTCCCTCGTCTTAGGGGTCGTGCGCCGGACGCGTAACGCCGACGAGCGTCAGACAACTTCGACACAGGGGATGACATGTCCGTTGAAAGCCCGCGTCTTGCGGCGGCGCAACGGACTGCGGCACATAGGCGAGGTGGCCAAAAAGGTCGTCGACGCTGGCTCAGGATCGCATCGTGGTTCTTCATCGTGCCGATGCTCTCGTTCTTCTCGTTCAGCGTCGTGGCGGGCGCAATGACGGTGGGGAAGCCGGACTACGGCTCGACGTTGAAGCAGCTGCCGACCGACAAGCCGGTTGCGATCGTCAAAGGCGCGAACGGGAAGCCGCTGGCCTGCTCGGTCACGCGCAGCCAGGCGAACGGTCTCGCGGCACGGTGGCGCACCGGCTGGACGACGATGGCGTTCGACAATCAGAGCTGGCGCACGCTGTGGGTCGACGGGCCGAACGAGAAAGAGATGCGCGACTTCCTCGGCGGCTCCGCGGCCAACTGCAAGCTGGTCCGCGAGAAGACCATCTTCTACCTGCCGTTCAACGCGAACCTGAGCTGACTTGACCGGCCGTGAGCGGGCGCAGGCGGCCATCTACGGTGCGCTGTTCGTCATCCTCGCGGGCTCGGGGATCCTCTTCCTCTCGCAGTACGGCTCGAATGTGCGCTTCTGGGAGAGCTTCACGTTCGGCTACTTGCTCCTGCTGGTCGTGTACACGTGGTGGCTCTTCGGGCTCCTGCTGGCGCACGACCTGAAACCGCGGAAGTATCCGCGTTACGCGGGCGAGAAGATCGCGGTGATCATCCCGTGCTTCAACGAATCGCCGGAGCTCGTCGAGGAGTCGATCCGGACCGTGCTCGCGGCCGAGGGCAGGAAGCAGGTGATCGTCGTCGACGACGGCTCGACGAACGGGGTCCAGCCGTACCTCGTCGACCTCGCTGACGAGACCGGGATCACCGTGATGTTCTTCGGGCAGAACCGCGGCAAGCGGGAAGCGCTCTACCTATCGGTGCTGCGACTTCTCGACGACGACGTCGAGTTCGTGGTCACGATCGACAGCGACACGCTGCTCGAGCCGGAAGCGCTGGTGCGCGTCGTCGAGCCGCTCAAGCTGGAGAACGTCGGTGCGTCGACCGGCAACGTCCTGCTCCTGAACGAGCGGCAGAACCTTTTGACCCGGATGATCGGGACGTACTACTGGATCGGTCTGAACATCTACAAGCAGGCCCAGTCCGTCATCCGCAGCGTGGTCTGTTGCAGCGGCTGTCTCGCTGCGTACCGTGCGGACTTGTTGCGTGAGGTGATCGTCGAGTTCGCCGAGCAGCGCTTCCTCGGCGAAGCTTGCACGCATTCGGAGGATCGTCACCTGACGAATCTCGTGCTGCGGCGGAACTACGACGTCGTCTATGTGGAGGAGGCGGTGAGCTGGACGGAGACGCCTGCGACGGTGCGCGGTTTCCTGCGCCAGCAGCGGCGGTGGAAGCGCGGCTACATCCGTGAGTCGATCTACACGCTGTCCTACGCCTGGCGGAACAAGCGGCTGCTCTTCCTGCAGATCCTGTTCTGGGATCTGACGGCGCCGTTCCTCTCGTTCGGGTTGCGGATCGGCCTCGTCGTCACCGCGTGGCAGGCGCCGGGGCTGCTCCTGACGGTGATCCTGCCG
>JBKPTB010000172.1:0-5463 GCA_046735315.1 Actinomycetota bacterium
GTGCAGACCGAGACGATCCAGGTGAGCGGCGTTCGCTGCGAGCGCTGCGTGATGCGTCTGGCGAAGATGCTCGAAGGGCACGAGGGTCTGGAGGCAGCGAACGCGAACCTGCTCGGTGAGGTCACGGTGACCTGGGACGACGAGCGAACGTCTCGCGCGGCGCTGCTCGAGGCGATGGCACGCGGCGGGTTCCGCGAGCTCGTCTCCGCCTGACCTCTCTGCTCCGGTTCGCGTTCCATGGATTTTCGAATACGCGGAATGAGTGTGGGTAACCGCTCGTTTATGCCGGGAACGCCTTGGTAGGGTGGCTCGGGGATGAGCGAGACGACCCGGGAACCCGACGCTCGGCGCCTGGCAACTGACGCGCGCGACCGCGTGCGCTTCGAGGAGGAGGCACTTGCACTTTCGGATCAGGTCTATCGGGTGGCTCGGCACCTCGTCGGCTCCCGTGAAGAGGCCGAGGATCTGATGCAGGAGACGTACGCCCGTGCATTTCGCAGCTGGCGCTCGTTTCAGCCCGGGACGAACCTTCGCGCCTGGCTTCTGCGCATCCTCACGAACCTGAACATCGACCGTGGACGTCGGCAACAGCGCACGCCGGACCTGCAGCCGCTCGAGGAAGGCGACTACTTCCTCTACAACAAGCTCGAGGCCACTGGTGACGGAGGGACCGACGAGGAACGGGTGGTGGAGCGGCTGTCGCAGAACGACGTCGTGGGTGCGCTCTCCGAGGTACCGCACGACTTCCGCGACGTCGTCGTGCTCGTCGACATCGGTGACTTCACGTATGCGGACGCGGCGCAGATCCTGGACATCCCGATCGGGACGGTGATGTCGCGTCTCCACCGCGGGCGGCGTATCCTGAAGCAGGCTATGGCCGAGTCGGCAGTCGGAGGCGAGGCGGAATGACCGCGTACGATCCGTGTGCGCACTGCGAGGAGATGATGCAGCCGTACCTGGACCGCGTCCTCACCGACTCCGAGCGAGCAGAAGCGGAGACGCATCTCGACGAGTGTGCGTACTGCCGAAAGCGCTATCGCTTCGAAGCGAAGTTGCGGCAATTCGTCCGCCAGGCCGTCCAGCAAGAACCGATGACCGTAGAGCTGAAGACCAAGCTCGCGGCGCTCCGAACCCCACTCCAGTAAGACGTCGCAAAGTCCGGCTCGGGCTACGCGCGAGCCATGATGACTTTGCGCCGAGATATCTCCGAGAGCCTCTAGTGGCCGCGACGGGCCAAGCCCGCCGCGGCGGCGAAGGGTGTGCTCCCGCTCACAGCGCCTCCTAAAGCGCCGCGTCTAGCGATCGGGCCACGTCCTCCGGCTCATTCGCCAGGCCCGCGTGCCGGACCGACGATCACGTACAGCTGGCACGAGCCGGTGCCACCTGGTAGCGGCTTCGTCGTCACGCCGAGTTGTTGCGCGAGGCGCAGAGCCACGCCCTCGCACCTCGGCGGGAAGTAGACGGCGGTCTGCGGATACGTGAAGCTGTCCGCGCGCGCGACCTTCTTGATGCTGTAGCCGAACGCGCCGATGTGGCTCGCGATCTCTCGCGTGTAGTTGATGTCGCCGCTTCCATTCAGCACGCTGACCGGGATCCGCCAGGGAGGCGGCAAGATCGCGGCGTTCTTGCTGTTGCTGTTCTTGCCGCTGGAATGGGAGACGAGCAGGAGCGTGCCAAAGGCGACGAGGGCCACCAGCACCGCCCCGAGCGCGAGCAGGCGCGGAAGAGGATTGCGCTCGATCGGCGCGGGAGGGACCGGCAGACCTGCAAGGTCGCGGGCCTCCCGGTTGTCGATCCCGAGAGCGCTGGCGTAGAGAACGGCCGCCGCGAGAGCATCGTCCGGACGCGGGAAGCGGTAGACGCGAGCCTCCTCGAGCCAACGCACCTCCTCCGCGGAGATGCCGGCGCGCCGCGCGGTCTCGTCCACGGTCAGTTGCCGATGCAGCCGGGCGCGTGCCAACGGCGACTCCTCGCCGGTGGGCTCGAGCGGATGGACGAGCTCCATGCTCGGTCTCATTCTGGTCTCAGGGGCGGCCATCCTTCCTCGCTCCAGTCATCGGCAAAATCGACGTCTCCTGGAGGGCTGAGCTCGTCGCACGGGACGAGCTCTGCAGGCAGGTCCCGGAGGCCTTCGTCCGGAACCTCGCCCCAGGCTGCCCGGGCAAGCAGGAGCGGGTGTAGCCGCACACCGTCGTAGGTCGCAGCGACCCGTTTGCTTCCGCTGGAGCGCCACGCGCCGACGATGCGGTCGATCGCCCCGGGTTCGAGCCGCGGCCCATCGGCGAGCACGACCACGGCCGCCTCGATCGCGGGGTCGAGCGCGGCGAGGCCGCAGCGAAGCGACGCGCCAGGTCCGAGCTCCCAGTCCGGGCAGTGCACAGCGCGCGCGGCGGTCTCGACATCGTGCGCGCCGAGTACGACCACCACGTCGTCGATCGCGCTGCTCTGCCGGACGCGCTCCAGAACCGGCTCGAGCAAGACAGCCTGCTTCGGGGAGCCGAAGCGCGTCGAGGCTCCCGCTGCGAGCACCACGGCCGCGATCATGTGCCCAGGCTACGGCGAGACGGTCATCTGGAGCACGGTGACCTTGCGGGTCGGGTGCTCCATCGCATCGCCCAGTCGGCCGATGCGCTCCACGACGGGAAGTCCATTCGTCACCTTTCCGAGGAGTGCGTAATCCGGTGTCAGGCCCGCGTCGGCCCCCGTCACGATGAAGAACTGACTGCCGGCGGTGCCCGCCGGCTCGTCGGGGGTCTTCGCCATCGCCACGACTCCGCGTGTGTACCGCGCGTCGCTCGGCGGGGAGTCGACCACGGAGTAGCCGGGACCTCCGCGGCCGGTGCCGGTGGGATCGCCTCCCTGGATGACGAAGCCCGGCACGATGCGATGAAAGCGTGTTCCGTCCAAGAATTTCTTGCGCACCAGCGAGGCAAAGGACGAGGTCGTGCACGGCGACTCCTTGACGTCGAGAACAAAGGCGAATGCGCCGAGGTTGGTCCTCACGTCGACCGTGTACGTCGTGGCGGGGTCGAGCAGCGGAAAGTGGACGGACGCGCCCTCGGTCGGGCATTGCGTCTCGGCCTGCTTCTTGCCGCCGCCTCCACAGGCGGTGAGTGCGAGCACCGCGAGGATCACCGGTACGGCTGCTGCTCGCACGTTGGGCTCTCTAACGCGTCGGCGGGCCGAGCTCGCCGAGAGCTCGGCGCATGAGGGTGCGCGCGATGTCGATCTTGTAGGCCGTCCCCGGAAGAGGCGTGGCGTTGTCCAGATCTTCAACAGAGTCGAGCCTCCAGGGAATCGGAGCAACACCCGCAAGTGCGAGCCGGGTCGTTTGGCCGAACCGCGCCGCGGCCACGCCCACGATCGGGAACGCCCATTTCCGCCGATCCATCGCCTTCAGGTAGGTCGAGGCCTCCGGCGTCGGCACCTCCAGCTCGAGGATCAGCTCGTCCGGAGCGAGCGTCGTCACGTTGCGGACGTCGTCGGTCGGCAGGCGGTAGAGATCCGCGACCGGAAGCTCGCGCCTCGTCGTCAGCAGCCGCGCGTTCAGGGCGACGAGCGCTGCAGCGAGGTCGGACGGATGTGCGGAGGCGCAGTCGTCGCTGCCGAAGATTGCATGCTCCCTGTGAGCACCGTCCTTCGCAAAGCAGCGTTCTCCGCCGTGGAGCCAGCACTCGAAGCCGAGCCGCCAGTACCAGCAACGAGTGGCCTGGAGGAGGTTGCCGCCCACGGTGCCCATCGAGCGCAGCTGCGGCGACGCGGCCTGCGCGCAGGCTTCCCGCAGCGCCTGGGGGATCTGAGAGTCCGCCTCGAGCTCGGCCAGCGTCGTGCCGGCGCCGATGCGATTGCCGTCGACGCCGCGAGGCACGACCGCACTGACGTGTACCAGCGTCTCGGCGTGCACGAGCCCGTCGCGGAGCAGCGGCACGAGCTCGGTGCCGCCGGCGAGCGCGCGTGAGCCGTTGCCGAGAGCGGCGGCGGCTTCTTCGGCGCTAGACGGTTGCAGGAGCTCCACGCCGCTCCCTCTCGCGCGCCTCGGCCTCGCGCAGCGCGCGCAACATTTCTTCCCTCGTGATCGGTAGAGACCTGACGTTCGCGCCGGTCGCGTCGCGGATCGCGTTCGCGATCGCGGCGGCAACGGGGATGATCGGCGGTTCGCCGAGCCCCTTCGAGCCGAGGTTCGTCAGGTGAGGGTCCGGCACGTCGATGAGCTCGGTGACGATCTCCGGGACGTCCGCGATCGTCGGCATGCGGTACGCGTCGAGCGTGCGGGTGAGGATCGAGCCGGTCGCCGGGTCGACGATCCGTTCTTCGGAGAGCGTGTGGCCGATCCCCTGGATGATTCCGCCTTCGACCTGACTTTCAGCGCCGAGCCTGTTGATCACCCGGCCGACATCGTGGACGGCGACGATTCTGTCCACTCGGACCTCGCCGGTTTCGACGTCGACCGCCACCTCTGCAACCTGAACGCCGAACGTGAGGACGCGCATCCCGGTGGGGTTCGGCCCGCGCGCGCCCTTGCCCAGGATCTGACCGTCCTCGAGCAGGCCGGTGATCTCCTCGAGCGGCCACGACCCGCCGTCGGCGGAGACGATCTTGCCGTCCTTGAGGTCGAGCACGCGTTGCTCGAGGTGGTGGCGCTGCGCTGCGATCTCGAGAAGTTGTCGCTTCACCTCCGCAGCCGCAGACCTCACCGCCGGTCCCATCGAGGGCACGGTCGACGAGCCGGCGGAGATGGAGGCAAACGGCCCGCGGGCGGAGTCTCCGAGGGAGACCTGGACCCGATCGACGGGGATTCCGAGCTCCTCGGCCGCGATCTGTGCCATGGCGGTGCGAGTGCCGGTGCCGATGTCCTGCATCGCCGTGACGACCTGCACGCGGCCCTCCGCGCCTAGACGGATCCACGCATACGAGGGAGGTCCGCCGCCTCCGTACCAGATCTGCGAGGCCAGTCCGATTCCGTGCTTCCACGGGCCGTGGCTACGCGCACGCACTTCGTCCCGCTTCGCCCAGTGCGGCTCGGCCCGGCGGTAGCACTCGGCGAGGTTCTTCGACGAGAAGGGGCGATCGTCGAGCAGGTCCGAGTCTGCGTAGTTTCGCCTGCGCACTTCCAGGGGGTCGAGATCGAGCTTCGCCGCCGCCTCGTCGAGCAGACACTCGAGCCCGAACGTGCCTTCGACGAAGCCTGGTGCGCGGAAGGCGGCGTTCGGTGGCGTGTTCAGCTTCGCACCGTAATTCACCGTTCGCACGTTGTCGCAGGCGTAGAGCATCTGCATCGGTCCCTCGGTCGTCATCGACCAGCCGGAGAAGCCGACGGCGTTCACGAATTCGCCGCCGAGTGCCGTCAGTGCCCCGTCGGGCTTCATGCCGATACTCAGGCGCTGGATCGTGGCGTTGCGATTTCCCGCGGCAACGTTCTCCTCGCGGCGGGTGAGCGCGCACCGCACGGGCCGGTTCGTGCGC
>JBKPTB010000173.1:0-6705 GCA_046735315.1 Actinomycetota bacterium
ACGGCCGTACTTCTCGCACGTCGCCGGGCCTCCGAAGCAGCCGCTTCCGAAGCAGCGGCCACAGAGACCGTGGCAGACGCCGGCGACGTGCGCGTGCCCGTCACGACATAGCGTTGCGGCTCGAGCTCGGAACTCATGTGCGTGCGAGTGACGGGCACGCTGTCGGCGAGCTCGCGGACATCGTCATCGATCCCGTCGAGAGGCGGGTGACTCACCTAGTCGTACAACCGCACAGACACGGCGAGTCACTTCTCGTCTCGATCGAGTGCGCGGACGCGGGCCCGGCGAGGACCGAGGTCGTGCTGGGGTGCACGCAAGAGGAGTTCCACGCCTTCCCGACCGTCGACGAGTTCGCGTATCTCCGTCTCGGAGAGGCGCCCGTTGCAGATCCCGACTGGGACGTGGGAGTTACGAACGTCCTGGCACTTCCGTACTACGAAGGGACGTTGGGCTACGAGCCGCCGATCTTCCAGGAGAACGTCGGCGTCGCCTTCGATCGAATTCCAAAGGGCGAGGTCGAGGTGAGGCGTGGAAGCAGTGTCCTCACGAGTGAAGGGCGATACATCGGCGACGTCGACGGTTTCCTCGTCGCCGATGACGAGCACATCACGCATTTCGTCCTGGAACGGGGTCATCTCTGGGGGCGACGCGAGGTCACGATCCCGATAGGCGCCGTCGAGAAGCTGGAAACGGACACGGTCACTGTCTCCCTCTCCGAAGAAGAGATCGGCGAGCTGCCGACGCACCGTGTTCATCGTTGGTTCGTGTTCGGGCGGAGCTAGTAGCCGCATCGTCATGCCGACAGGGTGATGTTCGGACGGTGCCTGCGCGAGAGGATCGCCTCGATGATCGAGCTGGCTTCGAGACAAAGTGGCACGCTCCACGTGGAACTGCTGTGGAAACGCGGAACGAACCTCTTCACCGTGTCCGTGGACGATTCGGCGAGGGGCGACAAGTTCGAGCTCGTCGTGGACGAGTCGAACGCGCTCGACATCTACTACCACCCGTACGCGTACGCAGCTCTGCGCGGTGTCGAGTACGCGCTCGCGGCGTAGTCTGCGTTTACCAGTAGCTCCTCGTCTACGTCGCTGGCTTCGCGGCGTGGCGCCTGCGCACCCACCAGACGATCAGCGTGACGACCACGCCGGCCGCAAGGATGCCGAACGCGATCCAGCCCCAGTCGGTGGTGCTCTCGCTTTCGTCCTGGGACGCCGCTGCGGCGCCCGCAGCGGCGGCTCCTGCAGGGCTGATGGCCGTCGTCGTCACGGTCGACGTGACTGTGTGCGTTGTCGGCTGGACCGACGTTGTGGTCTGCGTCACGACGGCCGTCCGGGTTTCCTGAGTCGTCAGCGTCGGCGTCGGCGTTGTCGTCGTCGTCTGGGCGACCGTCGCAGTACGTGTGCGGGTGGGGATGGTCGCCGTCACCCCGGTGACGGCAGCCGAGCGGTCGCCTCCGCTCTCGCCGCAGCCGGCCGCCAGCAGCGCGACGACGAGCAAGAGAAGGGTCCAGCGCATTCCGTGACCCTTGAGGATCCACCGGGGCCACTTCATCGTTCAGTCGGCATGAAACGGCTCCGAAACACGAGCGTCGCGATACTGCAGCAGAAACAGTGTCGGCGTACGTGATCATCCGCACTGGATGATGTTCGTCGCCGTGCCGGCAGCGATCGTGTGCATGTGGCCGAAGACGGTGGCGTCACGCGGGCTCCAACTCTGCTGGAGGCGGTGCTACCCGTCGTCGTGCTGATCGGCTCGCTTGCGCTGACGATCGCGCTCTTCGGCGTCAGCGCGACCGACGGGCCGTTGCAAGTCGCGCTGCTGCTCAGCGCTGCATTCGCCGCCTTGATGGCGATGAGGCTCGGACATCAATCGGCGGCCGTGGCCGACGCTGCGATCGGAGGCGTGAGCAACGCGATGAGCGCGATCTTCATCCTGCTCGCCGTCGGCGCATTGATCGGTACGTGGAACATGGCCGGGACGATCCCGACGGTCGTCGACTACGGCGTCCAGCTGCTCAACCCGACGATCTTCTACTTGACCACAGCGGCAATCTGTGCAGTTGTCGGGATGGTGACGGGCAGTTCGTGGACCACCGCGGGAACCTTGGGCGTCGCGTTCGTCGCGATGGCAAAGGTGATGGGACTCTCTGAGGCAGCCACAGCCGGCGCGGTGATCTGCGGCGCCTACTTCGGAGACAAGATGACGCCGCTCTCGGAGACGACGATCCTCGTGCCGAAGCTCGTCGGCGGCGGCCTCATGGTCTCGAGGCACGTGCGCAATATGTTCTGGACCGCCGCGCCGGCGCTCGGCGTCAGCCTACTCCTCTTCTTCGTGCTCGGGCTGACGGCTGAACCGACCGGAGACGTAAGCACCGATCAGGCGCTCGCCGTCCTCCGTGGCGCCTTCAACACGTCCCCGATCAACCTGTTGCCACTCGCGTTGCTCGTCGTGTTCACGGTGCGGAAGGTTCCGCCGTTCCTTGCAATCCTCGGGTCGGCCTTGTTCGCCGGGGTGCTCGCGTGCTTCACGCAGTGGCCGGTCGTGAAGGCGTTCGTCGACGACCCGAAGCTCGGCACGGTCGCGACCGGGATCAAAGGCGTCTACGGGGCGATGGCGACCGGCTACGTGAGCAAGACCGGCAATCCGGCGATCGACCAGCTCTTCTCGCGAGGGGGGATGGCCAGCTTGTTGACGACGGTGTGGCTCGTCCTCGCTGCTCTTTCGTTCGCTGCGATCATGGAGCACGCGGGTTTCCTTGACCGGCTGCTCCAGCCGGTAGTGACGCGCGCTCGCTCGCGCGGTCGCCTCATCCTCGCGGTCAACGCCAGTGGGATTGGCCTCAACACGATCGCCGGAGATCAGTACGTCGCGGACGTCTTGCCCGCTCGCATGTTTCGGCGGGAGTTCGAGCGGCGCGGGCTCGCTCCGGAGGTGCTGTCTCGGGCGGTCGAAGATTCCGGAACGGTGACGTCGGTACTCGTGCCGTGGAACACATGCGGCGCGTACATCTCGGGCGTGCTGGGCGTATCTACCGCATCGTATTTTCCGTATTGCTTCTTCAACCTGCTCAGCCCGATTCTCGACGTTGTGTACGGATTCCTCGGCTTCAAGGTTCCGACGCGTCAGGTGCCCACGACACCTGCGCAGGTTCCAGTCGAGACGCAGCAGCGACGCGCGACGGAAACCACCGTAGCCGGCTGATCATCCGCTCGGGATGATGCGACCGCGCGCGGCCAACGCGACGCTCACCGCATGGCAACGAAGCCTGCCAGCGACTCGGCTTCCGCCGGCGGCGCCTCCAACACCATCGGAGCCGCCGTCGGAGCGGCAGCCTCCGATTGAGCCAAGAAATTGAAGGGAGAGTCAGGATGAGCACTGTCACGGCGCCGGCACTCAGCGTGAGCTCGGAGGTGGGGACGCTGAAGACGGTGATCGTCCACCGCCCCGACCTTGCGCACGAACGCCTGTCTCCGACGAACTGCCACGAGTTGCTGTTCGACGACGTCATCTGGGTGCGAAGGGCGCGGCAGGAGCACGACGCCTTTGTCGATCTCATGCACCAGCGCGGCGTCGAGGTGCTGCTGTTCCACGACCTCCTCGCAGAGACGCTCGATCAGCCGGAGGCGCGCGAGTGGATACTGGCGCGGCGCGTTCGTCCAGAAGAGGCGACGGTGATGTTCTCGGGCGACCTCAGGGACTGGATGATGGAGATGTCCGGCGACGAGCTCGCGACGCGTCTCGTCGGCGGGGTCACTGCGAGCGAGCTTCCGGACAAGATCGCCTCCGTCGTGAAGAACGCGATGCGGCCCACCGACTTCGTGATCGCGCCGCTGCCGAACCAGCTCTTCATGCGCGACACGAGCGCCTGGATCTTCGGGGGCGCGTCGATCAACCACATGTACTGGCCCGCCCGTCAACACGAGACGCTCAACGTTGAAGCGGTGTATCGATTCCATCCGCGCTTCCGCTCCGTCGATTTCCCGTTCTGGTACGGCGGGTTCGATCATGATTGGGGCGGTGCGTCGATCGAAGGTGGCGACATCATGCCGGTCGCCGACGGTGTCGTCCTGATCGGACAAGGGGAGCGAACGACGGCACGCGCCGTCAGCATTCTGGCGCAGAACCTCTTCGCGGCAGATGCCGCGCGGTTGGTGATCGGCGCGCTGATGCCGCGAGAACGGGCGGCGATGCACCTCGACACCGTGTTTACCTTCTGCGACCGCGATCTCGTGACGATCTACGAGCCGGTCGTGAATCAGATTCTGCCCGTGCTCTACCGGCCCGACGGTGACGGTGGCGTATCCGCCGAGATCTCCGAGCGAAGCTTCCTCGACGAAGTCAAGGACGCTCTCGGGATCGACCAGCTGAAAAAGGTGCCGACGGCAGGAGACGAATTCGAGGCCGAGCGGACGCAGTGGGACGACGGCAACAACGTCGTGGCGCTCGCTCCCGGGGTCGTCGTCGCCTACGAGCGCAACGAGGCGACGAACGCACGGCTGGCGAAAGCGGGGATCGAGGTCCTCGCGATCGCCGGCCAAGAGCTCGGCCGCGGGCGCGGCGGCGGCCACTGCATGACGTGTCCGGTCGTTCGAGAGCCCTGAAAGGAGAGCACGCATGAGCACTGTCACCCCCGACCTCCGCGGCCGCCACTTCCTGACGTTGGCCGACTACTCACCCGACGAGATCACGTATCTGCTGGACCTCGCGGCGGAGCTGAAGGCGGCGAAGAAGGAGGGTCGCGAAGAGCAGCGGCTCGTCGGAAAGGAGATTGCGCTGGTCTTCGAGAAGGACTCGACCCGAACGCGCTGTGCGTTCGAGGTGGCCGCATACGACCAGGGCGCCCATGTGACGTTCCTCGGACCATCCGGCTCGCACATCGGGCACAAGGAGACCGTCAAGGACACGGCGCGGGTGCTCGGGCGCATGTACGACGCGATCGAGTATCGCGGCTTCGGCGAGAAGGTTGCCGACGAGTTCGCAGAGTACGCCGGCGTCCCGATCTACAACGGGCTGACAGACGAGTGGCACCCCACGCAGATCCTGGCCGACTTCCTCACGATCCGAGAGAACGTCGCCAAGCCGCTTGACGAAGTCGCCTTCTGCTATCTCGGTGACGCCCGCTTCAACATGGCGGACACGTATCTCGTAGGCGGGGCAAAGCTCGGCATGGACGTTCGTATCGCTGCGCCGAGATCGCTCTGGCCGTCGGATGAGTTCGCGAAGCTCGCCGGCGAGATCGCGGAGGAGACCGGTGCGCAGATCACGATCACCGACGACGTCGCCAAGGGAGTGAAGGGAGCGGACGTCCTCTTCACGGACGTCTGGGTCTCGATGGGAGAGCCGGACGAAGTCTGGGCCGAGCGGATCTCCCTCCTGCGCCCGTACCAGGTGAATGCCGAGACGATGGAGCTGACAGGCAATCCCGATGTCAAGTTCATGCACTGCCTACCCGCGTTCCACAACACCGAGACGCAGGTGGGGAAGGAGATCTACGAGAAGTTCGGACTCGATGCGCTCGAAGTGACGGAGGAGGTTTTCGAGTCGCGAGCATCGCTCGTCTGGGACGAGGCGGAAAATCGGATGCATACGATCAAGGCCGTGATGGTCGCGACGCTCGGGAGCTGACGATGCGCGTCGTCGTGGCACTCGGTGGCAACGCCCTGCTACGGCGCGGGCAGGAGCTAACAGCCGAGAACCAGCGTGAGAACGCGCGTGCGGCATGCGCGGCGCTCGCGCCTGTCGCGCTGGAGCACGAGCTCGTGATCTCCCACGGCAACGGTCCTCAAGTGGGGCTGCTCGCGCTGCAAGGCTCGGCGTACAAAGCGGTCGACACGTATCCGCTCGACGTGCTGGGCGCCCAGACCGAAGGGATGATCGGCTACATCATCGAGCAGGAGCTTGGCAACGCGCTCCCGGCGGAGCGTCATCTGGCCACGTTGTTGACGATGATCGAGGTCGATGGCGACGACCCGGCGTTCGCCGATCCGACGAAGCCGATCGGTCCGCTGTACGACGCCGCTGAAGTGGCGCGTCTGCAGCAGGAAAAGGGCTGGTCGTTCAAGCCGGACGGCGACAGCCTCCGTCGCGTCGTCCCCTCGCCGGTGCCGAAGCGGATCTTCGAAATCGAGGCGATCACGGCGCTGCTCGAGAGCGGGTGCGTCGTGATCTGCGCGGGGGGCGGCGGCATCCCCACGACGTACGTCGACCAACACGTGCCCGCGGGACGTCGCCTGGTCGGCGTGGAAGCGGTGATCGACAAGGATCTGGCCAGTGCGTTACTCGCCGTCGACCTAGAAGCGGACGTGCTGGCGATCGTGACCGACGTCGATGCCGTCTACTCCGGCTGGGGAACGCCGGAGCAGCGGCCGATTCATACGACGACGCCTGCTGCGCTCGCCGACTCCGAGTTCGCGGCAGGCTCGATGGGCCCCAAGGTTCGCGCGGCCCGCGAGTTCGTCCAGCGCACGGGAAGGATGGCGGCGATCGGATCCATCGCCGACACTGCCGCGCTCGTTCGCGGCGAGGCCGGCACGATCGTCACGTTGGGCGAGAAGCCCGTCCAGGCGCTACCGAACTGAGTGAAGCGGGCTCAACACTGGGTCGCGGCGCGCTCGGCTCGCCCCGCGAGCGATCCCGCTGTCCTAGAGGGTCACCCGTGTCAGGGGTGCGCGTCTCAGGCGGCCGCGGGCTTCCGGAGCCCGAAAC
>JBKPTB010000174.1:0-9143 GCA_046735315.1 Actinomycetota bacterium
TCGCGACTTCTCTGCAGTCGCCACGGTGCTCGGGGACTGCGGCGACCGCGCGAAGATGAGCCAGGTCTTCGAGCGCTACCGCCCTGGCGTGGTCTTCCACGCAGCTGCGTACAAGCACGTCGCGCTTCTGGAGGCCAACCCGCTCGAGGCGGTGCGTAACAACACGCTCGCGACGCGTGTGATCGCCGAGGTCGCGGTCGAGTACGGCACGGCCCGCTTCGTGCTTGTCTCGACGGACAAAGCCGCGAATCCGAAGAACCTGCTCGGCCAGTCGAAGGCGCTCTGCGAGTGGATCGTCGAGGCCTACGGTCACCGGGACGACATCAGCACCCGCTTCGTCGCGGTGAGGTTCGGCAACGTGCTCAACTCGTCGGGGAGCGTGATCCCGATCTTCCGCCGTCAGATCGAGAAGGGTGGGCCCGTGACGGTGACCCATCCCGAGATGACGCGCTACTTCATGACGATCCCCGAGGCCGTGTCGCTCGTGGTGCAGGCGGGTGCGATCGGTGGGCGCGGGCAGGTGTACGTGCTCGACATGGGTGAGCCGGTGCAGATCCTCGAGCTGGCACGGAACATGATCAGGCTGTCCGGCAAGGTTCCCGACACCGAGATCCCCATCGCTTTCGTCGGAGTGCGTCCCGGCGAGAAGCTGCACGAGGAGCTCTGGACGGCCGGAGAGACGGTCGGGCCGACGTCTCACCCGAAGATCCTGCGCGCAGCGCGTCCCCCGATCGACGTCGACTGGCTCGACGAGGAGCTGACCGAGCTCGGCCGTATGGTCGAGCGCGGCGACACGCTGGACGTCGTCTCCAAGCTCGCGGCGATGCTCAAGGCGCCGCGCCGCGCCGGCGCGGCAGTTCTGGAAGACACTCTGCACTGACGCGGCACAGGTTCCGTCCCACCCGCCCTCTAGGGTGAATCGGTGGACGACGGGCGCATCTTCGCCGGTCTGAACACCGAGCAGAGACGCGCGGTCGAGACCGTGCGCGGGCCCGTCTGCATCCTGGCCGGAGCGGGCTCGGGCAAGACGACCACGATCACGCGCCGGATCGCGAATCAGGTCGCGACCCGGGTTTTCGCGGCGCACGAGATCCTGGCGGTGACGTTCACCGACAAGGCCGCGACCGAGATGCGCGAGCGCCTCGCCGCACTCGGTGTGCAAGGCGTGACTGCGCGCACATTCCATTCCGCGGCACTCGCACAACTGCGAGAGCACGGGGGCGAGGTCGGCACGATCTTCCCGTCCAAGGCGCTCGCCCTGCGTCAGATCGGCAACACGCTGCCTCCGCCGTACAAGTTCCGTCCGGCGGGCGATTTGGCGACGGAGGTGGAGTGGGCGAAGAACCGCCGCCTGACACCGGAGACCTACCTCGAAGGCCTGGAAGAGCACGAGCCGCCGATCCCGCCGGATCTGATGCTGCGCGTCTTCGGTCGCTACGAAGACCAGAAGGCGGATCGCGGTCTCGTGGACTTCGAGGATCTGCTCGAGCGGACAATCCGGCTGTTCGACGAGGACCCGGCAGCACTTTCGGCAGTGAGGTCGCGCTACCGCGCGTTCACGGTCGATGAGTACCAGGACGTGAACCTCCTGCAGCAGACGCTGCTCGAACGGTTGCTCGGGTCCGGTGACGAGCTCTGTGCGGTCGGAGACGACTATCAGTCGATCTACGCGTTCACCGGCGCCACGCCCGAGTATCTGCTGGGTCTGCCGGCGCGGTTCCCGCACGCTGCGGTCATTCGGCTCGAGGCGAACTACCGCTCGTCACCCGAGGTGCTCGGTCTGGCGAACAGAATCGTCCCGTCGCTCGGCGGCGCGACGAAGGTGTTGCGTGCGACCCTCGGGGCGGGGCCGACGCCGGACGTCTTGTCGTTCGCCACGCGCGAGGCGGAGGTCGCCTTCGTGGTGGAGCGCGTGCGCACGTTGAACGCGGAAGGCATTCCACCTGAGGAGATGGCCGTGCTCTGCAGGACGAACGCCCGGTTGGCCGACTTCGAGGAGCCGTTCCACGACGCCAAGATCCCGTTTCAGGGAGCAGCCTTGCTCGGCCGCGAGGCCGCGCGGCAGCTCTTGCGACAGCTGCGCCGGATCGACTCGATCGAAGTGGCGGCGACAGTGCGTGCCTATGCGAAAGACGCGGGTTGGCAGGAGCGTCTTCCCGAGAAGCTCGGTGAGCGTGAGGTGGTCCGCCAGTCCGATCTCTCGCGGCTCATCAAGCTTGCCGACGAATTCGACGACGGGTCGCGGACGACCGCCGATTTCATCACCGAGCTCGAGGCTCGCTTCGGTTCGACGGGCGCCGACCGGCGTGGCGTCCACCTGCTCACGCTGCACGCGGCGAAGGGGCTCGAGTTCGAGGTCGTCTTCATCCCGCGTGTCGAGGAAAAGGAGCTGCCGATTCGCCAGGCCAAGAGGCCCGCCGAGATCGCGGAGGAACGTCGCCTCCTCTACGTCGGCCTGACGCGGGCGAAGACGCGGCTAGCGCTGACCTGGAGCGGCAGGCCGAGCCGGTTTCTGCGGGAGCTCGAGATTGTGACGACGCCCGCGCGAACCGTACGGCCATCCGAGCCCGACGATCCGCTGTACGGCGCGCTCAAGCGCTGGCGGCTGGAGCGTGCGACCGCCGACGACCTGCCGGCCTACATCGTGTTCCACAACTCGACGCTTGCCGAGATCGCGGGACGCCGCCCCCGCGATCGGTCCGAGCTCGGCGCCGTCCCGGGCGTTGGTCCGACGAAGCTCGACCGCTACGGAGACGATGTCCTACGCGTCGTCGCGGCGTGCAGTGAGGAGCAGGTTCAGGAGGATCGCCGGATCGCGGCGGACACGGCCGCCTGACGCTCCATCTCGCTTGGCCAGCTCCAGCGCCCGGGGATCGGTCAGCGGCTTGAGTCGGCCCTGCCGGATCAGCTCTTCGTCGACGCCGCCGAGCCTGCCCCCGTAGGTCGTGTAGACGGGCACGCCGAGGGCTGCGGCCTCCCGGTTCATCGTCCCGCCGGCCGAGACGACGACGTCGGCGAGAGCGATCAGGCTCTGCGCGTCGACGGCGCGGCCGGGGACGAGGACCGAGGGCAGCGCCAGGTCGCGGACGTAGTCGCGCTGGGCATCCGTACGCGGCAAGACGAGTGCCTGCACGTCGTCGAGCCGGCCGAGGTGGTCCAGCGTCTGCGGGAACAGTGGGTTCGAGTGCCGGTGATAGAGAGACACGTCTGGAGGCGGCCTGAGGACGACGAGGATCTTGTCGGTGTCGATCTGCCAGCGAGCGAGCACGTGTGGGTCCGGCTCGAAGTCGAAGAGGTAGTACTCCTCCTTCAGCCCCGGGTAGCGCAGGAGCTTCGGCGGTCGGACCCCGAACCGCTCCAGCCGCTCGGGCGGGATCGAGTCGGGCACGACCACCTTCGTGGCCGCGCGCATTCCGAGCTGGTGCTGAAGCTTCGCGAACTCGTAGTCGTGCGTCGTCGCGCTTGGGATCCCGAGCCGGCGGGCGCTCAGCGTCAACTCGTGTGATCCGTGCGCCAGTGCCAGATCGAAGTTGCGCGGTCGCGCCCACGTGTGCAGCGCGCGCAGGCGTGACGCGAGCGAGCGCGCCTTGCCGAGCCGCGACCGCCCTCCGTGGCGGCCGACCACCGTCGCCTCCAGGTCGTGCAACTGCAGGAGCTGCAACGTCTGCGCATAGTCGCGTGCGGTGATCTCCACCTGGTGACCTCGCTCGCGCAACAGCTTGATCAGCGGCCGGAACACCAGCACGTGCGCCGACGCCGTCATATCGACCCAGACTTTCACGGGCCGGCGGTTGATCGGCCCGTTTTGGGCCGGTGTCGCAGACGGACGTGCGGCCGACCCGCGCGTCCTGAAGCCGGCATCGCAAGCGAGGCCTTCAGGCCGCGACTCCGACGAGCAGGCGCTCGACCGCATCGGCGGCACGCTCTCCGGCACGCCCGTCCCAGAGCGGCGGGATTTCTCCTGACTTGGGGTTGACGAGGAGCGAAGGGATCTCGCGCAGGCGCTCCGGGGCCAGGCCGAGGAGCGTGTTCGTCCCGAGCTCGATCGTCACCGGACGCTCCGTGTTGGCGCGCAAGGTGAAGCATGGGACACCTAGCACCGTGGTCTCCTCCTGGATTCCACCCGAGTCGGTCACAACGGCCGCAGCGTCGGCCTCGAGCGAGAGGAACTGGCGATAGGGCAGCGGTTCAGTGATGAGCACGAGCGTCGAACCTTCGAGATTCCGCCTCGTCCGTGGGTGCACCGCGAAGAGGACCGGCAGCGTTTCAGCGACCTCGTCCAGCCCACCCATCGTCTGGGCGAGCAGGCTGGGGTCGTCCACGAGGCTCGGACGGTGCAGTGTGACGAGCACGTACCGCCCCGGTTCGAGCCCGAACTCGCGCGAAGCCGCGAGAGACCGGGCGGCATCCTCGTTCGCCCGCAGCGTGTCGATCATCGTGTTCCCAACGCGACTGACACGCTCGTCCGCAATTGCTTCCGATGCGAGGTTCCGATCGGCATCTTCGCTATGCGTCAGCAGCAGCCTGGAGAGATGGTCGGTGATCAGGCGGTTGCGCTCTTCGGGCATCGTCCAGTCGTTGCTGCGTAGGCCCGATTCGATGTGACAGACGGGTAGGCCATGCTTGGCCGCGGCCACGGCGCCGGCAAGCGTCGAGTTGACATCCCCCGCGACCACGACAAGTTCAGGCTCGAGGTTCGCGAACACGCGCTCGAGCTCGCCGAGCGCACTCTCGGTGGTCTTGGCGTCGAGCTGGACGTGCGGCCGCGGCAGCGGCAGCTCGGCGAAGAAGACGTCCTTCATGAGCGTGTCGTAGTGCTGCCCAGTGTGCACCAGACGTTGCTCGACGTTGCCTCGTCGCTCGAGCTCCGCGTAGACCGGCGCCACCTTCATGTAGTTCGGGCGCGCGCCCACGACGTGGACGATCAACGGCTTCGACATCCGCAGCAGTCTAGGCGCGGTCCACCAGGACTTCCGGCTGCGTCGCCTCACCCGGCTCGTGCTCGACGTGGCGCTCGTACCAGAGCGTGAATGCGAGCAGCCCCCAGAGCTGACGGCTGCGGTCCTCTCTCCCGGCAACGTGTTCGTCGAGCAGGCGGCCTACCACCTCCGGTCGGAAGAATCCCTGTCGCCGAAGAACGTCCGGCGCAAGCAGCTCCCGGGCGAACGGCTCGAGCTCGCCGCGGAGCCACGCCGCGGCCGGGATCGAGAACCCACGCTTCTTCCCGTGGACGATCTCGCGTGGCAGAAGCGGCGCTGCGGCCTTTCGCAGCAAGATCTTCTTGGAGAGGCCGCGCACCTTGTGCCTCGTGGGCAGCGCAAGCGCGAGGTTGGTCACGACGGTGTCGAGGTAGGGCACACGCGCCTCGAGCGAATGTGCCATCGAAGCCCGATCCGTCTTCACGAGCAGATCGTCGACGAGATAGACACCGAGGTCGACGTCCTGTAGCCGGGCCAGCTCTTCCGCGCCCTCCGTCTCGCGGTAGCGGGCGCGCAGGAGGTCCACCGGATCGAAGTCCGTGCGAGCGCTCGTGAGCTCTGCCCTCGCCTCGGCAGAGAAGATCTCCTTCCAGCCGTGGTGTCGTTCCAGCGGCGGGAGGTGAGCGGCTCTCACGAAGCGCTTGGCCTTGTAGTCGAAGCTCGCCTTCTTGCTGGACGTCGGCAGCCGTTCCACCACGGGTCGCGCGAGCTGCGCGAGGCCGCCCACACGCTCGGCGAGCAGATCCGCCGCATAGGTGTAGTACCCGCCGAAGAGCTCGTCCCCGCCCTCACCGGAGAGCGCGACCTTCACGTCGTTCGCGGCGAGCTGCGAGACGAGGTAGGTGGGGAGAGCGGACGAGTCGGCGAACGGTTCGTCGAAGGCCTCGGCGAGCGCAGGCAGGAGCACTGCCGCATCCGGGCGCAACACGAGCTCTCGATGCTGCGTGCCGTAGCGCTCTGCGACCAGCCGGGCGTCGGCGAGCTCGTCGAAGGACCGTTCCTCGAACCCGATGGAGAAGGTCCGCAGGGGCTCGGAGCTCTCCTCGGCGGCCAGTGCCGCCAGGAACGCCGAGTCGACACCGCCCGACAGCAGGACGCCGACGGGGACGTCGCTGACGAGATGTGCGCGCACCGAATCGCGCACCCGCGAGCGAAGCTCCTCGACGAGCTCTGCCTCTTCGTCGTCGCGCAGCTCCTCCGCTGCTACGGGTGCGGGCCGCGCGAAGCGCTCGAGCCGAACGCGCCCGTCCTCCCAGCTCAGGAGGTGCCCGGCCGGGAGCTTGCGCACCTCGCGGAAGATCGTCAGCGGCGCCGGGATCGAGTTGAACGCCAGGAAGGCCTCGAGCGCAGCGAGGTCGATCTCGCCGCGAGGCAGCGCGCGAAGCTCCGACGCGAACGCGAGCTCGCCGTCGACGGCGCGGTAGTACAGCGGTTTGATCCCGAAGCGGTCGCGCGCGAGCACGAGCCGCCGCCGGCGGGCATCCCAGATCGCGACTGCGAACATGCCCCGCAACCGCTCGGCGAACCCGTCGCCGAGCTCCTCGTAGAGATGGAGGAGGACCTCCGTGTCGCCGTGCGTTCGAAAGCGATGCCCGCCGCGCTCGAGCTCGTGTCGCAGCTGGCGGTAGTTGTAGATCTCCCCGTTCTGGACGACGTGCAGCGATCCGTCTTCGTTTGAGATCGGCTGGTCGCCGGTCTCGAGGTCGATGATCGAGAGACGCCGTGCCGCCAGGGCGACGTCACCGTCGCTGAACTCCCCGAAGCTGTCGGGGCCGCGATGCACGAGCGTCGCGCTCATGGCGGCGACGCGGTCGCCGAGCGCGTTGCCGTTCGAGGACGCGATCCCGCATATTCCGCACATGCGCAGGAGTGTAGGAGCGGCGTAGGCTCGCGGGATGCACTTCGACACGCACGACCAGCTACTGCTGATCGGGCTCCTCGCCGCGATCGCGGCGCTGCTCGTGGCCGCGCCGATCCTGCGCATTCCGTACCCGATCTTCCTCGTCCTCGGGGGCCTGGCGCTCGGCTTCGTTCCCGGCGTGCCCTCGATTGCGCTGCCGCCGGACGTCGTCCTGATCGCCGTGCTCCCGCCGTTGCTCTACTCATCGGCCTTCTTCACGTCGCTGAGAGAGCTTCGGGCGAACGCGGTCGCGATCGGGATGCTGGCCATACCCCTGGTGATCGTGACGATGACGGTCGTTGCCGTCGTGGCACACCAGTGGGTCGACGGCATGTCCTGGAGCGCGGCGTTCGTGCTCGGGGCGATCGTGTCGCCGACGGATCCGATCGCCGCGACGGCGATCATGCGGCGCCTCGGCGTGCCGCGCCGGGTCGTCACCATTGTCGAAGGCGAGTCGCTCGTGAACGACGGGACCGCTCTCGTCCTCTATCGCGTGGCCGTTATCGCCGCCGTGTCGGGTGCCTTCTCGTTCTGGAATGCCTCATGGCACTTCCTCTGGGCGGTTGTCGGCGGCGTCGGTGTCGGGCTCGTCGTCGGCTACCTCGTTGCCGCGGTGAGGCGGCGTCTGGACAACCCTCCCGTAGAGGTGACGATCGCGCTGATGACGGGCTACTTCGCGTTCATCCTGGCGAACGCGATCGACGCATCAGGTGTCCTCGCCGTCGTGACGGCCGGCGTCTATCTGGGCTGGCGCACTCCCGAGCTGACTTCGGTGCAGACACGCCTGCAAGGCGTGGCTGTCTGGGAGATTGTTACGTTCGTCCTCAATGCCCTGGTGTTTGCGCTGGTCGGCCTACAGCTGTCTCGGATCCTCGACGAACTAACCGGCTGGTCGACGGGGTCCCTGATGTGGTGGGGCTTCCTCGTTACAGCCGCGGTGGTCGTCACCAGGATCGTCTGGGGCCCGATCCTGACGCTGCTGCCCAAGCTGCTCTTTCCGCGGTTGCGGCACGGACGCGTCACGGCAGGTCAGCCGGCCGTCGTCGCCTGGTCGGGGATGCGCGGCGCAGTCTCGCTCGCTGCCGCGCTCGCAATTCCGCTGTCCACCGACGCCGGAGCACCGTTTCCCGAGCGTGACCTGATCATCTTCCTCACCTTCTGCGTCATCCTCGGCACCCTGGTGGTGCAAGGTCTGACTCTGCCCGCCGTCATCCGCGCGTTCCGCATCGAGCCCGACCACTTGGACGAGCGCGAGGACGCCAAGGCACGTATCAAGGCGGCGGACGCAGCTCTCGCGCGCCTGGAGGAGCTCGAGGTGGAGGACTGGGTCCGCGACGACACCGCTGAACGGCTGCGCGGCCTCTACGGTTTTCGGAAGAATCGGTTTGCCTCGAGGTTCGACGACGGGGACGACGGAGCGATCGAGCAGCGATCGCAGAGCTACCAGCGCTTACGCCGCGAACTGCTCGAGGCCGAGCGCTCCGCGATCGTCGACCTCCGGCGGCAGGGTGTGATTAGCAGTGATGTCGAGCGCCGCCTGCAGCGCGACCTCGACCTCGAGGACGCGAGGCTCGAGATCTAGCTGCCGGTGAGCCCGCGCACGAACTGACGGAGCACGCGCAGGAGCGTCACCGCGAGCGTGCGCAGGTAGAGGCGCACCGAGCGGTCCGCGATCCACTCCAGGTCGTGCGCAAGCTTTTCCGCCATCGACGTCTCGTACCCACGCCGGACCTGTGCGAGGCCGGTGAGTCCGGGCCGAACGACGAGACGCTGCCAGTAGGCCGGCAGCTCTGCGCCTAGCTTTGAGAAGAAGCGCGGCCTGATCGGACGCGGGCCCACCAGGCTCATGTCGCCGCGTACCACGTTCCAGAGCTGAGGGAGCTCGTCGAGCTGCGTTGCTCGCAGCCAGCCGCCGATCGCGGTCGTCTCGAGCCTGGTTCGTCGAACGAGCTCTTCGCCGAGATACGGCCCAAGGCGTTCCTCGGCGTTCGCCCGCAGCGTCCGGAACTTCAGCATTCGGAACACGCGTCCGCCGCGGCCGACGCGTTCGCCGCGATAGAAGACCGGGCGTCCGCTCGTCAGCAGGAGCGCTGCGGCGATGGGAACCGTCAACAGGAGCGTGACCAGCAGGAAGACCCAAGCGAGAGCGACGTCGAGCCCACGCAGCGCAGCGTCATGGCGTCGCGCCGGGCTCGCCATCGTGAGCTCCGAGAAGCGCAGGATGAAGGAGTCGCTCTGCTGCGGCGCCGTCGCCACGCCCCGAT
>JBKPTB010000175.1:0-22468 GCA_046735315.1 Actinomycetota bacterium
CGAGATAGTCGCGAAGAGCCTGGGCCGGACCGTCCGCAAAGCCGTTCGAGACGATGGCGATCTTCAAAAGCCCGGATCGCCATCTTGGGGAAGCGCGTGCAGCTCGGCCGGCTGCTTCGTCCGTTCCACCCGAAGGTGCGAGAGCACGATTGCATCTTCCGCCGACGTCGGTGCGGGGTCGGTCTTGAGCAGGAGAACCGAAACGCCACGAGGTACCGCCACGACGGCGGAGACGAGTGCCGCGGCGTTGAGCGCGAAGCGGCGCTCGTGCGACTCGTCGGCCAGACGGAGGACTCGCTGCTTGCCCTGCGGGGGCCGCGCGTCGAATGAGAGCCGCAGCAGGGAGTCGCTTTTTGCGCGGATGGTGATGTAGCCGACACCGGACGTCGAGACGAGCGCGAAGGCGGGAGTCCCGTCCGGGAGTGCCTCGGGCGGGGCAAAGCCGCTCACGGCCGCAACGAGAGCAGGGGCCGGGCGTGCGACGACCTGCCACATCGAATCCCCGGTCGGCGAGCGGGCGACGAGACGGTAGCCGGGCCCCCAGTCCCTGGGGTTGCGGCGATACTCCGCCGCCGACCACCGCAGCGCGTCTCCGTGCGTCACGATCGCCGTCACACCGAGCAGGGCGAGCTGCGCCGCCGTGCCGGGAGTACTGGGATTCACCAATGCGTGCTGCGCGTCGTCGGCGGGTGAGCCGAATGCCGACGTGTTCAGGAGTCGTCGGTGGTGAACCGACTGCCAGAAGAAGTAGCCGAGCTGAGGTACGAGCGGGTACTCCGCGACGATTCCCGGCGGAGTTCGCGCCAGGGCGGCGTACTCCACGGGCTCGGGCTGCGTCGATAGCCGCGACGTCGTCGGGTTGAAAGCGAGCTCCGCGAAAGACACGGCCGCGGCCGCGACAACGACCGCCGAGCCCAACGCCGCGGCCTTCCATCCCCTCCCGTATCGAGACGCAATTGCAGCAGCCTCCTGCAGCGCCAGTGCGGCGAGTGGCACGAGCGCCGTCATCATCACGACACTCCAGCGCGAGGGCACGCGGAAAGCGGGCACGATCGCAAACAGCAGTCGTGACGGTGTCCACACGCTGTGGCCTCCGATGGAGACCGGCCCCGGGAGTGCGAACAAAAGGGCGACGATCGCGACGACCGCCAACGCCGGTGTCACGACCAGCGCGGGTGCACCGACGCTCGCGCGCCGACGCCACGCGAGGACGAGCCACGTGATCGCAAGAAAAATCGTGAGGGCGCCGAGGTAGTTCGTCGTCTCGACGGGATACGACCCGTGCTGATGCGTGTGCAGGAACGGCTCCGTCCAGCGGCCGAAGACGAAGTTGCGTGCCGCTGGGACGACGAGCTCGTGTAGGTGCAATCCCCAGGAGTGGACGTCTTCCACACGACGGTTCAACCCGGTCGTGCGGCCGACGTTGGCGACCCGGGCAACGGCACCGACGGCCAAGGTGCCGGCCAGCGTGCTCGCAGTCGCGAGGACGAAGAAGCGCGGGGCCCGGTGCTGAAACCCGCGCGTCAGCAGGATTCCGAGCGCGAAGGCGACCGTCGTGATGACGGCCATTGCTCCGAAGTACCCCGACGTCAGCCAGCAGGCGAGGGTTGCGGCGGCTATGCCTCCAAAGCGTGGCCACGTCGAGCGGCGCGCCGCTGCAACCAGCGCCACCAGCAGCAGCGGCAGGAACTCGAGGTGCACAAGTGATGGATGTGGCACGCGCATGAGGTGCCACGGGAAGACGATGTAGACGAGGCCCGCCCATGCCGCGACGAGGCGGCCACACCCCAGGTAACGTACGAACAGATACATGGCCGCGCCGGACAGGACGTAGCCGGACAGCAAGACAAGGTTGTGCGCGGCCAGCGCACTCCAGAGCCTCGTCGCCAGGTAGGCCGGGTAGTACGGGATCAGCCACTGGATGTTCAGGGCGTTCGACTCGTCCCACCCGAACGGTGCCCCGGTGACGGTGTGATGCGTGGCACCGAACAGGTGATAGCCGCCTTCGTGTCGCAGTGCATAGAGCCAGCCGACTCCGCCGGGCGCGTCGCTGCCGGGCTCGAGGAGCGTGGTCCCGAGGGCGATCACCATTCGCCAGAAGAGCGCGCACACGAACGCCGTCGTCACGACCAGTACGAGGGCGGTCTCGACCGCGATCCGTCGCACCGCGCCAGATAGCACCGGAGCGTGGGCGGCAGAATCGTCGCGCCGCCGGTGCAGCCCATTGACCATGCGGTGTCGTCCTTCGTCGGCCGTCACAGACGCGCACCGTAGACGTAGTCGCGAGTCCATGGCTCGGGCGCATCGTCGCGAGTGTGGACGTCGAACCCGTCCTTCGTGAGCAAGCTGAGAACCGCTGCCTTGGTCGGCACGCCGAGGAAATCGTGGCAGCTGATGCAGACGTGGCGCGTCCTCGTCAAGAGCGTGCCCATGCCTGCAAGAGCACGCTCCTCGGAACCCTCGATGTTCATCTTCAACAAGTCGATGTGTCCGATGCCGAGCTCGGCGGCGATGGCGTCGAGCCTTCGAGCCGGCACCACGATCCCCGCCTCGTCCGAGTCGAGCAGCTTGTTCTGCAGGTGATGGGCACCGTCGGACAAGACGACATCGGCTTCGGTGTCGGTCGCCGCGACCTGCAGCGGCGTCACGTTGTCCAGTCGATTCGCGGTGCATAGGCCGAAGAGCCGCTCGAAGGTGCCCGGATGCGGCTCGATCGATACGACGTGGCCATCGGACCCTACGAGCTCGGAGAACAGCAATGTTTCTGCGCCGATTCCGGCCCCGACGTCGAAGACGACGTCCCCGCGCTGCGGTGTGTAGTCGTGCAGGAAAAGATCGCGGCCTTCCGCGGTGAGGACGGCCGGGGGGGCGGCGCGCCCCAGGGAGGAGTGAGGGATCCTCGCGTTGCGGTAGTGGTGGATCCAGACCCCGTCCCGCCAGTAGACGATGCACGGCTCGCGGTACCTCCAGGTCACCCACGCCGACGCCGGCACGACGAGCAGGGCCCGGCGGCCCGGCCGGTCTAGCCGCCGCACGAGCCCGGCCCAGTACCTACGCACGCGCAAAGACAACGCTGAGCTGCATGCTTCCGCGTCTGTCGCTCGAGCGCCGGCGGTCCCGCGCCTCGCACCACCACCAGAGGCGATCACTAAGACCGCCGCCAAACAACTGCAGGACCTTCACTGGATGTCCCGTGAATTGGACGTCGAGCGGCTCGAGGCCGACCATGCGCGCGCGCTCGATCAGGCTTTCGGCTTCGTAGCGACGCAGATGGCCGAGCCGTCGGTCGTGGCGCCGGTTTGCTCGGCGGAAGATGGGCGAGATGTGGCGCATGGCGTGTGGCACCGTGATCCACGCACGGCCGCCGCGGCGTAGCACGCGCGCCAGCTCGCGGAGCGCGTTGTCGTCGTCCGGCACGTGCTCGAGCACGGCAATCGCGAGGGCCGCGCCGACGGACTCCGATGCGAGCGGCAGCCTCTCCGCCGAGCAGCGCACCCATAGTGTCCGCGCGGCGACGCCCTGCGCTGCGGCGAAGCCGTGCGCGCTTCTGAGGCCTTCCAGCGAGATGTCGCAGCCGATCGCCGGGAGCCCGGCGCGCGCCGCCTCGATGACGGTGTACCCGGCGCCGCCCACGCCCACGTCGACGAGTGGCGCGGCGGATTCGTGGAGGATTCCGGCTGTGCGGAGTCGGTCGATGTAGGCGGCACGCCAGTTCTCGAGCGAATAGCGCTCGTAGCCTCGAAACTCGGCGTCGAAGTACGAGCGTTGGCCGCTGTATTGTGGCTCGCCCGCGATAGTTTCCTCGTCGAGCAACACCGGAATTCCGTCGGCGATCGGGAAGCGGTGCCCGCTAGAGCAGACTGCGTCGGCCTCGAGTGCAAGGCCCGACCCGCAGTGCGGGCAGCGCAGCAGTCGTGTCAGCATGGGCCTGGCTGATGGTAGGAGACTCGCTCACCGTCGTGATGCCCGTCTTCAACGAGGCATCCCACCTGCCCGCGACGATCGAGGCGCTCGCGCAGGCGCTCGAGGGGAGCGGCTTCGACGCCGAGCTGGTGCTGGTCGACGACGGTTCGACCGACAGCAGCGCCGACGTGGCGCGCGCGAGCTCCGACGGTCGCCTGGAGCTGCGGCTCGTCTCGCAGTCGAACCGCGGACGCTTCGAGGCACGGCGCACGGGCCTGTCGGCGGCGCACGGCGAGCACGTCCTCTTCCTCGACTCACGCGTGCGGCTCGGCGTGGGCGCGTTGCGGTTCGTGCATCCGCGCCTCGATGAGGCGCCCGTGTGGAACGCCCACGTACACGTCGTGGCGGAGAGTCCCTACGGCGAGTTCTGGCGCCTGCTGGCCGAGCTCGCATGGCGCGACTACTTCGACCACCCACGCACGACGAGCTTCGGGCTCGAGGAGTTCGACCGCTTCCCGAAGGGCACGACCTGCTTCCTCGCACCGCGTGCGCTGCTCGAATCGGCGTTCGCGCGCTTTCGGTCGCACTACGAAAACGTCCGGCTCGCGAACGACGACACGCCGGTGTTGCGGGCCGTCGCTGCGCGGGAGCGCATCCACATCTCACCCGAGTTTTCCTGCACGTACTCGCCGCGAACGACGCTTCCCGAATTCTTCCGGCATGCCCTCCACCGCGGCACGGTGTTTCTCGACGGTCACGGCACACCTGCTTCGCGCTTCTTCCCGGTCGTCGCGGCCTTTTTCCCGGCAAGCACCCTCCTCGCCGTCGCTGCGCTGCGGCGCCCGATCCTCGTCCCGGCGGCAGTTGCGGCATGCGGCGGAGCCGCGGCCGCGTACGGCGTCCGCGCCGGCCGGTCGCGCCACGACGTCGAGGTGCTCGCAACCGTCACTCCCGTCTATGCCCTCGGGCACGCGCTCGGCATGTGGCGCGGTCTCTACGAGCTGATGCGTTGATCCTCGTCGTCTTCGGCACGACGGGGGAGCTGATCAAGCTCGCGCCAGTGCTGATCCGGCTCGACGAGCACGACCATCCATACGTGCTTGCGACGACCGGCCAGCAGGTGCAGCAGATCCCCTTGTTCCTCGAGCAGTTCGGCCTGCGCCAGCCGGACCTCTGGCTCGGGTGGGGCGCGCACGGGCGCGACCTGCGCGTGAACTCCGACATCCCTGGCTGGTTTGCCACGGTGACGCGCTCGTGGCTTCGTCACCGGCGTCCCCTGCGCCGGACGTTGCGCGAGGGTCCCGGCCACCCGTTGGTGCTCGTACACGGGGACACGATGACGACGGTCCTCGGGAGCGTGATGGGGAGGTCTCTGCGCACGACCGTGGCGCACATCGAGAGTGGACTGCGGAGCTACGACGTCCGGCATCCGTTTCCCGAGGAGCTGAACCGTAAAGCGGCGACAGCGCTCAGCCGCGTTCACTATGCGCCGGGTCACTGGGCTGCGTCGAACGTCCACCGAGGGGTAGTCATCGACACCGGATCGAACACGATCCGTGACAGCCTTGCTCTCGTCTCCGATGAACCGGCGGTGATCGACGTTCCCGACACTGCGTTTGGCGTGGTGTCGCTTCATCGGTTCGAGTTGCTGAACAGCCGGCGGCTCCTGACGGAGACGGTCGACGCGCTCGCCGATGCTGCAAAGGCAACGCCGCTGCTGTTCATCGACCACCCCGTGACGATTGCCGCGCTGGAGCGGTTCGGCCTGACGAGCAGGTTCGACGGGATGTCGTTCCGACGCATTCCGCGACTGCGCTTCTTCGACTTCGTGCGGGTCGAGCGGCGTGCAGCTTTCGTGGTCACCGACAGCGGTGGTAGCCAGGAGGAGTGCTACTACCTGGATCTCCCGTGCCTCGTGCATCGCGTCAAGACCGAGCGGCGTGAAGGGCTCGGCGAGAACGCTGTGCTCTCCGGGATGAGGCCCAAAGTGCTGCGCGATTTTCTTGCGGAACCCGCTCGCTTTCGCCGCCGCTCGGCGCTGCCGACCGCCTCGCCCTCCGACGTCATCGTCGACGACCTCGTACGGCGAGGGTACGTATCAGAAGCCGGCGTCCGCTGACGTCGGGATGGCGTGCAGCGCAGGACCTCCGGACGCCCGTTCGGTGCGCGGCTGCGAGATGATGACGGCCTCCGCCTCTGACGTGGGTGCCGGATCGACCTTCACGAAGAGCTGCGAGACTCCGCGGGGCACCTCGACGCTCACGTCGATCTGCGTCGAGCCCACGAACGTGAACGGGTGTTCTCCCTGCGCGTCCTGAAGCCGGAGCCGATGGCTACCGTCCGGAGCAGTCGCGTCGAAGAAGAGCCGTACGACGCCTGGCGCCTTGGCTCGCAGCTCCAGCAGGCCCACACCCGATGACGCGATGAGGGGGAAGCCGACCGTTCCGTCGACGAGGCGGGGCGTGGAGAATCCGGCCGGTAGCGTGACGAACGCCGGTGCCGGGGGTGCCGTGACCTGCCACACGGACGACCGGTCCGGAAACCGTCCCACCAGTCGGTAGCCGCTCTTCCCGGCCGGCTCGCGCGGCTGCACCGGCGTGTCGGCTCCACCGCCGGGATGGATTGCGACGGCGGTGATGCCGAGCAGGGCGAGCGACTCCGCAGTGCCCGGCTGGGCCGGGTCGAGTAGCACCAAGCGCGCCTGGTCGGCGACCGATCCTTCCGGGGCGCCGTTCACGAGCGGCCGCCCATGGACGCGTTGCCAGAGCCGGTAGAGATCCGAGTAGCCCAGCGGATACTCGGCGAGAATGCCAATCGGCGTCGCGTTCTTGACGGCGAGGTACTCACCCGGGACCGGAACGGTGCGGAAATGGTGCGGGCGGTGGGTCGCCAGCTCCACGGCGGAGAGCGCAAGCGCGGCAGCGGCGAGTGCCGTCGTCGCATAGCGACGGCGCTTCTCGAGCGTGCCGCCGAGCGTCTGAAGGCCGAGTGCGGCGAGCGGCAGCAGCGTCGTCATCAAGAGCGGGTCCCATCGCGACGGCACGCGAAACGCGGGCAGGACGTGCCAGAGCAGCTTCGAGGGCATCGCGACGCCGGCGTACGGGCTCGGCAAGGCGAAGAGGAACCCGACGACGAACGCGAGGAAGAGGCCGGCAGTGGCAGGCCGCCAGTCCGTGCGCCGCCGCGCCGCCACCACCAGCCATCCCGCGGCGAGCAGGATCGAAACCCAGCCGAGGTAGTTGCTGATCTCAGTCGGGTTCGAACCGTGCAGGTGCCGCGCCCAGAAGCCGTCGAGGTTGAAGATGGCGTGGTGCACGGCGGGAACGACGAGCTCGATCGGACGCAGGCCGTACGCGGCGAGTGCCGAGGCCTCGCGGCCGATGCCGGCTCCGCGGTTTGCGCCCGAGACGTACGAGGCGAGCGCGACTACGCCGGTGGCCACCAGTGAGGCGCCGAGGACGCCCGCCGTGAGCAGCACGCCGCGCCCGCGCGTGAGGAACAGTCCGGCGCCGACCGAGAACGCGATGACGGTGATGACGGCCATCCCGCCGAAGTAGCCGGAGGTCAGCCAGCACGCGAGGGTGCCCGCGCCGACGAGGGCAAACCTCGGCAAGCTCGGCCGCCGTGTCGCCGCGATGAGCGCGAACACGAGCAGGACGAGGACTTCGAGGTGTGTGAGCGAGGCGTGCTCTGCGCGCGCGAAGTGCCATGGAAAGATGATGAAAACGACCGCCGCCCAGATCGCGACGACACGCGAGCAACGGAGGTAGCGCACCAGGGCGTACATCGAAGCTCCCGAAAGGACGTACCCCGCGAGCGTTACCAGGTTGTAGGCGACGACTGCGCCGAACAGTCTCGTGGCGAGGTAGGTCGGGTAGTACGGGAGAAACCACTGCACGTTCAGTCCGTTGCCCTCGTCCCACCCGAACGGGGCGCCGCTCAGCGTGTGATGCGTGTGTCCGAGGAGGTGGAAGCCGCTCTCGTGCTGGAGCGTCCAGAAGAACGCGAGCGAGCCCGTCGAGTCGCTTCCGGGCGAGCCGACGATCGCCGACCCGAGATGCCGGACGAGCGGCCACATCAGCACGCAGACGAACGCGGCCGCACCGAGGAGGACGACTGCCGTCTCGACCGCGGCGCCGCGCGCACGCTTGCGTGTCGCAGTGGGGACTCGACCGATTGCCTCCCGGATCGCGGGCGCCGACGACTCGACGAAGAGCTCGTGGGCGGCGACCAGAGCAACGCCGACCACGACGTTCGTCCAGACGATCCCTTCGAGGCTCGACGGAATCGTCGAGAGCGCGGCGATCTGGGCGACGACTGCGCCGGCGATGATCCAGACGTAGCGGGTCTCGCCGCGCGAGAGGTGGTAGCTGACGAGGACGTTCGCGACCGACGCGAGACCCATTGCGAGGGCGAACGGTGCGAGCACGGCGCCGCCCGCGGAGAAGTCCTGCCCGAAGGTCATCGTGACGAGACCGGTGCCCGCGGCTTCGTAGACGAGCGCGAGCAAGCCGCAGAAAACGGCTGTGGCCAGCAGCGAGCGGCCGAGAATGTCCCGTGTCTCCTCGCCGCGCGCTTGCCGCGCCGCTGTGCGCGGGAAGAGCACGGGGAGGATGGCCCCGGGAAGGAAGAAGCCGACGCGCGCGAACGCAGACGCTGCTGCGTACGCCCCCGCCTCGTGGCCCGAGAAGCGCGCCTTCACGATGAGGACGTCGACGTTCGTCAGCACAGCGATCCCGATGAGCCCGACCGCGACGGGCCAGAGGTCGCGCAGGAACACCACCAGCTCGCGACGCGGAAGCGGCGCGGCTCCGCGGATAGTCGGCCGGACCAGTGCGTATGCGAGGGCCGTCGAGCCGAGCGCACCGACGAGCGTCGCGAAGACGGCCCCACCCAGCCCGTATCCCGCGGCGGCGGCGATCCCGAGAACGACGAGGCGTGCTGCCCAGGGGAAGACATAGAGAACGGCGAGCGCCTCGAAGCGCTGCTCGCCCTGCAGGACCCCCATGGCAAGCGGGAAGACGAGCGCCGTCCCCAGGGAAAGCACCGCGAGGACGACGATGCCCACGGAATCGATGTGCAGCAATCGGGAAAGGGGCTGGGAGAGCGCCAGGAGAACCGCCACGAGCGGCACCGTCGCAAGGGCGAACGTGCGCAAAGTCCCGCGTGCCAGCCGCGCGGCACCGGCGCTGTCGCCGGTCGCCAGGCGGCGCGACAGGTCACGCGAGATCGCCATCTGGAGCGCGCCCGCCGGAATGAGCACGATTGCGAGCAGTCCGAGCAGTGCCGCCAGCGCGCCGTAGTCCTCGCTGCCGAGGATGCGTCCGGCTGCGAGGAGGAAGACGTAGGCGGCGAGGATCGACGCCGCGGTGGCTGCGGCGAGGAGCGCGCCGCTGCGCACGCCGCTACGGCGAGGTCTGGCCGTCAGCACCGAAGCATTCTCGGACAGAGGGCGGACCTACAGCCCGTACGATCGGCCGCGAAGATGGTCGACGTCGTCATTCCGGTGCACAACGGTTGGCCGCTGACTCAGCGGTGCATCCAGCTTCTCGAGGCGCAGACGCTTGCGCACAACGTGATCGTCGTCGACAACGGCTCGGGCGATGGTACGCCGCAGCGCCTCCGCTCGGCCTTTCCAAGGGTTCAGGTCATCGAGCTCGAGATGAACGCCGGCTTTCCGCTCGCGTGCAACCGAGGCGCCGCAGCGGGAGAGGGAGACGTCATCGTCCTGCTCAACAACGACGTGGAGTGTCGGCCCGACTTCCTCGAACGGCTCGCCGCGCCGCTGTCCGAGAACGACCGGCTCGGCTCGGTGGCCGCGCTGTTGCTTGCGCCGGGCGAGGATACGATCGAGAGCTTCGGGCTTGCCGTCGACCCGACCATGGCGGGCTACCCGCGGCTGCGCGGCCTGCAGGTTGACACCCCGAAGGCCGAGGAACCGACCCTTGCGGGCCCCTCGGGTGCGGCCGGCGCCTACCGGCGTACGGCGTGGGCGAGCGTCGGCGGCCTCGACGAAGGAGTGTTCGCGTACGCGGAGGATGTCGACTTGGCGCTTCGCCTGCGAGCGGCAGGCTGGGCGGCGAGCGCGACGCGCGACGCTGTCGCCGTGCACATCGGCTCCGCGAGCGCCGTGACGCGCTCGGCCTGGCAGCGCTACCAGGGTGGGTTCGCCCGGGGCTACTTCCTACGCCGGTACGGCGTCCTGAGGAGCCGGGCAGCGGTGCGAGCGCTGGCGACTGAGGCGATGGTCGTGGCCGGCGATGCCGCCGTCTTCTCACACGATCTCGCGGCGCTTCGCGGACGGCTCGCGGGCTGGCGCGCGGCGCGTGATCTGCCGCGTGTCTCCCCGCCGCCGCCCGACGCCGTCGACTCCCGCATCACGTTCCGCCGGAGCGTCGCCCTCAGGCTGCACGTCTACAACGCGCCGAGCACGTCGTCGTAGACGGCACGGGTCCTTTCGATCATGCGTTCCGCCGAGAACGTGTCCCGGGCCCTTTGGCGCGCATGCTCGCCCATCCTCGAACGTTCTGCAGCCTCCTTCGTCATCCGTCGCAACGCGTCCGAGACGGCGTCGACATCGCCATAGGGCACCAGGATGCCGGAATCTCCGACGGCCTCGAGGTTCTCCGGGATGTCGGCAACGACGGACGGCAGGCCGTGTGCCATCGCTTCTACGAGCGCGAACGACAAGCCCTCGCGCTGCGACATCAGCACGAAGACGTCCGCCGCGCTCAGGAGCCGCGGCACGTCGTCGCGCTGTCCGAGGACGCGCACGTGTGTGCGGGCCGCGCGCTCGACCTCGTCCCGCAGATGCCCTTCGCCGACGAACAGGAGCGCCGTGCCGGTTGCCTCCGCCGCGCGCGCGACCGCGACGGGGTCCCGCCGCTCGTCGAGGGAGCCCACCCAGATGCCGACCAGGGCCGAGCCGGACAGCCCCAGGTCGGCCCGCACGCTCGCTCGTTCCGCGGCCGTCGACTCCGCCGGGACGCGTGTGCCGTTGTGGACCACGGTCGTCTTGCGCTCGGCCAGGGCCGCTCCTGCGGCGGCGGCGAGCACGGACTGCTCGGCCTTCGAGACGCAGATGGTCCGGTCGGCCGCGCGCACCACGGCGCGCAGGTTGAGCGCCGCCGCGCTCCGTCGTGGACCGGTCGCGCGCCGGAAGAGGTGCAGGCCGTGCAACGTGACCACGGAGCGGTGCAGCGCCACGAGCGGCAACAGCAAGGAGGCTGCGCCCTCACCGTGCACATGAAGGAGATCGTGCCCGTGGATTCGCCGTGCGAGCTCGAGCAGCCCGCGCCCGACGCCTGCGGGACCCGGCTTTCGCGCAGGTGCGAGATGGACGCGCGTCGAGCGATAGCCCGGCATCGGGTCGAGGACGTCGACGTAGGTGTCCCCGCCGCCCCCGGCGTGGGGGAGCACGTGGAGGACGGAGCGCTCAGCTCTCGCCATAGACCTCGAGCACGCGCTCGAAGGAGCTGTCGAAGGAGAGGCGCTCCGCGTTCCGCCGGAACCAGTCCGCGGTCGAGGCGCGGAGCTGCGGTCCGGCTGCCTCGATTCGGAGGATTGCCTCTGCAAGCTCGTGAGGTTCAGCGGACTGCGCCACGACACCGTTCGTCCCGTCGTCGACGAGCTCGACGGCCGCGTTGTCCGGCCCCGCCACGACCACGACCGGCACGCCGCGCGAGGCCGCCTCGATCACGACCAGGCCGTACCCCTCCCGGCGCGACGGCAGGACGAGACAGAGCGCAGTGGCGATTGCGTTCTCCAGCACGCCGGCGCTGACGAACCCGGGGGCGCTGATTGCGTCCTGTAGCCCGTTGCGCGCGATCGTCTGCAACACATCGGCACGCTCGGGGCCGTCGCCGTAGATCTCGCCTCGAAGCTCGGGTAGCCGCCGGCGCGCTTCTGCGATCGCGGGCACAAGAGCCGGCGCCCGCTTCTCGGGAATCTGTCGGCCGGCGAAGACCACGACAGCACGAGCAGGGCGGGGGTCGGTCGCCTCGGGCACGCCGGTGTACTGGCCTTCGAGTCGCGTCAGCTCTGCAGCCAGCCCCTCCTCGCGCAGGCGCTGCTCATGCAGGCGGGAGAAGCAGAATGCTCGCTGCCGGACGCCGATGCACGCGCGTTGGATGCGCCAGCCGAGTGCTCCACCGATCCTGCCGAGGTACTCGCGCCAGTAGCCGGGCGTCCAGACCTCGTGCCAGTCGACGACGAGGCGGAAGTCCGTGCGCTTCCGCGCCGCTGCCGCACCGAGGAGGGAGAAGTACGGGAAGGACGCGGTGTGCACGAGGTCGTAGCGACTACCGTGCCGGCGAAGATGCCACCAGACCCCCAGCCCGAACCGAAGCGGCGGCCGCAGGCGCCGGCGTCCCCCGGCGTACAGCTCCGCGGGCGGCGAGACCGCGATCACCCGCACGCCGGGGACGTCGGGGGCGGCGTCCCGGCCCCACTGGCGACGGGTAAGGAACGTCACCTCGTGGCCGGCGGCAGCCAGACGCTCGGCGAGGTTGCGGTACCACCGTTCCGCCCCGCCGATGGTGTACGGGTACAGGCAGTCGTAGACGAGGCAGATGCGCATGAGGCATATCCTGGCGGCTCGCCGATGCTGGTGTCCGTGGTCATTCCGTGCCTCAACGAGGCGGAGACGATCGCCGAATGCGTGACCAGCGCCCGGGCAACGCTCGACGAGGCCGGTCTCGAGGGTCAGGTGATCGTCGTCGACAACGGCTCGACCGACCGGAGCGGTGAGCTCGCACGCGCGGCCGGCGCTGAGGTCGTCGACGAGCCACGTCGGGGCTACGGGAGCGCCTACCTCGCCGGCCTGGCCGCGGCGCGAGGCGACTACATCGTCATGGTTGACGCCGATCTCACGTACGACTTCCGAGAGATCCCCCGCTTCGTCTCGGAGCTCGAGAACGGCGGCCAGCTCGTCGTCGGCAACCGCATGAGCGACATCGAGCCCGGTGCGATGCCGCTCCTCAGCCGCGTCGGCAATCCGATCCTGTCGGGGTTCCTCAACGCGCTGCATCGCACGAACATCCGCGACGCGCACTGCGGCATGCGCGCCGTGCGCCGCGACGTGCTGCCCGTGCTCAACCTGCGGACGGTCGGCATGGAGTTCGCCTCCGAGATGGTCATCCGCGCGACGCGCGAGCATCTGGAGGTGCGCGAGATCCCGATCACCCTCCACCGCCGCGTCGGCGAGTCGAAGCTGTCGCCCTTCCGCGACGGCTGGCGCCACCTGCGCGTGATCCTCGTCTACAACCCGACGTTCCTCTTCCTGGTGCCGGGCGCGGCGATGTTCGTCGTCGGCGCGATCATCACGCTGCTCGTCTTCGCGCACGTGGCGGTGTTCGGCCGCAACCTGTACGTGCACGCGGAGATCCTGGGCTGCTTGCTGATCTTGCTCGGCGTGCAGGCGATCGGACTCGGCCTGACCGCGCGCGCCTTCGGCGTCTACTTCATCAGCGACCAGGACCAGCTGCTTCAGTGGGCGCGCGGCCGCCTGAAGCTCGAGCACGGGCTGCTGCTGGCGGTCGTGGTCGGCCTCGTCGGGCTCGCGCTGATCGGCGTGATCATCGGCCGCTGGGCCAGTCAGGGCTTCGGCAGCCTCGGCGAGGTGCGGCTCGCGATCCTCGCGGCGACAATCGTCTCGGTCGGCGCGCAGATCTTCTTCACCTCGTTCCTCGTCTCGATCATCGGCCTGCGCCGACGCGAGGAGCCGTGATCGGCGCAGGTAGCGCCAAACCGGCGGCCATTTCGGCGCGGACAAGACCGCACGTGGCGCGCTGGCGGTCGCTCGAGGCGTGGGTCGGCTCGCGAGGGTCAGCGGTCGCGCTCTTCGGCCTCGCGCTCGCGGTCTTCGCGCTCGAGAGCGTCTTCCTGCCGGCGTATCCCGGCCGCGACATGACGCGCTACCTCCAGGCGTTCTTCCAGCTCGGCGATGCGGTGCCGATCTACCCGGCGGTCATCAACACGCGCGGACCGCTGGCGGCGCTCGGCGTGGGCGTGCCGCTCGAGCTCGGCGGCTGGTTTGCGGAGGTCTGGCTGGCACTCCTCTACGCGCTGTCGATCCTGGCGTGGGCGAAGGTCGCCCTGACATTCGGCGCGCGCGCCGCGCTCCTGACTGCCGCGCTTTTGCTCGTGCATCCCGGCTACGGGATCCTGTTCCACGAGCTCGCCAGCGACTCGCTGTTCGCGGCCGCCTTCGCCGGCTGGGCGCTGCTGCTCGCTCGGGCGCTCACCCGGCGGTCGCGGACGGCGTTCGCGCTGGCCGGGGCGGGGATGGGCGCGCTCGTGCTCCTTCGTCCCGGCAACCAGGTGCTGATCGTCATGGCGCTGCTGCCGCTCGTGCTGCGCGCTTCCCGGCGCGAGCGGCTCGAGTGGACGGCGGCGTTCTTCATTCCGGCGGTCGTCGTCGCGCAGAGCTGGAGGATCTTCGCCGACCTGCGCTGGCACGACGCCGTGACGCTGCGCCCGAGCACCGGCCTCTTCGCGCTGGCGCTGCTCCTCGCGCCGTTCCTGCTGCCCGCGGCGTGGCGTCTGCCTGCATTCGGCGTGGTCGCGGTGCTCGTCGTCGTCGGTCTCGCGGTCAAGGGCGTGCCGGGAGCGAGCCCCAAGCAGTACGCACGTTCCGTCGTCCGCAACGAGTCGAACCAGTTCCTGTATCGCTCGTTCGAGTTGGACCGGATCATGTCGCCCGACAACGGGCCGGCGTCGCACCGCCTTGCGCGCGTCGTGCAGCGCAAGCTCCTGACGCGCGAGCCGTACCGCTCCTACGGCGTCGACACGCACCAGTTCTTCGCGTCGGGGAGCGACCGCGTCTTCGGCGACCTCACGTGGGCGGCGACTCCGGCCGAGCTCTCGGCGGCGACACGCGAGGCGATCCGGAAGCACCCGCGCGTCCTCGCGTCCGGCATTGGGCACACGCTCTGGGACCAGCTGGCAAATCGCCCGGTGTACGCGCCGGAGGCCGTCTCGGCGAGCTCGACGCAGGCCGGCGGGCTCCAATCCCGAAGCGACTACGTCGTCGTCGACGGCAAGCAACTTCCCAAGCCGACCGAAGGGCAGCCGATTCCGGCGTCGGCGATCGGGCCCCTGCTCTGGACGCCGGGCGGTACCGCGCAGGAGGTGTGGACGTCGCCGACGGACCACCGGTTCGTCTTCAGCAACGCGAGCGACGAGCGCCGCTACGACGAGCTCAACGCAGATGTCGAGCGCCTCGCGGGACGCGTGCCGGCACGCAGCGGCGTCCAATCCGTCGTGCACCGTTGGAACCAGCTGTCGCACCGGTACCCACCACTCGTCGCCTGGCTGCTGATCGGCGCCGTCGCGTTCGCATACCGCCGTCCCCGGAACGCACTCGTCGCGATCGCGCCGTGTCTCGCCGGGCTCGTCGTAATCGTCGCGTCAGCACTCGTCGCGCCGGCGGTGCCCGAGTACGCGGCGCCCGTGGCCCCGGCCTTCATGCTGCTTGCCGCGGTCGGCGTGGTGGGAGCTCCTGCGAGGCGCCGCGCGACCTGGACCGAGCTCGCCGGCGCGGTGGCCGGAGCCGCAGCGGCCGGGTGGGCACTGAAGAGCTACTACGAAATGCTGAGGCCGCACTTCGACGGCGTCGGCGCGCCGCACGACCTCGCCGTCTTTCTCGACGCCGCCCACAAGGTCGTGCACGGAGTCTCGCCGTACGTGTTCAACGCCGACTCGACGTTCGCATACCCGCCGTTCGTCGCGTGGCTGCTCACCCCCTTGCTGCTCTTCAGCAGCTCGACGGCGGCGATCCTCTGGACACTCCTGTCGATCGTCATGCTCGCGCTCGCGCTCTGGCTGCTCGAGCTCCGGGACTGGCGCTGTTACGCGTTCGCGTTCGCGTTCCTGTTCACGCGGAGCTCGGTTCACCTGGGGACGATCGAGCCGCTGCTCCTGCTGAGCGTCGCGGTCGCCTGGCACTGGCGTGACCGCATCGTTCCCGCAGGCGCCGCCGTGGGAGGTGCGATCGCGTTGAAGCTCTTCCTCTGGCCGCTTGCCGTGTGGCTCGCGCTCACGCGGCGCTTGCGCGCGGCAGTCCTTGCCGTCGGTGTCGCCGTCCTCGCGGGGCTCGTCGGCTGGGCCGCGATCGGCTTCGCCGGGATCGGCGACTATCCGGGCATCGTGCGCCGGCTCGCGGACGAGGAGTCGACGTCGTCGTACTCGGTAGTCGCGCTGGGCGTGCGCGCACACCTCCCGCTTGCGGCGGCGCGTGTCCTCGCCGTCGTCGTCGCGCTCGCCCTCCTCGCGGCGGCGGCGTTGACCGCTCGCGACGAGCGCCGGGCGGTGCGTGATCGGGACGTCGTGACGCTGACGCTCGTGCTCGCGGCGGCGCTGGCAGCGTCGCCCATCGTCTGGGTGCACTACTTCCTGCTGCTACTCGTCCCGCTTGCGCTGACGCGCCCGCGCCTGTCGCCGCTCTGGTTCGTGCCGTTCGCGTTTCAGCCCCTCGGAGAAGCGGCATGGCCGGCGGGCAATGCCCGCAACCTCGGGCTCGCCCTCGCGGCAACGCTGATCGTCATCGGAGCGGCCGTCGTCCCGGCGCATTGGCGGCCGTCTCTTGCGCGCCATCCGCAGCCTAGGCTGTCGCCCTGGCGATGAAGCTCGTAATGACACTGCTCGCGCGTGACGAGGCGGACATCGTCGACGCACAGCTCGAGTACCACCTGAACGCCGGGGTCGACTTCGTCATCGCGACGGACAACCTGTCGCAGGACGGCACGACCGAGATTCTGGAGTCGTACGCGCGCGCCGGCCAGCTCCACCTGATCCGCGAGGACGGCGAGTATCTGCGGCAGGCCGACTGGATCACACGGATGGGGCGAATTGCGGCTACGGAGTTCGGAGCCGACTGGGTGATCCACAGCGACGCCGACGAGTTCTGGTGGCCGCGGGGCGATTCGTTGAAGGATGTGCTGGCCTCGATCCCGAGCCGCTACGGCGTCGTGCGCGCCCTGCTGCGGCACTTCGTGCCGCGCCCTGACAGCGAGCCGTCGTTCGCGGAGCGAATGACCGTCCGCGTGTCGACTGCGTCGCCGATCAACGATCCGCGCAGCCTCTTTCGGCCCAACCTCAAGGTCATCCATCGCGCCGATCAGGACGTGAACGTATCGATCGGGGCACAGCGCCTGATCGACTCCTCGCTCGTACCGCTCCGCGGCTGGTATCCCGTCGAGTTCTTCCACTTCCCGGTGCGCAGCCTCGAGCAGTGCGAGCGGAAGTACGCGCACCAGCAGATCAGCCCAGGTCAGGCGCCGAGCCCCTACTACGACCGCGTCCGCGAGTTGATCGACGCCGGACGGATCGAGGAGCTGTACGCGTCGTTGCTCGTCGACGACGATGCGCTCGAGCGCGGGCTGCAGGCCGGCACGCTCGTGATCGACGCGCGGTTGCGCGACGCGCTCCGCGCCGTGCGCGCCGGCGACCCGATCGCTTTCCCGCGACCGACAGTTGTGGACGAAGCCGCATATGCGGTCGACGTGGCCGCGCTCGGCGAGGCCGACGTCGTGCGCCTGCAGAGGCGCCTCGACACGCTCGAGCAGCGACTGCTGACGATCGAGCGGCGGCCGAGCGTCCAGATCGAGCGCAAGGTCCGCGGCGCGGCGAAGAAGCTGCTGCGGCGACCATGAGGGTCGTCGTCACGGTGCTCGCCCGCGACGAGGTGGACGTCATCGACGCGCAGGTCTCGTTCCATCTCAACGCCGGGGCCGATTTCGTCATCGCGACCGACAACAACTCGCGCGACGGAACGACCGACGTCCTCGAGTCGTACGCGCGCGCAGGCGTGCTCCACCTCATCGACGAACCCGCGGAGGGGCTGCGCCAGGGTGAATGGGTGACGCGCATGGCTCGCCTCGCAGCGACGGAGTACGGCGCGGACTGGGTCATCAACACCGATGCGGACGAGTTCTGGTGGCCCCGCGGGGGGTCGTTGAAGGACGTGCTCGCCCCGGTCCCGCCTGCGTACGGAGTCGTGCAAGCGTTCTGGCGCTCGTTCGTTCCGCGCCCGGACGACGGAGCGTTCTTCGCGGAGAGCATGACCGCGCGTCTGTCGCAGCACGCCCCGATCAACGATCCGACGAGCTTCTACCGCCCGGTCGTGAAGGTCGCGCATCGCGCCGATCCGCGGGTGACCGTGGCGCGGGGGAATCACGCGCTCGCGGATAGCACCTTCCGCACGCTGACCACCTGGCATCCCCTCGAGGTCCTGCACTTCCCGCTCCGGTCGCGCGCGCAGTGGATGCGCAAGGTGCAGCTCCAGGGCGACGCCTTCACGAAGCACATCGAGCGATCCGGAACTGGCTACCACTTGAAGGGGTACGAGGCGCTCCAGAGCGGGCGCATCGAAGAGCAGCACCAGGCGCTCGTCGTCGACGACGACGCGGCTGCCCATGGCTTCGACGACGGCACGCTCGTCATCGACACGCGCTTACGTGATGCGCTTCGCTCGCTCAGAGTCGATGCAGACCGGCGCGAGTTCGCCGTTCCGGGCGAGCTGGCCGAGCCGCTCGTGCTGCCGGCGCCGACGCCGGCGGACGAGGCGGCGTACGCCGTCGAGGCAGGCGCGCTCGCCGAGTCGTACGCGGTCCGCGCGCAGCGGCGGATGGACGCGATCGAGCAGCGGTTGCTCGCACTCGGCGGCTGATGACGCAGATCGTCGGCAGCGTCCTCGTTCGCAACGAGGACCGGTTCGTCGAGCAGGCAATCCGCAACGTCGCGGAGTTCTGCGACAGGATCCACGTCGTCGACCACCTCTCGCAGGACGGCACGTTCGAGATCCTGCAGTCGCTTGCGCACGAGCTCGACCACCTCGACCTCCACCGCTCGCCGAAGTCGGCGCTCGCGCACCGGTTGCTCGAGCAGTACGCCGGCACGCCGACCTGGGTGCTGGGCGTCGACGGCGACGAGCTGTACGACCCGGCGCAGCTCGAGAGCTTCCGTGCCGACTTGAAGTCGGGCGCGCATGCGGGCGTGTTCAGGGTCAAGGGGCACGTTCTCAACTGCGATGCGCTCGACGAGGAAGCGCGGACGGCGTCGGGTTGGCTCGCGCCGCCTTCACGGCCGATCACGAAGCTCTTCAACTTCGACTCGGTCGAGTCGTGGCAGGGGATCGCTGAGCCGCTGCAGGGTGGGGACGCCGTCTTCCGCCCCGGCTACCACTGGGAGTCGCGCCGCGATCTCGCGGGCGAGACGACCTGGGAGACGGACCCGCTCCGCTGTCTGCACCTGTGCTTCCTCCCGCGTTCGAGCCTCGATCCGGCCGAGGTCGGCGGGGGCCGGCAGAGCCTGGCCGAGTCCCGGCAGTTCGAGCTCGGGCCGATCGGGATGCTCAAGCGGCTCGTCCGCCCGCCGCGCCCCGCGCCGCAGATCGCTGAGCTCGCTCGGCAGGGCAAGAACTGGAAGCAGGAGTGGTACGCCCGCGGCGAGCGCGTGACCGTGGACGCTGCCCGGTTCCTCGGCCGGTAGGGTTGCGCCGGTGCACAGGACGCGCTCGCGATTCGCTGCACGCGTGAGCCACGTCGCCGCCGGGATCGAGCGGCGGGGCGTGATCGCGACGTACAAGGCCCACGATCGCCTGCTCGCCAACCGTGCGAGCCGGCGCCGTTATGCCCACGCCCCGCCCGCGCTCGACGACGTCCAGCAGCAGGTTGTTCGCGGGCTGCGCGAGGCGGGCTACGCGACGCTGCCGTTCACCGAGCTCGTGCCGGATCCCGGGGTATGGAGCGAGCTCGAGGCGGACGCCGCGCGCTTCGTCGACGAGACCGAGGCCGGGCTCGCGGCCGAGCTGGAGGGGAACGAGACGGCGTTGAAGCGCAGGCCGGGGAAGGAGTTCGTGGTTCGTAAGAACTCGTGGGGCGTGCGTTTGGGCCTCGACGATCCGTGGCTGCGCGCAGGGATCAACCAGCGTCTGCTCGACGTCGCCAACGCCTACCTGGGGATGTGGTCGAAGCTCGAGTACGTGGACGTCTGGTACACCCCGCCGGCAGGCGGCGACAACGACGAGCGCAAGTCGTCGCAGCGCTGGCATCGCGACTTCAACGACCGCCATCTGCTCAAGGGCTTCATCTACCTCGTCGACGTCGACGAGGACACCGGCCCGTTCGAGTACGTCCCGGGGAGTGCTCCGGGCGGAGAGCTCGAGGCGCTCTGGCCGTGGCGTCCGCTCGGCGAGAACTACCCGCCCGACGACGAATTCGCGCAGCGCGTGAATGGGCGTTCCGTCACCTTCACGGCGCCGAAGGGGACGATCATCCTCTGCAACACGGCCGGCTTCCACCGCGGCGGCTTCGCTCGTGCGAAGCCGCGCTCGCTCGCGACCTTCACCTGGGACTCGCCGGCGTCTCTCAAGGCGCTGTCCGAGCGGAACTTCGTCGTCGACGCGTCCGCGGCAGCGCTCAGCGAGACGCAGCAGTACGCGCTGAGCTGACCGATCGGCGTCGCTTCGGTCGCGCGCGCGACGCGCTCGGCCGCGTTCTCGTGCGCGTGGAGCGCCTGCTCGAGCGCGACACCCGAATCCGTCGTGCGGCGGCGGAGGTGGCGAGCGCGCCGCGCTCCCTCGACGCCGCGCTCGACTTCGTCTATTCGACGAGGCCGGGTGGCTTGAGGATCGCGCCGAACCAGGTGCGGTCGGAGCTGCGCGACTTCCTCGCGCTCGTGGAGGAGCTCAGGCCGCGCGCCGTCGTCGAGATCGGGACGGCGCTCGGGGGCACGCTGTTCCTCCTCACCCGCGTCGCTGCCCCCGACGCTGTGCTCGTATCGGTCGACCTCTCCTCGACGCGAGACCTGCGCTTCGGCGGCGGGAATGTCGCTCAACGCCGTCCTTTGTACGAAGCCTTCGCCGTCGACGACCAGCGCGTTCACTTCGTCGCCGACGACTCGCACGACCCAGGCACTCGAGCGGTCGTCGAGCGGCGGCTCGACGGCCGCAAGGTCGACGTGCTCTTCATCGACGGCGACCACTCGGAGGCCGGCGTCGCGCAGGACTTCGAGCTGTACCGCGAGCTCGTACGGCCGGATGGGCTGATCGCCTTCCACGACATCGTCGACGGGCCACCCGGGCTCGTCGGCGGCGTGCCGCGAATGTGGCGAAGCATTCGGCCCGCGGCTGCCTACGAGTTCGTCGCCGATCCGGCCCAGGGCGGCTTCGGCATCGGAGCCTTTCGGCGCTAGTCGATCCGGTCGACCGTCCAGTCGAGCAACGGTCGTACCGCACCGCGGATCTGGCCGGTGAACAGCCCACGGGCGGTGTCACCGTCGCCGGGATCGAACACGGGGAACGCGACCGCCTCGTACTGCTGAGCCCGCTGGTGGAGCTTCGGGTTCCGCAGCGTGCAGACGGCCACGTCGACCAGCATGGTGCCCTCGTTGAGGACGTTGGCTGGAATCCAAGCGGTGGCCGTGTAGACGCCGGGCGAGGTCGTCTCTTCTCGCTGCGACGTGACGTCCATCGCATTGAAGGCAAGGTTGCCCTGAGTGTCGCGTACCTTGATCTTGGCGAAGACGGCCGGCCCCTGACGTAGGACGCGGTAGCCGATCTCGATGCCGACGGCGTCCCGGACATCGCACGTGTCGACTCTGTCGCCCGCCTCGTTGATCGTACGCACTGAGAGCAGGCGAACGAGCTCGTCGCCGGGGGCCGAGTCGTCGTCCAGCCACGAGATCTGCGACGAGCTGGTCTGCACGGTATGCAGGTAGCGCGTGACGACGTCGGACGGGTTACCGTCCTCGACGATCTGGCCGCCGTCGAGCCAGATCGCCCGCTCGCACAACTGGTTGACCGTCTGCATGTTGTGCGACACGAACAGCACCGTCCTGCCGGTGCCGCTGAAGTCCTCCATCCGCCCGAGGCAGCGCTGCTGGAACTCGGCATCTCCCACCGCCAGCACTTCGTCGACCAGCAGGATCTCCGGCTCCAGATGTGCGGCCACGGAGAACGCGAGCCTGACCTGCATGCCGCTCGAATACCGCTTGACCGGCGTGTCCATGAACTTCTCGACGCCGGCGAACTCGATGATGTTCGGGAGCTTGCGCTGGATCTCACGGCGCTTCATCCCGAGAATCGAGCCGTTCAGGAAGACATTCTCCCTGCCGGTCAGCTCAGGGTTGAAGCCGGTGCCGACCTCGAGCAGGCTGCCGACGCGACCCCGGATGACTGCGCGGCCCGACGTCGGCGCCGTGATCCGCGTCAGGACCTTGAGCAGCGTCGACTTGCCGGCGCCGTTCCGGCCGATGACGCCGAGCACCTCTCCTTCGCGGACCGAGAAGCTGACGTCGCGAAGCGCCCAGATCTCCTCGCGCTGATTGGCGGCGCGGCGCTCTCCTCCGACGAGTCGCGCGGTGGTGCGCGTAATCGAGTCGCGCAGCGTGCCGTAGGCCGCCTGCGTCTGCCCGAGGCGGTAGCGCTTCGACAGCACCTGCGCTTCGATCGCAGCAGCCATCAGATCGTGTCGGCGAACCGCGGCTCGTTCGTCCTGAAGACGGCGAGGCCGGCCGTGAACAGCAGTAGGGCGACGCCGACGCTGACCGCCATCTGTCCCCAGTT
>JBKPTB010000176.1:0-14532 GCA_046735315.1 Actinomycetota bacterium
CCGATCGCGAAGTTCCAGGCAGTTCAATTCGCGCTGGCGGACATGGCCACCGAGATCGAGGCCGGGCGGAACCTCGTCTACAAGGCCGCCTGGCTCAAGGACGAGGATCGGGACTTCGCCCTGGCCGCCGCGCAGGCAAAGCTCTATACGGGTGAGCTCTCGAACCGCGTGGTCAACGCGGCGCTGCAGATTCACGGCGGGTACGGCTACATGGACGAGTACCCGATCTCACGGCTCTACCGCGACCAGAAGATCCTGGAGATCGGCGAGGGCACGAACGAGGTGCAGCGGATGGTCATCGCTCGCCATCTTGGTCTGTAGCGCGGGGGAACCTCCCGGTTCCCCCACACCCCCTCCACCGGTCCGTTGCGCGGACGGGCCGCTACGCGGCCGGTCATCGCTCGCCACCTTGGTCTCTGAGTCGGCGCGCTCTCGCCACGGTCACGGCTTGGGGGCGCGGATCCGCCTCAAAGCGTTGAACTTCGTGTAGCGGTGCGTCATGAAGTGAGCGGCTGCCGTCATGCGGAGGTCGCGCGGTCGCAGGGTTCGCCGGTCGAGACGCACGGTGAACCACACCGGACCGAGCGGCTTGAAAAACGAGAGGACGTAGCTCGAGGGAGTCGTCTCGAGCATGTACACGTTCGTCGAATGCCCCGCCCAGATCGGTTCGGGCTGTGGCGTCGGCTCCTGCGCGGAAGGAATCCACTTCCCCCCAGGGAGGCGATCCCAGCGCCGTGAGCCGATGATGATCCCGGAGGCCCCGCCCTTGATTCGATACTCCAGCCGGTTCGGCCGCTCGAGCGTGAAGTCGGACACGACCTTGTAGCGCGGGCTCGAGGCGAGACGCTCGACGTACTCGACGCTCTTCAACGCGCGAAACGCACGCGTCGCGCGGGCAAGGATCCCGTGGGCAGCACGAACATGCCTGGGGATCCGGAAGACGAGCTTCGTGCTGCCGACCGTGACGCGGACCGTTCGCGTCCGAGGCAGGGTCGACTCGTAGCAGCCGGATCCGCACGAGCGCGCCGTGCTGCCGTTCACGGCGACCGTGAGCCCGTTGACGCCGTTGCCGTCCTGGCCGAGGACGAACACTCGAGCACGCGGCCCCAGGGTCCCGAGCGCGACCCCGTAGTTACCGGCCTCTTGCGCCTGGACGACCATCCCGCGATCCGGCAGCGGCGGGGGGCCCTTGGCCTCCACGACGGCCGCGCTCGCGACGCGGTCCCGTCCCGGACGCAAGTCCGTCAGCAACCCGACGGCGCCGACGAGCCCCGCGAACAACAGCAATTCGAACGCGACGTTGCGGCGCAGCGCTCCGACCGAGAGGCGAGGAACGAAGCGGTACCGGTTGAGCCAGCCGAGGACGATCAGCAGACCGAGCAACGCCGTCTTCACGACCAGCAGTCTGCCGTAGCCCGTCGACCACAGCTGACCGACCGAGCGCAGCTCCGAGAAGGCACGGATGACACCTGTTGCCGCAAGGATCAGGAACGACGCGAGGGCGAGATTCGAAAATCGCCGCAGCGGGAGCCGACCTTCCTCACGTCCGCGCAGCAAGAGCATGAGGCCGATCAGACCCCCGAGCCAGACCGAGGCCGCGGCGACATGAAGAAGATCGATGGGGACCTCGATCCAGGACCGCCCCCGGTCGAGCGCGTGACCCGCGACGGTCGGGATCGGGACCAATGCGAGTGCCACAGCGAAGGGCAACGGCTCGAGCCGCGGGAACACCGGCACGAGCGATGCAAGCAGCGCGCCGAGCCCGGCGAGACCTGCTCCGACCGCCATGGCCGTTCCGAAGCGTGTGGAGACGGAGACGTGATGGAGCTGACCCGAGATGCCCACGAAGACCAGGAGAAACGCAACGAGCAAGAGGCGCGGCGGTACGCGAGCCACGACGAGCCGGAAGAACGCCGCGCCCACTGCTGTGAGCAGGCCGGCGAAGAACAGCAAGCGCGAGATGACGTCCTGAGCGGTCGGCCCGTTGTCAACGGCGAGCGCAGGCTTAGGCGGCGCTCGACCGGCGCCGACCCCGAAGACGACCGTGCCCGAGATCTCGTGGCCATCGTCCGAGAGAGCGCGCCAGAGCACCGTGTAGTCCCCGTCGCGCAAGCCGGAGCGGAGCGGGATCACGACAGTCCGACCGCCGACGACTTTCGGCTTCCCGGCGAGCACCGACCCGCCCCCGTTGCGGATCGCCTTCATCCCGGCCAGGGCCCGGACCGTGTCGTCGAAGACGAGCCGTACTCTCGTCGGCGCATTCGAGAGCACCGCCTCGTCAGCCGGGACCGAACGGATCAGCCTCGCGTGGGCCCAGGCACTCGAGGCCGAGGTGAGCGCGCACAGGCTGACGAGGACGAGGAGGATGACGCGGGAGGACAAAGCTTCAAGAAAGCTAGCGAGGCCCGGTGTTAGCTTCCGGATCGTGCTGTTTCGCCAGTTCGTCGACGACGATCTCGGCTGCGCCTCCTACCTGATCGGCGACCCTACGACGGGCGAGGCGTTCGTGGTCGACCCCGCGTACGCAATCGAGCAATACGTTGAGGCCGCACAGCGGGAAGCGGTCCGCATCGTCCGTGTGCTGGAGACGCACACGCACGCAGACCATGTCTCCGGACACGGCCGCTTCGCGCTCGAGCACGACGTGCCCGTCTCGATCCACCCGCTGGCGGAGCCCGAATTTCCTTTCGAGCCGATCGAAGATGGCCAGGCGCTGCGTGCCGGCTCCGTGCCGGTGCGAGTCATGCACACGCCGGGGCACCGCCCCGAGCACTGCGCGTTCATGGTTGCAGATGAGCTCGTCCTAACGGGCGATTCGCTCTTCATCGGCGACGCAGCACGGCCGGATCTCGCGATCGATGCGCGTGAAGGAGCCGAAGGCCTCTTCGACTCCCTGCAGGTGCTGGCGCAGCTTCCGGATTCCTACCGCGTGTATCCGGGGCACGTGGCCGGGTCGCTCTGCGGCGCGTCGATGAGTCCCGCGCACTCCTCGACGATGGGTGAAGAGAAACGGACGAACGCCGCAATGGAGTACGGCGACGTCCAGGCGTTCGTCAACGCGACCGCATCCGTGTCCACACCCCGGCCGCCCACGACCGCACGTGTCGTGGCGATCAACAAGGGACGGTTCGTCGGTGCCCCGGCGCCGCTCGACAAACTCGAGACGACCGGGGACGCGACGATCCTCGACGTGCGTCCGGCGGATGCGCACGCTGCCGGCCACGTTCACGGGTCTTTCAACGTTCCCGTGTCGGGATCGTCGTTCGCCACCCGCGCCGGTTTCGTGCTGGACCCGGACGAGCGGATCGTCATCCACGCCACCGACCCGGGTGAAGCCGGGCGCGCGGCGTCAGGACTCCGCGCGGTCGGATTCCTCGACCTCGGGGGTTACGTGACGGCAGTGCCGGCAACGGAGAGTCTCGAGCCGATCGAGCTGGACGAGGTCGAGCGGCTCCTGGAGAAGGGCTCGGTTCAAGTGGTCGACGTAAGGGAGAAGGACGAGCGCGACGAGGGCTACATCCCGGGCTCGGTGCACATCCCGTTCAGGCTGTTGCGCGAATCGGGACCGGACGGCCTCGACCGGGACCGCCCGGTCGTCACCATCTGCGAGTCCGGGATGCGCGCGAGCATTGCGGCGAGCGTGCTCACCGCGGCGGGAGTCGAGGCGCGTCCGGTCCTGCACGGCGGCGTCAACGACTGGCCGGGCGGAACGGTGTCGTTCAGGCGCTGCGGCTCAGGCTGACGCGGCCAGCAAGGCTTCGCCCTCACGAACGTACCGACTCGCGCCGACGGAGCGGAAGAAGGCGAGCGCCCGCTGGAGTTGCTCGTCGGCTTCGGCTCTCCTTCCCGCCGCGACGAGCTCCTCGGCGGCTCGAAGCCTGACGTGCGCTGCGTCGACGCGGTGGCCGAGAACCGACAGGCGATCCGCAACCTCGAGGAGTCTTCCCTTCCGGAGATCGGAGGCGATGAACCGCCACGCCTCGCTCGCGATCGGGATGTCGAGCTTTGCCTCCTCGGCGCCGAGCTGATAGGCGATCCAGTTGGCATCGAACGCTGCGAAGTAGGTCAGATACCCCGGTCGAAGCGCCTCCCGGACCAGGCTGAGGGCTTCGGCAACTTTGCCTTCGGCGAACAGGATCCGGGCCGGGCCGGTCAGGGCGATGAGCGCCTGCGGATCCCTGGCGGCCCGTGCCAACGCGATGCCTCGGTCGACGTCGGCGAGCGCCCCCGCCGTGTCTGCGCGTGCGTAGCGCAACTGAGCACGGATGAGTCGCGCCGACGATTGCATGTAATGAGGTGAGCCGCCTTCGACCTCCGCGAGGTAGGCGTCTAGCAGGCTCTGGGAACGCTCCCAATCGCCGATGAAGTAGAAATAGACGCCCTGCTGAGCTTCGATCCAACGCTGAGCCAGGGAATGTCCGAAACGAGCAGCCGCGGTGTGCGCCGCTTCGTAGAGCGGGCCGGCTACGCCAACCTGCCCCGCCTCGAGCACCACCTCCCCGAGGTTGTTGTAGCCCCGGGTGAGTTGCTCGATGTCGTTCACCTGTTTCGCGATCTCGATGCCCTGCTCCAACGCATCGATCTCGCCACCCGCCGTACCGATGGTGATCAGAACCGAAGCGCGGAACCGATCGAGCCCGAGCTCTTCCGCCAGCGCCAGCGCCTCGCGCCCAATCTCCCTGGCCGGTTTCAACTCATAGGCGAGCATCAACTGCCGGGAGCCCTCCGTGAGCACGTAAGCCTTCGTTCGTGAAGGAGGTTCGTCCCTCACGAGCTCCAGGGCCTGTTCGCGATACTCCGCAGACTTCGAGCCCTCGCCTCGATTCCACCACATGCGGCAAAGGGCCATTGCGGCCTCTGCCGCATGTGCGGAGTCGCCCGCGTCAAGGAATCGCGCCGGCAATCCTTCGAGGTCGGAGGGATCATCGTCGAGGCCTCCGTCGAAATCCGCGAGCCCTCGGTGCAGGACGAGCAGCGGCTGCAGCGGATCCTCTTCGGGCCAGAGTTCGAGCGCCTTCGCGTACAACCTGGAAGCCTGAGCGTAGGAACCGAGCCAGTACGCGCGATCGGCGGCCTCCTTCAGAGCGAGACGCGCGTGCTCCCCGAGCGCTTCCGTTTCCATCCCCGCGGCGGCAGCGAGTTCGAGCGCAGCCAGGTAGTGGTTCGCCAGCATCTCCGCGCGGTCGTCGGATCGGTCGGCGGCCAGGGATTCGATCCATTCCGCAACCAATCGATGCTTCTCGGCGCGCGCGCGCCGAGGAATCTGACCGTAGGCCACATCGCGAACGAGCAGATGGCCGAACGCGTACTGCGTCTCGTCGGCGATGGCACTGCGCAGCTCGCGGCGTAAGAATTCCTTCCGGGCGAGCGAACGCAAGCGCTCTTCGACGTCGGCGCCGGTGGATGGGCCAATCGCCTCCAGGGCGCCGGACCAGAACACCTTCCCCAGCACGGCCGCATCCTGCAGCAGTGCCTTCTCCTCTCGTGTGAGCAGGTCCAGCCGCGCGGCGATGATCCCCTGCACGGTCTCGGGGAGCTCCTCGACCGCGGTCCCACGTTCCGAAGCCATGCGAACGAACTGCTCTGCATAGAGTGGATTGCCGCCGGCTCGGGCCAGCAGCGCCGCCTGTGTCTCTGCGGGAAGAACCGCGCGGTCGAGCAGCGATGCGATCAGCCGCGAGGTGTCGTCGTCGTTCAACGGCGACAGAGAGATCGTCAGCGCGTTGCGCTTCCCTCCGCCCCAACCAGGCCGGCGATCGAGCAGCTCGGGTCGCGCGGTGCAGAGGACGAACATGGGAACGCCTTCGACCCAATCCGCGAGCTCGTCGATGAAGTCGAGGAGGTCCTCGTCGGCCCAGTGGACGTCTTCGAACACCAGGACGAGCGGGATCTTCGACGCCAGCGCCTCGAAGAAGCGGCGCCAGGCGGCGAAGCTCTCGGTGCGCCGATCGCCGCCGAACTCGGTCTCGGTGCTGAGCCCGACGAGCGGCCGAAGCTTGGTCTCGAGCCAGTCGACCTCAGCGGGCTCCGCGATCTCCCCAAGCATGCGCGCAAGCTTGTCGCGCGCCTCGTCGGCCGAGTCGCTTTCGAGGATCCCTGCCTGCGCCTTGACGATCTCGGACAACGCCCAGAACGTGACGCCCTCGCCGTACGGGAGCGAGCGTCCGTGGCGCCAGTAGACGAAGTCTGTCCGCTCGTCGAGGATCGACGACAGCTCGAGCACGAGGCGGCTCTTGCCGATTCCCGGCACGCCGACGAGGGTCACGAGCTGAGGTGAGCTCTCCTGCTTCGCCCGCTCGAACGCATCGAGGAGCTGGTCGAGCTCTCGCGCGCGTCCAATGAGTGGAGTTCTCGTGGAGACCGCCTCGGTCGCGACCCGCGCACGTGCCTCGACCGCCTCCCAGACCGCAAGCGGCTCGACCTTGCCCTTCGCCTCTACGGGCGACAGCTCCCGAAACTCAATCTCGTTTCTCGTCGCGCGGTAGGTCGTCGCGCCGACGATCACGCCGTTGACCGGAGCAGCCGACTGCAGGCGCGCGGTCGTGTTCACCACGTCGCCGGCCGCCATCGCCTCCCCGGCCTCGGGCCGGGCACCGAGATTGATCAAGGCCTCGCCTGTGTTCACGGCGATCCGCACCTGAACACCGTCCTCCTCGCGCGCCCAGTCGCGGATCGCGAGAGCTGCGCGAACGGCGCGCTCCGGATCGTCCTCGTGCGCGACCGGCGCTCCGAACAGGGCCATGACCGCGTCGCCGATGAACTTCTCGACCGTTCCGCCAAAGCGCTCGAGCTCGTGGCGGAGGCGTTCGTGGTAGGGACGCAGGATGGCCTCGACGTCCTCCGGATCGAGCTGCTCGGCACGCGCGGTGAACCCCACCAGGTCGGCGAAGAGGACGGTCACGATCTTCCGCTCCCGACGGGCCGCCTCCATCGTCAGCTCAGGCGTTCGACGGTGTAACCGCGCTCGGCCATCGCGCTGAGGAGCTGCTGGCAGTGTTCTTCGTCGCGCGTTACGAGCGTGAGCTCGACTTCCGTTTCGCTCACGGGGATGTCCATGCCCTCGCGATGGTGCTCGACGGAGATCACGTTCCCACGTTCTTCGGCGACGAGCGACAGCAGCTTGATCAGCTCTCCCGGTCGGTCTGCGAGCTGCGTGCGAACGACCAGATAGCGGCCTGCGGCCGTCAGACCGTGGCGCATGACGGAGATCAGCATGGTCGCGTCGATGTTTCCGCCCGAGAGAATCGGAATGGCGGTGCCACCGCTACCTGCCTTGCCGGCGAGGAGCGCCGCGACTCCCACCGCCCCTGCGCCTTCGACCACGAGCTTTGCGCGCTCGAGCAGCAGCACGATCGCCTCGCTGATCTCGTCGTCGGTCACGCTGACCATGTCGTCGAGGAGCTCGTCGAGCAGCGGCATCGTGAAGTCGCTCGGCACCTTCACCGCAATCCCGTCGGCAATCGTGTAGCCCTCGAGTCCTGCACGTACACCCACCAATCGCACCTCGGGGCGCAGCGCACGCAGGGCGATCGCAATCCCGAGCGCGAGACCACCGCCTCCAACCGGGATGAGCACGGTGCCGACATCGGGTTCCTGCTCCAGCAACTCCAGGCCGACCGTTCCCTGCCCGGCAATCACGAGTTGGTCCTCGTAGGGATGGATGAAGGTGCCGCCCGTCTGCTCGACGTAGGTTCGCGCGGCATCGAGCGCATCCTCGAAGTCCGCGCCGACCATCTCGGTCTCCGCCCCGTAGTTGCGACATGCTTCGATCTTCGCCATCGGTGCAGTGACCGGGACGAAGATGCGCGCACGCACCCCGAGCTCACGCGACGCCCAGGCGACGGCCTGGCCGTGATTCCCTGCACTCGCCGCCACGACGCCCGCGGCTCGTTCCTCGGGTGTCAGCATGGACAGCCTGTTCACGGCGCCGCGGATCTTGAACGCGCCGGTTCGCTGCAGGTTCTCCGCCTTGAGTCGGACCTCACGCCCGCAGCGTCTGGAGAAGGTCTCCGACAGGTAGATCGGCGTCTCCTCGGCGATCCCGCGCAGGCGCTCGCGCGCCGCCTGGATGTCAGCGAGTGTCGGAGCCGTCTTCTGCGTCGCCATGGGTTTGCTCATCGGTGCCTGTCTGAAGTGTGTCAGCCGGGACGTGAAAGACCTTTTCCATGATCTCCTTCACCGCAGTCAGCGGGTCGAGCTCGCGCCGTTGCACCTCGTCGAGTAGCCGCCGGAGCTCGGGGTCGTCCGCAACCGCGCGCTCGAGATGCGCCTTCGCGCGCCCGGACGCGACCGCGAACACTTCCCCGACGAGGTTCTTGCGTCGCCGCTCCTCGAGCCCGCCGTTCGCTTCGAGATGTGCGCGGTGCTCTTCGATCTTCGCCCAGAGCTCCGGCACGTTCTCATCCCGGGTCGCCTCGGTGAGGACGATCGGCGGCCGCCACGAGCGGTCGCGGTCGAGCGAAAGGATCGAGCGCACCTCGTTCAGCATCGTCTTCGCAGCGGGATGATCCATCTTGTTGATCGCGATCACGTCCGGGATCTCCATGATCCCGGCCTTGAGTGCCTGAACGGAATCCCCCGACCCCGGCATGAGCACGAGCAAGACGGTGTCCGCGATGCCGATCACCTCCACCTCGCTCTGCCCGGCGCCCACGGTTTCGAGGAACACGAAGTCCTTCCCTGCAGCGTCCAGGATGAGCAGAGCCTGAAGCGTTGCTTCGGCGAGCCCACCGAGGTGCCCACGGCTGCCCATCGACCGGATGAACACGCCGGGATCGAGGAAGTGATCGGCGAGGCGAATGCGATCGCCGAGCAGCGCGCCCTGCGTGAAGGGACTCGACGGGTCGACCGAGATCACGCCGATCGTCTGTTCCTGTTGACGGACGTGCTGGACCAGCGCGGAGATCAGGCTCGACTTGCCCACTCCGGGCGGCCCCGTCACCCCGACGGCGTACGCATGTCCCGTTTTGGGGTAGAGCTCACGGACGACCTCGTAGGCGAGCGGATCGGAGTTCTCGACCAGTGAGATGGCGCGAGCGAGAGCGCGCGTGTCCCCCGTCCGAACCGCTTCCGCCAGCGTCTCCCGCGTCCAGTCCCGCCGGCCGTGAGGAGGCACCTAGGCGGCCTCGGCTTCGACCGGGTGCGCCGCCGTGTTCTCGGCACCCCGCGCGAGGGCGTAGGCGACGAGCGAGGCGAGGGCGAGTACCGCGCCGACGCCCACGAAGATCCATCTGGGCCCGACGCGGTCGGTCAGTGGACCGGCGATGACGAACCCGAGCGCGTAAGCGGCGTAGTTGACGCTCATGATCGCGGTGAAGACGCGGCCGCGAATCACGTCGGGTGCGCCGCGTTGGACCAGGAGCGAGTTGCATACGACCGCGGTGCCGTTCCCGATGCCGGCGAGGACGAAGCACGGGAGCGCCACCCAGACGTCCGGCGAGACACCGGCGGCAGCCACGCCGATTGCTTGCACGAGGATGCTCGCCGCGTACACGCCCCCGATCGAACGCTCCTCGACCCAGGTGCCCGCGCCGAAGCTGCCGAGGGCGAGCCCCAACCCGATGGAGCCGAAGATCAGGCCGTAGCCCAGGTCGCCCGCATTGAACGAGTCCTTGGCGAGAAAGACCTGGGCGGTCTGGGTCGAGGCCACGGCGCCGAGGGCGATCGTCCAGACGACCAGCACAGTCAGAAGGGGCCGGGTCCGGACGATGCGGCTGAAACCGTCTCGCAGGTCGCGGAGGTGACCCTGGCTCACGGCGATCACGCCTTGCAAGTTGCTTCCGGGAATGCGCAGGACGAGCAACGCCGAGAGGAGGAACGTCCCTGCATTGAGCCAGTAGGCCACGTCAGGGCTGGAAGCGGCGACGAGCGCGCCGCCGATGACCGGGGCGATCGTCCAGCTGATGTTCTCCCCCGTCTGGATCAGCGAGTTGGCCCGCGTGAGTTCCGGCTCGTCGACGAGGTTCGGTAATCCCGCGTAGACGGCGGGTCTGAAGAACCCGGTTGCGAAGCCGGCGACCCCAGCCAGCGCAACGATCGCACCGGCCGAACCGGCGAACGGGAGCGCGCAGAAAACGAGAGACCGGGCGAGGTCCGAGGCGACCATCAGCCCCCGCCTCGAAAACCGGTCGAGGAGCGGGCCGAGGAAGAGACCGACTGCCACCGCCGGTAAGAACTCGACGATCATCAGTGCACTGACCCAGGGACCCGAGTCCGTCCGGTCCTTTACGTCCACCACGAGCGCCACCGTCGCAAGCAACGTGCCCAGGCTCGAGCCCAGGGTGGCGAGGAAGAGCAGCCGAAAACCGGGCGCGCTACCAAGGAGGCTCAGCTGTCGGCGGAGGCCGGTCACACGCGCTCGGAGTCTGTCAGGAAGCTCCCGCGGCCGTCCTCATCTGCGCGAGCGCCTGGGCCAGGAACGCATGCTCCTCGGGTGTCCCGACGGTGACGCGCACCGCCTGCGGTGCCCCGAAGCCGGCAAGGGGACGGACGATGACGCCCTGACGGAGCAGAGCCTCGAACCACGGTTGAGCGTCCTCACCGAGCTCGGCGAAGAGGAAGTTGCCGACGGCCGGGCCGGCGACCTTGTAGCCAGCTTGGTGGAGAACACGCTCGAGCTCGACGAGACCTTCGGCGTTGCGTGCGCGCCGCCGTTCGAGCTCGGCGACGTCGTCGAGACTTGCCAGGGCCGCCTCCTGTGCCGTCGCCGTGAGGTCGAAGGCACGCCGGGTCTTGCCGAGCGCCGTTACGAGCTCCGCCGGGCCGACGCCGTAACCGACGCGGAGCCCCGCGAGGCCGTAGATCTTCGAGAACGTGCGCAAGACGATGACGCGGCGTCCGGTTTTCGCGTACTCCTCGATCCCATCCACGTACTCCGGGTCATCGATGTACTCGAAGTACGCCTGGTCGAGCACGGTGAGCACATGCGCCGGGACACGCTGGAAGTACGAATCGAGCTCGGCGCGGGTATTGATCGTGCCGGTCGGATTGTTCGGATAACAGATGTAGACGAGTTTCGTCCGGTCAGTGACGGCATCGAGCAGCGCCTCGAGGTCGTAGCGGTGGTCGCGTAAAGAGACCTGCACGGGCTCGGCACCGAGCTTCCGGGCGTAGATCGCGTAGCTGGGAAACGACGCCCACCCGAGGACGACCTGATCACCGGGATCGAGCACGGCCTGTGAGATCCCATCGATGAGCCCGTCGGCGCCGGAGCCGATCGCGAGCTCTTCGAAGGGGACGCCGTGTCGGTCCGCCAACGCGGACCGAAGCCGGTAGGCACCGCCGTCGGGATACCGGTTCAGCTGCCGTGCAGAGCGCTCGAGCGCGGCGAGGGCGGCCGGAAAGGGCTCGAAGGGACCTTCGTTCGACGCGAGCTTGACCACTCGCTCGAGGCCGAGCTCTCTTTGCACCTCCTCGACCGGCTTACCCGGCTCGTAGGGAACGAGCCCTGCGAGCGCGGGCCGGAGCAAGCCGGCGGGAACCTCCGCCATCTACGAGGCGGTCGTCTCGTCCGACTTCTTGCGCCAGAACCAGAGTGCGCCGCCCACCGCCGCGACCACGGAGGCAATCGCTCCCTTGTTCAGACCGGCGTGATCGCCGGTGCCCGGAACGGCGGCCTTCGCCTTCTGCTTCCCGAAGCTCTTGGCGAGCTTCCAGATGCCCCAACCGAGAAACGCGTTGCGTCGATTGACGATCCCCATGGGTCTCCTTTCCGCGGGCGAGCCTAGCAACTGGCCGATCCCGCTCGTCACGGCGGTCACGCGCGCGTGAGCAAAGGCTCCGGGGCCCGCGGGCGGCATGGCCCCGGAGCTGGGGACGAGGGCACGTCCTCCCTCAGAGACACCGCGAGGCCGGTTTTCTTGCAGCTACTTGCCGTTCCCGTGACCGGGCGGCGACGTGTCGAACGGGCCTGGAAGCTGATGGCTCTTCACCTTGGTCGTCTTGACCCGCTGGTGATGCCCGACCGTGCGCACGTGGTGGGCCGGTGCGTGTGCGACCTTGACGTGCCGGGCCGCCACGCTTGCGTCTCCGAGATACCGCTTCTTCTGAGCACCGCGGCCGGATGCGTGGACCTTCTTGCTCTTGTGCGTCTTCGCCTGCTTCTGCTGTAGGCCGTGTCCCGTAGCGCGTGCGCCGGCTTTGGACTTGGCGGCACGAACGACCTGACCGTGCGAAACCAAGCTCGCCACCTTCTGCGTCCTTTGCGGCGGTTGGGCCGACTGCGCTGGCGTGGCTGAAGGCTTCGTGCCGTGGGTCGCGACGTGATGCACTCCTTCGTACCCGGCGCCGCCGATGACGAGACCGGCAGTCACCGCGGCGGCGGCCTTCAGAGCGACCCCCGTGCCTACGGCCGCGCCGCCTCCGCCGAACAGCGACGTGAGCGACGTCGGGATCGGCACCAGGGCAAGAGTCTTGATCGCTCCGCGCTGTGCACGCTGGCGACGCGCGAACGCGGCGCACTCGGAGCACTCGCGCAGATGCGCGCGCAACTGCCCCTTTTCCGCGCGCGGGAGCCGCCTGTCGAGCTGCCTCGAGATCGCAAACTCGGCCTCCCCGCAGGTCAGCGACCCTTCGAGCTGTTCACGAAGCGCACGCCTCGCGCGGAAGATCAGCGTCTCGATTGCACTCGTCGAGAGCCCAAGGATCTCCGAGATCTCCGCGTAGGAGCGCCCCTCCAGTTCCCGCATCACGAGCGCTGCACGCTGATTGAACGCGAGATGGCTCAGGGCACGGCGGATGTCCTCCCCGCTCGGCGCATCGTCGTCGACGACCGTGTCCGCGATGTCGTCCTCGTACGAGACCTCCGACGGCCGCCGCGCGGACTGGCGGAACCGCTGCCGGCAGACGTTGTGCGCGATGGCGATCAGCCAGTTCTGGGGTTTTTCCGGTCGATTTCCCTTCTCGACGTAGGCCCGGTAGGCGTTCAGGAAGGTCGTCTGCGTTACGTCCTCCGCGTCAGCCGGGTTCCGCATCACCGCGAGGGCGTAGCGGTAGACGTCACCGACGTACCGCCGATACATGCGCTCGAAGGCGCGGTCCGAGCGTGGTCGCTGCGCCAGCAGGGGCGTCATGCCCTAGTAGATACCCCTTCCGGGCAAATCTTGCGACCCCTCCGTGGGGTATTGGCCCTACGGCAGCGAAGGCGGCGCGGGGGGCTGAACGCCGGCGGAGGGGACCGTCGGGACGCCGGGAAGCTGCACCGGAAGGACGGAAACCGGGTTGGACACGGTGGTTTCGACCGTGGTGACGAGATCGGTCACCTGGGTCGTCGTCGGGATCGGGGCGGGCGCCGGAACGGAGACGGGTTGAGACGGCAAGCCCGCGCTCGAGGTCGTCGAAGCCGGTGGGGTGCTCGCGGATCCTTCCGCCGCGCCCGCCGCCTGCGCGCCACCGACGATCGCAGACCCACTCGCGAGATCCGATCCCGCAATGGCCTCGATGCCACCCGCGTTGGTCCTCGGGCCGGCGGAGCTCCCCGAGCGCAGGACCTTCGCCCAACCCTGTGCCTGCCCTGACGGGGCCGGCCCTGACGACGCCACAACCGCTGCTCCGACGTGATGCGCTTCATCAGCCGGCGTGGACTTTTCGGTGAGGACCCCGGTCGCGAGCACGCCGGCGACGACGGCAACGCCGGTCTTGACGACGAGACCGACGCCGAGGAGCCCGCCGCCCCCGGCAGCGGCACCTCCGCCTCCCGCCACCACGCCGCCGCCTCCGAACAGCTGGGTCAGCGAACTCGGCAGCGGGACGGTGGCGAGCGCGCTGACCGTCGAGGCCTTCGTCCGCATCGACCTGCGAGCCCGGAAGATGAGCGTTTCGACCGCCGAGACCGAGACGCCGATCGTGTCGGCGATCTCGGCGTACGTGCGTCCTTCGAGCTCCCGCATCACGAGCGCCGCCCGCTGGTTGAAGGGAAGGCGCCAGAGGGCCTGCAGCAGACCCTCCACGTTCGGTCGGTCGTCGTCCGGAAGCGCAAGCTGATCGGCGTGGTCCTCGAGCGGCACTTCCTTCACGCGCCGGCTCGCGCGCGCGTAACGAGAACGTGCGACGTTGTGTGCGATCTTGATCAGCCAGTTCTGCGGCTTCTCGACCTCCACCCCGCTCTGGTAGGCGCGGTACGCGTTGAGAAAAGTCGTCTGTGTGACGTCCTCCGCGTCGGCCGGATTACGAAGCAGCGCGAGCGCGTAGTGATAGACGTCGGCCACGTAGCGCCGGTAGAGGGTCTCGAAGGCCTGATTGCGGACTAGGACCGGAATCTCGGGAGCGGCCGATGCCATCTCTCCTCAGGAAACGGCTGGGCCTCGCTTCGAGATACGTTTCGGTTTTCTTACTCGAAACGGATAAAGTCGGCGCTAGGCAGGCGCGGCCGTGCGCTTGCGGTTCGGCACGTGGATGGCGCGGCCGAGCGCGACCAGGCCCGCTTCCTTGATCGCTTCGGAGAGAGTCGGGTGCGCCGCCATGCCGTCGGCGACAGTCTCGACCGTCGCCTCTGCGTCGATCGCCACCACGCCCGCCTCGATCAGGTCCGTGACG
>JBKPTB010000177.1:0-13811 GCA_046735315.1 Actinomycetota bacterium
TCGACTTGTCGACAATGCCGCTCCAGAGAAGGTGGCCGTTGTTCGAGCTGAGCGCGTCGACCTGGTTGCCGTCCGGGTCGAGCGCGAGCGCGAAGTACTCATCCTTCTCGACCCAGAAGTCGCGGTTGAACCGGCGCTTCAACTCGGTCGCCTGCTTCTCGAGCTCGTCGGCGAAGGTCGGATCCTTCCAGATTTCTCGCGCGAGCCGGGCTCCGCGCACTTTGGCGTCGTAGGCATAGCCCTGTAGCTCACAGGTCGCACGCGGGAAGCCCGGTAGGCGACCGTCGCTGTAGGAGATCGAGTCCCACGAATCCTTCCAGCACTGGTTCTCGAGGCCTGTCTTCTCGTTCCGCCGCTGATAGGACACGTAGCCGTTACCCATCAGATCTGCGTACTCGTCGATCCAGCGGAGGGCCGCTCGAGCCTCCTGCTCGAGGTCGCGCACGAGCTTCCTGTCGCCGGTCCAGCGCTCGTACTCGTCGAGGAGCACCACGTAAAGCGCGGTGGCATCGGCACACCCGTAGTAGGGCGAGTGTGGTCGTTCCTCGAACGCGGTCATCTCGCCGTAGCGCATCTCGTGCAGGATCCGACCCGGGTCCTCGTCGCGGAAATCGTCGACGCGCGTGCCCTGCCAGAGCCCGAGCACACGGAGCGTGGTGGCTGCCAGCTCCGGCGTGAACGGCAGTGCCTGCAAGCTGGTGAAGATGCTGTCCCGCCCGAACATGGTCATGAACCACGGCAGGCCCGCGGCCGGCAGGCTCTTTCCCGGGGTGATCGGCGGCGAGTAGCGAAGAGCGGCAAGATCGACGAGGCTGCGCCGGTACGTGACCCCGAGCGGCGCCCAGTCGCACTGCAGTCTGGGAGCGCTACCGACCCAGCGCTCCAGGTTCGCCTTCATGCTCTCGGGTCGCCGTTTGTGGGCGTTCGCGGCTTGCCCGCTTCGGACGCTGACATCGATTTCCGTCCTCCACTCGCCGTGAGGCTCGACGTGAACGTCGAAAGTCAGTCCGTTTTCATCCAGCTGGGCCGGCGCAGTCGCGGAGATCGTCGTCGAGCGGGTGAACATCTGGCGTTCGTAGCCGAGCAGCAGCTTGCCGTCCTCGGCCCGGCTCGAGTACTCGCCCTTCTTCTGGAGTGCGTCCTTGACCTCGAACAGATCGGCGAAGTCGGACGCCGCCTCGACTCGGACAGTCAGGTCGACCGGCTCGGCGTCATGGTTCAAGATCGTCAACTCCTCCTGGAAGCCGTCACCGACCGATCGCCGTCGGATCACAGACAACTTCGAGTCGACGTAGACCGTTCCGGTACCCGGCACGAGGAAGAAGAGCGTCTCGAAGTAGTTGACGTCGTCGACGGAGAGTGGATTCAACCGTTGACCGTCCAGAGTCAACACCCATTTCGAGAGGAACCGGGTGTCGAACGAGAAGAGCCCCGTCGGGTCGGTCAGCGACGCATCGATGTCGCCCTGACCGTCACTGACGACGAACGTGTTGCCGTCGAGAATCTGGACCAGACCGTCGCTCATCGCTGATCGCTCCTACCTGGCTGCGCATCCCGAGTCGCGGGCCCCCGAAAGACTCGTTGGATCAACACCAAGAGCTCAGGGTTGCCCTCGACGGTCATCTCGCCGCGCAGATATGCGGCCATCCCGTTCACATCGCCGCGCGCGATCGCGTCGAACAGGTCCTTCTCCGCACGGATGACGCAGTCGGCCCGGCTGTTCTTCCGTGACACCGAAACGTCGCCTCGGTGGAATGTGACGAGCCAGCGATCGGTGCGCTTGCCGTTGACAAGGTCGAAGCGAATGGTCCCCCTCGCCGTTCCCAACAAGGGCTCGTACCCACGACGGCCAAGTTCTTCGAAGAACCCCGCGGTCGAATCCGTCATCAGCCACCCCTCCTTGACGTTCGTCAGCGCGTTCGCTTGCGACCCAGCCCTAGCAGTCCATCACAAGCAACCTAGCGCGCGGCTGATCGGGACCAGATCAGGAGGTCGAGGATCCGCACCTCGGTGAGCCCGTACCCGCGGCTCGCGAGCTCTTCCCGGACCTGGCACAGCGCTGACCGGTTCCGATCGAGATCCTGCTTGTAGCCGCGTACCAGCGCCGTGGCGCGCTCTCCGAACGTCCCCGACGTACGCGCCCCGGTGTCGTCCGTCGCCAGGTAGGCCTGGACGACGCTGTCGAGCATCGGGATCAGCGCCGGCCTCTTCCTGTGCAGCGCCTTCGTCATCTTCGAGAAGCCGACTCCGCGAATGTCGGCGAACCCGTCGAAGAGCCGCGTCAGTGGAATCCAGGGGATCGACCGCACCGCTCCCGCCAACGAAGCACCGGACGGAATCTCGCTCAAGCCGGATTCGATCTCAGCACGCCGTTCGAGAATCGCGGCGATCTCGGCCGCCGAGATCCGTGCGCCGCCGCGGTTCGCCAGCCTGAGGTCACGTTCGTCGAAGGAGCTCGAGCCGGGGCTCGAGGCGTCGGAGGCCTCGTGGCTCGAGTAGGCGCCGAGAAACTCGAGCGCCGGCTCGAGCGGATCGTCGATCTCGACACCGCCGCGCAGAACGACCGTTCCCAAATCAACTCTCGGAGAGCTCTTCGGTTGCCATTCGTCCGGCGTCTGCGGCGCGGCGGAGGAAGTCGGCCACCACCTCGAGCTTGCCCTCGTCATAGCCCGCGTAGATGGCGTTCATCGAACGGTTCATTCCTGCGTAGTGCCGGACGAGGTCGGGCAGGCGCTCGGGCACGATCCGGACGAGGACGGCGCGGCGGTCGGCGGGGTCGCGCTCGCGGGCGATCCAACCTCCCCGTTCGAGCCGGTCGAGGATTCCGGTGATGGTCGCCGGGTGCAGCCCGGCCTTCCGCGCGAGCGCGCTTGGACTGAGCGGGCCGAGACGCTCGATGAGGTCGAGACAGTCGAGATCGACATCCCTGAGCTCGACCTGTGCGCCGACCCGGTAGTTGAGCAGCGAGAGCTGGCTGTTCAGCTCACGTAGCGAGTTTCCGATCTCGATCGCCAGCCGCCTGCGCCGACGAGCCGCCGCTACGTCGCCGTCGCCCGCTCCCTCAGATGCTCGGGAATACATATAATACGTCTTTCGTATTGTATGACATCAAGAGCATCATATCGTCCACAGACGGAGGTCGCCAGCTCTCTCCAGGCGACCGGGAAGGAACCCGTTTCATGAGTACAGAGCCATATCCGACCGTTGTTGCCCCGCCCGAGGCCCGTGGCGAGTCGTCGCTGTCCTCCCGGCGAGGCGTCGCCATCCTCCTTCTGCTCAGCCTCGTCCAGTTCATGGACGTCCTCGACGCATCGATCCTGAACATCGCCCTGCCGTCGATCAAGCGCGACCTCGGCTTCAGCCAACAGAGCCTGCTGTGGGTCGTCAACGGCTACATCCTCGCCTACGGCGGCTTCCTGCTGCTCGGCGGACGTATGGCCGATCTGCTCGGCCGTCGCTTCATCCTCGTCACCGGCCTGGTTGTCTTCGCCGGTTCGTCGTTGCTCGGCGGCCTCGCACAAAGCGGCTCGCTGCTCGTCGGCGCCCGCTTCGCCCAGGGATTGGGCGCCGCGATGCTCTCGCCGGCCGCGCTGTCGACGCTGACGAGCACGTTTCGTTCTACGCGTGACCGCAACACCGCCCTCGGTGTGTGGGCTGCCGTCTCGGGCATCGGCGGCGCTGCCGGCGTGTTGTTCGGCGGCCTGCTTACCGAGGGGCCGGGCTGGCGCTGGGTGCTGTTCGTCAATGTCCCCTTCAGCGTGCTCGCTTTTCTCGGTGCCTTCCTCCTGCTCAAGCGGGAGCGCCGCAAGCCGGCAGCCCTGGCGAACTTCGACGCGCTGGGCGCCTTGCTCGTGACCGGTGGGATGCTGCTGCTCGTCTACGCGCTCGTGAAGGCACCCGACGTCGGCTGGGGCACAACGCGCACGATCGCCGAGCTCGCCGTCGCGGGAGTAACCCTGGCCGCTTTCGTCGTCAACGAGCTGCGCGTCCGCAACCCGCTCGTCCCGCTCTCGATCCTGCGCATCAAGGGCGTCGCCGCCGCTGATGCCACCCAGATGGTCGCCCTGGCCGGCTTCCTGCCGATGTTCTTCTTCCTCACCCTCTACATGCAGACCGTGCTGCACTACTCGCCGATCCAGACCGGCCTCGCCTACCTGCCGCTGACCGGCGGCTTCATCATCTCCGCCAGCATCTCCTCGCAGCTGTTCGCGCGCATCGGCACCAAGCCGATCGTCCTCCTCGGCAGCCTGATCGGAGCAGGCGGCCTCTACTGGCTCTCACGGATACCCGTCGACGGCTCCTACATCTCCGACATCCTGCCCGGCCTCCTGGTCGTCTCTATCGGCCTTGGTGGCGTCTTCACCGGTCTGACCACGGCGGCCAACGCCGGCGTCGGAGAGGACAAGGCCGGTCTCGCCGCCGGACTCCTCAACACCGGACAGCAGCTCGGTGCCGCCCTCGGCCTGGCGATCCTCTCCGCTCTGGCCACCGCCCGCACCAGCTCGCTGCTGCACGGCGGCCACAACACTGTCGCCCAGTCCGCGACCGACGGATACCAACGAGCCCTCATGGCCGGCGCGGTGCTCATGCTCGCGGCCGCCGCCGTCGCTCTGCTCGCCCGCAACACCCGCGAGACCGCCGCGGTCGTCGAGGACGAACCGGCGCTCGACCTTGCCGCCTGACTCCGCGCGTGGGGGAGCCGCTCAGCGCGGCTCCCCCACCGGCAAGTACACGATTACCGGACTGAGCTCGGAGCGGTTGGACGTGTGGCGGGCATCGAGCGACGCCGCGTTCGCGAGGGCGACGCAGCAGGCGGAGCAGACGTGCCCGGTTTCGCAGCGCCGGCGGGATGCGTCGAGATTCGTTCGCAGAGCCGTCTCGAGGAGACTGTTCGGCGCTAGTCGATTCGCCGCGCGAGCTTGTGAAGCTCTTGCCACGCCGACGGGAGCCGGTCGTGAATCTGGTCTCGCTTCACTCGCTCACGCTCGGCGAGCCTCCCGGCAACGAAAGCAACGCCTGACTCGTCGACCCTGTAGGCGAGCTCTCGCAAGCGCTCCTCACCGACCACTGCGTCCTGATGCTCGCCGAGGATGTCTTGCATGCGGGTGGCCGCTGCAATGACGCGACCGGTCCTCTTTCCGGAAGGGGCGCCGCCGAGCTCGGCGGCGTAACGGACACGTTTGACCTTGATCCTCAGCTCGTGCAGCGCGTCGTCCTCAGGTCGCTTGCCGAGGCTGCGCACCCGTTTGGCGAGACGACGGAGCTCGCGCGCAGCAAGACGGTCGAGCTTTCGTGGTCGCGCGTCGGCGGCGGGCACCGCCGGGAGCGCCATCTGGTCGAGCACGCGTTGGTAGGAACGGCTGTCCAGGACCGCCAGGAGAGCGTGCTGAAGCTCAGTGCGGTCGCGCTCCAGGTCGCGGATCAGCGCACGGCCGGCAGTCTGGTCACGCAGATCGAGGGTGCGGATCTGCTCGCGTAGGTTGTCGAGCAGGATGTCGACGTCCCGCGCCTCGTTGCTCGCGCGGCCGAGCTCGCGCATTCCGCTGTTGATCTCACCCGCCCAGTCAGCGTCGACGAGCTCGCGAGTCACCTTCAGGAAGGCGCGCGTCCGGCGCGCCGCGACGCGAAGCTGGTGCAGGCTCTCCGGGTCGGACGCGATCCGACTTCCGACGTCGTGTTGCAGCAGCGAGTGACGCTGCTTGGCGACCTGGTCCTCGAGACGCCTGATCTCGGGGTCGCTGCTACGAACCGGTACCTGCATCAGCTCTCCACCCCGGATCACGGTTCGGAGCAACGACTCGATCTTGGCGGGGAGGCCGTCACCATCCTCGACCGCTACGACCGTTTCGCCACGCGCGGCGGTCAAGCGCCAGGAGCGCAATCCGTCACGCTCGCTCAGTTCGAGCTCGAGACCATGCTGCTCCAGCAGCAGGTCCCGAGTGTCGTAACGAACAGCCGTCGCCAGCGGGCCCTCATGCTGCACGCGCCGCCGCGGCGGCAGCTCCACGGTGTGGCTGCCTGCTCGCTGCAGAGCAGGCCGCTCCGTCGTCGCCACGACAACGGCGTCGGGTGTCAGGCGAACCGCGGCGGCGAGCGGCTGATCGACGAGCGCGAGCTCCGGGCTGATCGGACCGAGCGTGTCCGACGTCGCACGGACGAGCCGGAGCCACGGTCTGCCCGACCGAGAACGCGAGACGTTCCGCCCGCCGATGAGCCGGTCCGTTTGCGTCACAGAGACGTAGAAGCGTACTGCGCGCGGCCGACAGAAGGCCGACTGACGACCTCACTGAACCCGTCCCGGTTCAGTAAGCAGCAACAAGGCCCGCGACGTCCGCCCGTATACTTGCGAATGCAAGGATCCTGCCGGCGAGGTGGCTGCGTACGCAAAGAGATCCCGACACCGACGCTGCGGCTCTGCTCGACCGGCTCGCGGCGGAGGCATTACCAGAGCGCCTTGGAATGGAGGCCTGGCGCTCGCTCCTGCGAGCACACGCCACGCTCATGCGCCGTCTCGATAGCGACCTCGCTCAGTCGACCGGCCTCGCGCTGGCGGATTTCGACGTGCTGGCCCAACTGGCCGCCGCCGGGGGTGAGCTGCGGATGACCGAGCTCGCGGCCCGCGCGCTCATCTCGCGCTCGGGAATGACTCGCCGTGTCAGCCGCCTTTGCGACGACGGCCTCGTCCGCCGAGCCAGGGTCGATTCTGATGCACGCGGCGTCGTCGTCGCGCTGACCGACGCCGGCATCGCCCGCCTTCGCGAGACCGCCCCGGTCCACCTGCGCGGCGTCGCGGAACTGTTCGTTGCGCAACTGGACCAGCACGAGCTCGCCGTGCTCAGGAGCGCGCTGGACAAGGTCACTCTCGACCGAACGTTCGGTTGAGAACGGGAGCGAGTCTCCGCCAGCCGGCCGAAGCGCCTGGCGCAGCCGGCCACCGACAGGACATTCCTGCTGGCCGGTAGTCCAACTTGGGCGCTTCCCGTGAAGACGAAGAAGCGGCTCATGGCCATGCTGGACGGGAATGCCGCGAAACCGTCCCGCCGAGCCCAACCCAGCTGCACTGCGTGACTTCGTCGATGCGGTGGTCGCCCTTTCGGACGATCCGGGACCGGGCAACCTGGAGCGCTATCTCACAGCGAGCAGCGCACTCGACGACTCACGTCCGCCGAGAACTCGAGTCCGCTCTCGCACCAAGCGTGCGGACACTGGGCAGCCAAGGTTGCAGGAACAATCCGACTACGCAGCCTGACGCTCCCTTCACACTGGGTCGAGGTGCGCTCCGGCCACGGTGAACCGGAGCGCGGCCTCGTATCAGCGAACCGTGAAGACACCCTTCATCCCGGCCGCGGCGTGTCCGAACACCGTGCAGAGGTAGGGGTACTTGGCCTTCTTCTTGAACGTGATGACCAACCTCGCGGTCTGGCCCGGTGAGATCAACGGAGTCTTCTTGCCGTTGATCTTGAAGTCGTGCTGGACGTGACCGATGTTCTTGAACACGAACGTGACCTTGCCGGGCCTCGAGATTGACTTGGTCGAGAGTCTGAAGAAGAACTCGCCGCCCTTCACCTGGATGGTTGTCGCGGCGGCGGCCCCCGACCGGTTCGCATGCGCCGAGGCGAACTGGACGAGCGCGAGCGAGGCGATCGCGACCGCGGCCAGGGCGAACAGAGAGCGGATGGTGAGCGTTCTCATGCAGAGACCTCCTGATGGTCGATGGTTGCCTGACTACTGGAGGGAGTAGGCGAGCAGCTGGAACTGCGGCTTCTTGACGAAGCCGAGCCCGGCGGCGCCGACGAGTAGTGTGTCGCCGTCGACCGCGGGGAACGAGTTGATCCCGGCCGGCGCCTTCGCGGTCCAGAGCGTCTTGCCGGTCGCGGTGTCGTAGGCGTAGATCGTGCCCGCGTAGTCGCTGGTGAAGACGACATCGTTGGCCACGGTGGCCCCGCCAAAGTCTTCCGACGGGAGCGTGTGCTGCCAGAGCACCTTCCCCGTCGCCACGTCGACTGCGGTGAAGCCGCCGGTGCCGGACTTGAAATTGAACCCGCCTGCCGTTTGGCCGAAGCGACTCGCGCGCGTCGGGAAGTTGAGCCATGGCACGAAGAGACGGCTGTCCGCAACAGCCATCGGCGTTTCGACTCCGCCGAACTCGCCGGGAAAGATCTCGATCGGCTTCTTCGGAAGCGGCCCGGTGTCGTTCTGGTGTTTCCCGACCGAGATCGTCCACAGGTGCTTGCCGTCGTCCGCGCGGTAGGCGAAGACCTTTCCCATCTTGCCGGCGACCGTGACAACCTCGGTTTGAACCCCGTCGACCGCAGCCGTCGAGACGATCGCGGGAACCATCTCGTCGTAGTCGCGGGTGTCATGGGGGACGGCCTGACGGAACCAGAGGAGTTTTCCGGTCTGGCCGTCCAGGGCGACGAGTGAGCCGGTGTAGAGGTTCGGACCCGGCCGGCTCGAGCCCGCCGGGAACTTGGGCGTCCCGTAGAGCGGCGCGGGGTTCGCGACCGACAGATAGACCCGACCCTGGCTGTCGACGGCGGGCGGATACCAGAGGCCTCCGCCGCTGTTGACCTTCGGATTACCGAACAGCTTGGCGCCGTCCGAGACCGTGTTGAACGTCCACTTCTCCGTCCCGGTGGCGGCGTCGAGCGCCCAGACGATGCCGTCGCCGTTGCCGGCGTAGAACTTCGCCGAGTTACCCGGGACCGTGCTGACGACGACGGTGTTGTCGAAGACCTGAGGCGCCATGTCGATGCCCTCGTTGCCGTTCCGGACGAGCTTGCGGCTCCAAAGCACCTTCCCGTTGCTCGGGTCGAGCGCAAAGGCGCTCTTCGCGGTGGCACCGTAGAGGCGTCCGTAGCCGAACGCAACGCCGTCGGGACCGACGTTCGGACTGTTGAACTTGTGCTCCCAGATGACCGCGCCCGTGGAGCGGTTGAGTGCGAAGACGTTGGAGTTCAGGTCCTGGAGGTAGACGACCCCGTTGATCACGATCGGGGTCGAGGAAAAGGCCCCGAACGCACCTGCACCCGTGAACTTGAAGCGCCATTTCACCTTTAGACCGGGAACCGTCTGCGAGTTGATCGGCGAGGCAGTCGTCGCGCGCGTGTTGTTCAGGTCGTGGTTGTGCGCGGGCCACACGTTCGAGGCCCACTCGGGAGGCGCCTGGCCGACGGCATCGCCGCTCGCAGGCGAGCTCCCTGCCCAGCTGACGATCGCGACGACTGCGATGACAACGCCCACGGCTACGAACGCAGCCCCTCCGTACACGCGCGATCGGATCCTGTTCCTCAATGGCATCGTTGCTCCCTTCGATTTCGGTACGCCCAGCAACGATCGCTGCGCGGTCCTCTGTACGGCTTCCCGGCCACCGTCCGCTTCGACCCCCGACTGACCGGAAAGCCGATTAGCAGTCAGCCACCACCGGCGGCACGCGCGTCGGTTCGCGCAGCACACGCACGACCTCGTGGCGTGGCGGTAGGGCTATCCGGAAGCGCAAGAGGTGAGCTACCCGGGCGTGCGAATCGCGGCTGGCCCCGATGACGCCGCCTGCGTGAAAGAGCGATGGTTCCGTAACACCAAGGCGATTCGAGAGGACGGACGGATCGACATCGTCCGCTGAGCCCCGGCCGATCGGGGCTCGGCGCGGTCCACGGGGGTGCGGCTCGGCACCAGGCCCTCGTGCGATGCTCGAGGTCGTCGCACTCTCGGCAAAGATCGCCGCGAGGCGGCCAAACACACCTTGTACGACCTGAGCGAAACATGTAGATGGACGCCGACCGGTGGCCGGCGATGAAGGTCGGCGCGGCGGTTGGCAGGGTCGGGCGCGCAGGTGTGCGTGGACTCACGACGAAACTCGGGGGCGCCGAACGGACGCGCGTGATCATCCTGCTCGCTTCGGTGCTGGCACTGAGCAGCGCGGACGCCACCACGGTTGGCGCGGCCGCGACACCGCTCCGACACGCGTTGGGGATCAACAACACGGACATCGGTCTGCTCGTGACCGTGACGTCGCTCGTCGCGGCACTTGCAAGCCTTCCGTTCGGCGTCCTCGCCGATCGCGTACGCCGAACCTGGACGCTTGCCGCCGCGATCGTGCTCTGGGGTGCCGCGATGATCTGGAGCGCGACCGCAGCATCCTTCGACCAGCTGCTCTTGACGCGGGTAGCGCTCGGAGGTGTCACTGCGGCAGCTGGGCCCCTCGTTGCCTCGTTGGTGGGCGATTACTTCCCGTCGTCCGAGCGGGGACGGGTCTACAGCTACATCCTCGCGGGCGAGCTCGTCGGCGCAGGCGTCGGCTTCGCCGTCACCGGCGACATCGCAGCGCTCTCCTGGCGCGCAGCCTTCGTCATCCTCGCGCTTCCGGCATTCGCCTTGGCCTGGCTCGTGTTCCGACTCCCAGAACCGGCGCGTGGCGGAAGCGACGCTCTGCTGGCTCCGAACTCGGTGCCCTCCGGGGTCGAGACGGCCGCCGGCGGCGTCACTGAGGCCACCGATGCGCAGCGGCTGGCGCGAGAACGCGGCCTCGAGCCGGATCCCGCGCTTCTCGAGCTTCCCGACCCGCAACGAATGGGTCTGATCGCCGCGACCCGTTACGTGCTCCACGTCAAGACCAACGTCGTCCTGATTCTCGCGAGCGCAGGCGGCTACTTCTTCCTTGCCGGCATCCAGACCTTCGGCGTCGAATTCGTGACGCGTCAGTACGGAATCGATCAGGCCCTCGGGACGCTCGTCTTGCTCGTCGTCGGCGCCGGGGGCGTCGCCGGCGTGTTGGCGGGAGGCGCGGTCGGCGATCTCCTCTTGCGCCGCGGCTACCTCACGGGTCGGATCCTCGTCAGCGTAGTGGCAGCGACCGCGGCTGTAGGGCTCTTCATTCCCGCGATCTTCGCGCGCAGCGCCGTGCACGCGCTCCCTTACATCACTCTCGCCGCTCTCGCTCTTTCTGCGCAGAATCCCCCTCTTGACGCCGCGCGACTCGACATCATGGTCCCACTGCTCTGGGGACGCGCGGAGGGCGTCCGAACGTTTCTGCGCACGCTTGGGCAGGCTGTCGCACCGTTGGCGTTCGGCGGTGTCTCCGATTACGTGTTCGGAGGGGGACGCTCGGGTCTGCAATGGACGTTCGCGCTGATGCTGCTTCCCTTGGCAGCAAGCGCCTACTTCCTCTACAGAGCTCTCGCGACGTACCCACGTGATGTGGCAACTGCAGCCGTGGCCGCACGCGGTGCCCGCCGGGACAACGAAGCGCTGCTGCTCGGTCGCACGTGAGCCGAACGCTCAACGTCGCCGGCGCACTCGTCGAGCGGCTCACTCACGGGCACGACCAACACGGACAGCGCTGGCACCTACACCTCCCGCGTGAGGGTGAGTCGACCGCGCAAGTGCGACCGCTGCTGGTGCTGCTGGGCCTGCCGACCTTCGGGCTCGCCCTCGCGATCTCGGTCCTCACGACGTACGGGCCGGTGATCCTCATCCGTCTCCTCCACTCGACGACCACCGTCGGCGCCCTGATCGGAGGCGAAGGTGCATTCGCACTCGTGGTCCCCCTCGCCGCCGGCGCGCTCTCAGATCGACTGCCGCCTTCGCCGCTCGGCCGACGGCTCCCGTTCGTCCTGGTCGGCGCTCCCCTCGCCGCCGCAGGCCTCGTGCTTCTCCCCTTCAGCCGCTCGACGGGCATCGCCGCGGCGGCGGTACTCGCATTCTTCGTCGGCTACTACATCTACTACCCGCCCTATCGGGCGCTCTATGCCGATCTCCTGCCCCGCGCGCTCTATGCGCGGGCGCAGGCGGGGCAGGCGATTGCCCGTGGGATGGGGCTCGGCTTCGCCCTACTGGCGGGCGGCCTCCTGCTCGGATTTTGGCAGCCGCTCCCGTTCCTCTTCGCCGCGGTGATGCTTGCCGTCACCACGATCGCGTTGCTGCCGGTCTTTCGTCTCCAGAGCCGCTGCCGCAACTCGACCCTTCCCTATGAGCCGGCCTCGCTTCGAGAGATCGTGCTGCGCAATCCCAAGCTGCGACTGTTCGGCGTCGTGAACGCGCTGTGGGAGTTCAGCTTCGCCGGCCTGAAGAGCTTCATCGTGCTGTACATCGTGCAGGGTCTCGGGCGCTCGCCCGGCATCGCCTCCGCTGTCATCGCTGTCGTGGCCGTTGCGTATGTCGCCGGTGCGCCGCTCGCGGGCTGGCTCGCCGATCGCTACGGGCTCGTGCCCGTCCTCCGGGTCACGAGTCTCGTCTACGGCGCAGGCCTCCTGGTCGGCGCGGTGCCGCGCACACTCCCACCGCTCCTGATTGGCCTCCCCGTGGTCGCGCTTGCGGGGGCCGTGGTGCTGACGTTGCCGCAAGCGCTGGCCTTCACGCTTGCGCCGGCGGGGAGCGAAGGAGCGGCCGCCGGGCTGCAGGACTTCTCGCGCGGCATCGGCGTCGTGCTCGGGCCGATCGCCGTAGGCGCGGCGATCGGCGCCTCGAAGTCGTTCTTCGACTCCACCCACGGCTACGCAAGCATGTGGCTCGTCATCGGCGCGCCGGTCCTGCTCGCCGCGATCCTGCTGAAGCCGCTCGACCCGTCCCCGGCGGGGCTTCGCTGGCGACGCTTTTCTCGCCCTTCAAATGCCTAGTCCCTGCGAACCCGAGGGCCCACAGGGACTTGGCAAGAGGAATCTCGCACACCGGGACCTGTCCGTCAAGTCCGCTTCGCTTCCGCCTCGAACGTTCGTTTTACTGATGTATCCGGAGCGCCTCGATCGCGTCGTCTCGCATCGTGAACTCGTACTTGAGCTCGACCGGGCTGCCGGGAAAGTCTCCGGCCAGGGTGGCGGTGACGACGGTCACACTTTCGCTGCGTCGCTCGACGCGGGTGGGTTCGATCGTGTAGCGGAAGCGGTCCTCGGTCGCCTTCTTCCAGGCTCGCACTGCGGCGAGCCCGCGGTGCGTTTCTCCTTCGTCCTCCACGACCGCATCAGCAGCGAAGCAGGCGACGGCGGCGGCGAGGTTTCTCGCGTTGCTGGCTTCGATGAAGCGCGAGATCGTGGCTGCGAGGGGCATGACTCGTCGAGCCTCCTTGCTCGTGATATAGCGATCCTATGCAGCGCCCGTCCGCCGGCCGCGAGAGTCATGAGTCGCGGAGCGACCGAATTGTCGAACGTATACGCGCGATTCCGGAGGGGTTCGTACGCACGTACGGCGACATCGATCCTCGCGCGCCGCGCCTCGTCGGTCTCGTCCTCTCGAGGACACACGGCATCCCATGGCAACGCGTCGTACGCGCTGACGGCAGCCTGCCGAAGGGCGCCCAGCAGCGAAGCCTGTTGCTCAAAGAGGGCGTTCCGATGCGCGGAGAACGCGTCGATCTCAAAGAGGCCCGACTGCCGCCCGAGTTTTAGTGGGTCCTCGTTTCGCTAGCCCTCGTCGTCAGGGCCGGACTCTCTGCTCCGGTCATGGATGATGAGCACCGGAACCGTCGTGTGGTTGAGCACGTAATGCGAGACGGAGCCGAGAAAGGCCGAGCGGACCGGGCCGCGTCCGCGGGAGCCCATCACGATCAGGTCGTGGGCCGCAGCTGCCGCTCGTTTCACGACCTCGGTGCCTGGGTCTCCCGCGGCTGTTCGCCCCGACACAGGGATGCCGTCGGGCACGAGGGCCTCGCCCTCGGCCAGTACCTTCTCCGCGGAGCTGATCACGTCGGCCTCCGACACGGGCGGCACATACCCCGGCCAGAAGTGGAGCGGCACGGCCACCGTCAGCAAGGTCAGCCTCGCGTCCTGCGAGCGCGCGAGGTCGATCGCTTCGCCGAGCGCCCGTTTGGCGTGCTCGGA
>JBKPTB010000178.1:0-14427 GCA_046735315.1 Actinomycetota bacterium
ACGGCCACATCCACGGCCGTGCGGGGGTCGGGCCGATCGCCTTTCGCACGCTCGGGGGACAAATGGTCGATCCGGGCCAATGGGGCCTGCTCCTTCCGATCGCGGCAGCCACCGTGGTGGTCGCTCTGGCAACAGGCCCGCGTGCGCTGCCACTGTTCGCGGTGGTCTGGACGCTCGTCTCCTGGCTCGGCCTCAGTTGGATCTACGTCGTCTCGCACTACGAGTACAGCTACTACCTCGACTCGACGAAGGAGCGCGTGGTCGCCTCCATCGTCGTGGGCCTCGCCGCGCTGACCCCGCTGATCGCGGCGGAGGCGTGGACCGGCGCTCGGGAACTCAGACGAGCGCGAGCTGCCGATGACTAGCCAGCCCCGACACGCCAACGCCGACGAGCCGGAGGGCACCAGGACGATCGACGAGCGCGCGGTCGAGCAGTGAGCAGGCCAACTCGCCGATCTGTTCCGCGTCGTCGATCCCGACGCGCAACGAAGTGGAGCGCGTCCGGATCGAGAAGTCGGAGTAGCGAAGCTTCGTCGAGACCGTTCGCGCGGTTCGACCGCTGTCCCGAAGCGCCGCCGCGAGCCGCTCGGCCATCCGTCGAAGCTCGACATGCAGCTGGCTGCGGTCGGTGAGGTCTCGCTCGAACGTGTTCTCGATGCTGAGCGAGATGCGTTGCGCTTGCTGTTCGAGTCCTCGCGGATCGATTCCGCGCGCGCGGTCGTAGAGCATCCGGCCGACGCTGCCCGGAAGGAGGGCGCGGAGCTCACCGTCCCCGAGGGCCGCCAGGGCGCCGATGGTCGCGACGCCCGCGGCGAGCAGACGCTCCTCGGCCTTGGGCCCGACGCCTGGTAGACGTCGCACGTCGAACGGTGCGAGGAAGGCGGCCTCGTGGCCGAGTGGCACGACGGTCAAGCCTCCGGGCTTGCGGTAGTCGCTGGCGATCTTGGCAACGACCTTGGAGCTTGCAACTCCGATCGAGCAGGTCAGGCGTGTCGCCGCATGGACGCTCGTCTTGACTGCTTCGGCGAGCTTGCGCGCGTCGAGGAAGCGCTCCGCCACCTCGCCGAGATCGAGGTAACCCTCGTCGAGGCCCGTCCGCTCGACCGTCGGCACGACTCCACGAACTGTTTCCCAGACGTGTTGCGAGTACTCGCGGTAGAGGGAGTGCCGCGGCCGGATGAAGATTGCGCGCGGGCAGCGGCGCAATGCTTCGGCGCAGCTCATCGCGGAGTGGATCCCGAACTTCCGCGCCTCGTAGTTCGCGGTAGCGACGACCCCGCGCCCGTGCGGATCTCCGCCGACGACGAGCGGCTTCGTCCGGAGTTCGGGATCCTCCAGCTCCTCGACGGCCGCGAAGAAGGCATCGAGGTCGAGGTGCGCGACGATCATGCCGAGAGCCTAGTTCCCGGACCTTCCGACATTCCTTCGCACCTCTGGCCTCGTCGACCTTGCGTTTGGAGTTACACGCGCGTGCGCGCGCGAGCACACAGCCCCACCCGGGTGGGGGTTGTCACCCACCACCCACTGCGCTCGATGCTACTCCGGCTTGACGCGCTTCTCTGTGCCGAATCCGGGCCGGTTTCGCGGAGCCCGCCGTCGTCAGGCGAGCACCCACTCGTCGTCTCGGATGATCGGCACGGCCGCCCCGCCTTTCTCGAGGCCGTCGACCTGCACCTCGGGGCCGCCGATCATGAAATCGGTGTGGACGCTGGAGATGTTGTCCGCACCGTCGGGCAGCGGCTCGTCCGGATCGCGTGTGAAGGCGAGGCCCGCACCGTAGGCGATGTGACAGGTCGCGTTCTCGTCGAAGAGCGTGTCGAAAAACGTCACGCCGAGCTGGCCCACCCGCGACGAGCCGTCGACCAGGGCAACCTCGCCGAGACGGCGGGCGCCCTCGTCGGTCTCGAGCTGCGATCGCACGATCTCCGCTCCCTTGTCGGCCTTGACGTCGACGACCCGACCACCCTCGAAGCGCACCTCGAGGCCCTCCACCATGACGCCGCCCGCCAGGCCGAGCGGGCGTGTCGACCGGACCGATCCTTCGGTGCGCCGAGCGTCCGGCGCGACGAACACTTCCTCGGTCGGCATGTTCGGAACGCTCTGGCGGCCATCCGCGTTCTCGAATCGCGCCGCGCCCCAGCTGTAGGCGGGCGTCAACCCGACCATGAGGTCCGTGCCCGGCCCCTGGAAACGCAGAGCGTCGAACCGCCGCTCGTTGAGCTGGGCCGCCCGGGCGACGAGATCGTCGACATGCTGCCGCCAGGCCTCGACCGGATCAGGCTCGTCGAGCCGCACGGCCTTCACGACGTAGTCCCACAGGCGATCGACATCCGGCTCCCCGAACATCTTCCGCGCCCAGCCTTCGTTCGGAAAGGCGACGATGGTCCAGTTCAGCCGGCGCTCGTGGAAGACGATCTCGAGCGCCCGCTGCGCAAGCTCTTTCGGCCGCGTCTTGCCGACACGAACTCCGTCGAGGTCCGAGAGCAGATCCGGGTTCGGATCGCCGGTGATCGAGATCTGCGCGCCGCCGGCGCTGGCGAAGTACTCCAGCTCCGCCAGCTGCCACGGGGGCGACCACTCGAGCGTCGCCTCTTCGCCGTGCACGATCAGCTCGCGCCGGAGATGTGTGTCGCCGTATTCGACTGCGACGTAACGAGCTCCGGCCTCGTATGCCGCCGCTGCCAGCGCACGGGCCAGCGGCGCATGCTCTAGGTCGCAGTTGACGAGAACGTCCTGACCTTCGCCGACGTTGGCTCCGACACGAACGGCGAGCTCTGCATAGCGTCGCAAGAGGTTGTCGTCGGGCACGGACGCGGATTGTAGGCTGCTCCCGATGGCGGTCCTGGAATCAGTCGTGCACCGTGACGAGGCATTCGAGCGGCGGAGGGAGCGGATGGAAGGGCTTGTGCGCGAGCTCCACGAGCGCACGGCCGAGGTCTCCGCCGGCGGCGGGGACAGGGCAACGGACCGCCATCGCTCCCGCGGGAAGCTCACGGCCCGGGAGCGGATCGATCGGCTCGTCGACCCCGGTGGGGCCTTCCTGGAGCTGAATGCGCTCGCCGCCTGGGACCTCTACGACGGGCAGGCGCCCGCTGCCGGGATCGTGACCGGCGTCGGCGTGATCGAAGGACGGGAGTGCGTGATCGTCGCCAACGACGCGACGGTGAAAGGCGGCTCCTACTTCCCGCTGACCGTGAAGAAGCATCTCCGTGCACAGGAGATCGCGGCGCAGAACGACCTGCCGTGCATCTACCTCGTCGACTCGGGCGGTGCGTTCTTGCCCCTGCAGGACGAGGTGTTTCCCGACCGCGATCACTTCGGCCGCATCTTCTTCAACCAGGCGCAGATGTCGGCCAGGGGGATTCCACAGATCGCGGTGGTGATGGGGTCCTGCACGGCCGGTGGGGCGTACGTTCCCGCGATGTCGGACGAGACGATCATCGTCCGAGGAACGGGCACGATCTTCATCGGCGGACCACCGCTCGTGAAGGCGGCCACAGGCCAGGACGTGACGGCCGAGGAGTTGGGGGGCGCCGACGTCCACACCCGGCAATCGGGCGTGGCGGACTACTACGCGACCTCCGACGACCATGCCCTCGCCCTCGCCCGTCAGATCGTGAGGAACCTGCACGCTCGCAAGCCCGAGCCGCCCTGGGAGCCGGCTGAACCCGAGCCGCCGGCCGCCGATCCAGCAGAGCTGTACGGACTGATCCCCGAGGACTTTCGACACCAGGCCGATGCACGCGAGCTGATCGCCCGCATCGTCGACGGTTCCCGTTTCGACGAGTTCAAGGCGCTCTACGGCGAGACGCTCGTCACCGGCTTCGCGCGCATCGAGGGTTACCCGGTCGGGATCCTGGCCAACAACGGCGTGCTCTTCGCCGAGTCGTCGCAGAAAGGGGCCCACTTCATCGAGCTCGCGACGAAGCGCCGCGTGCCACTCGTCTTCCTTCAGAACATCACGGGCTTCATGGTCGGGCAGGAGTACGAGGCCGGCGGCATCGCTCGCGACGGAGCGAAGCTCGTGATGGCCGTGGCGAACGCGCGCGTTCCGAAGTTCACGGTGATCGTCGGCGGGTCGTTCGGCGCGGGAAACTATGCGATGTGCGGTCGGGCCTACGAGCCGCGCCAGCTCTGGATGTGGCCGAACTCGCGAATCTCCGTGATGGGCGGCGACCAGGCGGCAACGGTTCTGACCATGGTCGGCGATGCGGATCCCGACGAGATCCGCGCCAAGTACGAGCGGGAGGGCAGCCCCTACTACTCGACGGCCCGCCTCTGGGACGACGGCATCATCGACCCTCTCGACACGCGGCGCGTGCTCGCCCTCGGCATTTCTGCGGCCCTCAACGCGCCTATCCCCGAGACGACGTTCGGCGTCTTCCGAATGTGATGCGGCTGTTCAGCCGGAAGCCGAAGCAGCGCCTGCGAGAGCTCGGCGAGTCCGAGGCGTATCACCACTCCTACGGCGAGCCTCCGCGCGACGTCAAGATCGTCAAGCTCGAGCCGCGTCGGCCTCGGTATCGCCAGGTTCTCGCCGACGGGGAAAGGATGCGGCAGGCGTTCCTGAAGCGACTGGACAGTCGAGAGAAGGAGGACTAGTGCGGAGCTACGACCTCGTGGACGTCGGTGAGCTCGACGCCGAGTGCCTTCGGCCTGAACTACTTCGTCTTCCCGCCGAATCAGGTCGACCGGGAGCACGATCACAGTGAGACGAACCACGGGGAGGTCTACTTCGTCGTGAAAGGATCAGGCACGATGCGGATCGACGGCGAAGAGGTGGAGCTGGGCCCCGGCCGCTTCGTGCGTGCCGACGCGGCGGCGACACGTGTTCCGGTATCCGGCGCAGAAGGCCTTGAGTTCGTCACCGTCGGCGCGCCGCTCGAGGGCTGCTACGAGCCACCCGCATGGGGATAGGAGGAAGGATGCAAACGATCGAACTGTCGGACGACGACCTGCGGCTTCTGCACGCCGCCCTGCACTCGTACCTTGACGATTTCGGGCACAAAGAGGCAGACGTGCTTCGCCGCGTCAAGGCGCTGATCGCCAAGCTGCCGCGTCCCGAGTGAGCGTCGTCCGAATCCTCGTCTGGAACCTCGCTGACTCGAAGACGTCGCTCGACGAGATCCGCGAGAACCTGCCGGAGTCGCCGCCCGAGAGCCTCTGGATCGCCAACGAACCTCAGGAGCGGTTCGGTCTCGTCTCCTACGGCGGTGAGTTGCCCGACCTCGAGCCGCTGCGAGCGCTCACCGGCAAGGACCCGGAGATCGCGGAGGAGTTCGACGTCCTCGACTAGAGAACGAGCGTCTCGGGGAACGCCGCGTCGTGGTCGAAGCGCTCGAGCCGGTACGGACCGAGGTCGAGAGTCGACTCTCCGTGCAACAGCTCCTCGGCGACCGCGCGGCCGACCGCCGGCGACTGCATGAATCCGTGCCCGGAGAATCCGCACGCCGCATAGAGGCCCTCCGCCACCGGACCGATGATCGGATGGGCGTCCGGCGTCATGTCGTAGAGGCCGGCCCAGGCCCGCGCGATGCCGACACCTGCCGCAGACGGATAGCGATGCGCGAGCCGCACGAGTCGGTCCGCGAAGACCGACTCGTCCACGCTCTCCTCGAAGCCCCAGCGCAGTTCCGCGTCGGGCATCGCGATGCGCAGACAGTCATCCCGGCGGCGAAAATGGAAACCGCTCTCCTCCTCGATCACCATCGGGAGCGCGTTCGGAAGATCGCGAATCGGTTCCGTCTCGAGCAGCTGCCGCGCGAGCGGACGAACGGGGAGCTCGACGCCGAAGTCGCCGGAATGCGCGCCGGCTGCGACCACGAGAACGTCGCATTCGAGCTCGCGTGCGTCGGTGTGCTCCCGAACCGCGACGCCGAGCTCGATCGATCGCCGAACGACCTCACGTGTGACCATCGGTGGATCGGCGACGCCGTCCGTCGCACAGAACACGGAGCCGAGCACGTCGTCGACGGTGAGTCCGGCAACGAACCTCGGGTCGACTCGCTCCACCGGCACACCGAGCTCGGCCTGAAGCTCGCGCCGACTCTCGAGCGCATCCAGACCTTCCGGCGTGGTCGCCACGAAGAGGTAGCCCACCTGCTGGAACCACGACGAGCCGAGCTCCTCGAAGAACCCGATCGACTCGCGAGCCAGCTGCACTTCCGCAGCGGTCGAGAACTGCTGACGGACGCCGCCCATCGCCTTGCCCGTCGACCCGGACGCGATCTCCGCGCGATCTGCGAGGACGACGTCTCGCGCGCCCAGCAGCGCGAGGTGGTACGCGATGCAGGCGCCTACCGAGCCGGCGCCGGCGATGACGATTCGAGCCATGCCTCGAGGTCTCCCCGCTCCTCGCTGGTCAGCGTTCGCAGCGGTCTGCGGACGTCGGCACCGATCGGGACACCCCGAGCACCGAGGACGACCTTCGCCGCCGCCTGAAACGGGAAGCGCTCGAGGGCTGCCCGCACGGCGCCGAGGTCAACGCTTCCCGGCTCCTTGACCGCCGAAACGACGAGCTCCGGAAACACCGACGCGAGTGCCGAGACCGCTCCGGCCGCGCCTGCGGCAAGCCCTCGAGGGAGAAGCGACTCGGGCCCGACGAAGATGTCGAGGCCCTCGATCAGGTACGGGACGAACGCCGACCAGGGCGTGTCGGACACCTTGAGCCCGCGAAGGTTGGGCGCGGCCTCTCGCAGGCGCTGGAGCACCACGAGGGGAACGGCATATCCGCTTCGAGCTGCGAACTCGTACACGTAGAAGGGTGTTGGTGCGCACGCCCGCGCGGCCGCGGTGAAGTGGGCAAGGAGCTCGTCTACGTCGAGGGGAAAATACGGCGGCGCCATCACAACAATCCCGTCAGCGCCCAGATCGGCCGCGTGCGCCGCGAGCTCCACCGTGTCCCAGGTCGATTGCGCTCCACAATGCACGGCGACGAGGATCCGCCCGCCCGCCGCCTCGACGAAGAGCTGCGCGGCCCGCATCCGTTGCTCGACCGGAAGCAGGAACCCTTCGCCGGTCGTGCCGAGGGCCAGCAGACCGTCGACGCCTCCCTCTACGAGGAAGTCGACGTAGGGACCGAACGCGGCCTCGCCGAGCGCCTCGCCTCCATCCCGCAACGGCGTCACCGCAGCAGCCACTGCGCCTTTGAGCATACAACCAACTTTAAGCTGGATCCGTGGGCGGGCTGCGCACCCAACGAGACGGACACGTGCTACGCGTGACGCTGGCACGGCCGGAACGGCGCAACGCCTTCGACGCCGAGCTGATCGCCGAGGTCACCGAAGCCTTTGCCGACGTCGGCGACGCCCGTGCTGTCGTGCTCGCCGGCGAAGGAGCGAGCTTCTGCGCCGGCGCGGACATCGAATGGCAGCGCTCGGCCATCGACCTCTCGTTCGACGAGAACGTCGCGGACGCGATGCGGCTCTACCGGATGTGCGAGGCCGTCGACCGCTGCCCCGCCCCTGTGATCGCCCGGGTGCACGGTTTTGCCCTGGGCGGAGGCTCCGGTCTGGTCGCTTGCGCAGACGTGGCGATCGCCGCGCCAGATGCGACCTTCGGCTTCTCGGAGGTGAAGCTCGGGATCATTCCCGCCGTCATCTCGCCGTTCGTCTTGCCGAAGATCGGCGCGCACGCGCGCCGCTATTTCTTGACCGGCGAGCGTTTCGACGCGGAGACCGCGCTCCGCATCGGTCTCGTCGAGGAGGTCGCAACGGAGCTGGACGCCGCTGTCGACCGCGTGCTCGGGGAGATGCTCACCTCGGGACCGCAGGCCGTGCGCGAGGCGAAGCAGCTGATCCACGAGCGACCCCACGGCGAGGAGACCGCGCAGATCGCAGCACGACTCAGAGCCGGTGAAGAGGGACAGGAAGGCCTGCGCGCGTTCCTGGAACGACGGCCGCCGAGCTGGCGCGACTGACGACGTGCGTCGGCTACTTCTCCTCGTCGGGGCGATCGTCCTCGTCGACACCATGTTCTTCGCGGCGCTCACGCCGCTCTTGCCGCACTACGTCCACGAGCTCGGCCTCGGCAAGGCGGGAGCAGGCGTGCTGCAGTCGATGTACCCAGCCGGCGCCCTGCTCGCAGGAGTCCCGAGTGGGATCGCTGCAGCCCGCTTCGGTGTCAAGCCGACGGTCCTCACCGGACTGTCGCTCCTCGCGCTGACGACCGTCGCCTTCGGTCTGGCCGACTCCGTCTGGGCGCTGGACCTGGCGCGGTTCTTACAGGGCGTCTCCAGCGCGTTCTCCTGGACCGGCGGCCTGGCCTGGCTCGTCGCAGCCGCGCCCGCCGGCAGCCGGGGGCGTCTGATCGGGTCGGCCTTCGGAGCCGCGATCGCAGGCGCGCTCTTCGGGCCCGTCCTCGGCGCGGTCGCGGCGTTCACCGGCACCGGCCCGGCCTTCGGGACCGTGGCCGCACTCGCCGTCCTCCTCGCGGTAGCCGCTGCGGGGACGCCGGCAGCCGCGCCCGAGCGGCCACAGCCGATCCGGGAGCTCTTCGAGGCGCTCTTTCGCGACCGGCGGATTCAGGTGGGCGTGTGGCTTTGTCTCATTCCCGCTCTCCTCTTCGGAACACTCTCGGTCCTCGCTCCGCTCCGGCTCTCGGCCCTCGGCTGGGGAGCCGCAGCCGTCGGCGCCACGTACCTCGTCTCAGCAGCGCTCGAGGCCGGCTGGGCTCCCGTGCTGGGCCGACTCTCCGACCGCCACGGCCGCATGCTCCCGCTGAGGGCTGCACTGGCAAGTTCCGCCGTCGTGGCGATCCTGCTGCCCTGGCCGACGAACCCGTGGCTGCTGGCACTGCTCGTCGTCGCAGGCGGCTTCGCTTTCGGCAGCTTCTGGACGCCGGCGATGAGCATGGTCACGGACGCCGCGGAGTCGAGAGGGCTCGACTACGGCTACGCGTTCGCGCTCGTCAACATCGCGTGGGCGCCGGGACAGGCCGGCGGCTCGGCCGTCGGCGGTGCGTTGGCATCGGCGACGACCGACGCGGTCCCGTACTTCGGTCTCGCAGCGCTCTGTCTCATCACGCTCAGCGCACTTCGACGCTATCGAGTTCCCGAGGCTCTGCCGACGGGCGCCCATTCGCACTGACGAACTGATGCGCTACAAGGAAGCCGCCGTGCCGCTTACCGCCGAGCGGTAGAGCGCATCGATGGCGCGCACCTGACCGACGGCGTCCTCGCGCCCCAGGAGAGGATCGGCAGCCCCCCGGATAGCGTCGCTGAGGTTCTCGAGCTCGAGCCGATACGAGTCGGCGCGCTCGACCTCGATCCGCTCGATCCCAGCCTCGCGGCGAAGCTCGATCACGGGCTCGACGCAATGCCATGGATCGTCGAGGAAGAGCGACCCTTCGCTCCCGATCGCCTCGAGCTCGTCACGCTCCGGAAGCGCCGTGCCGCAGTCGAACTGGGCGAAGACGTCGCCCGGGAACCGCATCGTGCCTGTGAAGACCCAGTCGGTGCCGCTCGGGCCCACGAACTGCTGCCCGTACACCGTCTCGGGCTCACCGGCGAGCAGACGGGATCCGCTTACGCAATAGCAGCCGACATCCATGAGACTGCCGCCTTCCACCTCCGTCCGCAGGCGGATGTTGTCCGCGTCGTACAGCGAATAGCTGAAGCAGGAGCGAACGAGCCGCACGTCCCCGATCGCGCCCTCGTCAACGAGCTCACGGAGTCGTTTGGTCTGAGGGTTGTGGAGGTACATGAAGGCCTCCATCAAGATTCGCTGCGCCTTCGCTGCCGCATCGAATGCCGACTCGACGTCGCCGACGTGCCTGCTCATCGGCTTCTCACAGAGCACGTGCTTTCCCGCCTCGAGAGCGCGGATCGACCACTCGCAGTGCAGCGTGTTCGGCAGCGAGATGTACACGGCCTCGACATCGGCGTCCTCGAGCAGCGCCTCGTAGGAGCCGTACGCGCGCTCGATCTCCCACCTTCGCGCGTACTTCTCCGCCCGTCGCAGATCGCGGCTCGCCACGGCTATGAGCTCGACGCTCTCCGAGGTATGGGCGCCCGGAATGACCTTCCGATTGATGTGGGCGGTCGAGAGGATCCCCCACTTGACTGCTGCGTCTACCCCCATGACGCCTCCGTCATCGGGCGGAACGCGGTCTCGAGGATGCGATGGTTGCGCGGCCTCGTGAGCACGAAGAGGACGACGTCCGCGACGTCGTCCGCGCTCATCATCCCGGCGAGCGCCTCCTGTGTCCGCCCTCGTCCCGGTTCGAGCGCGAAGTCGGTCGCGACACCGCCCGGACAGACATTCGTGCACCGGATGCCGCGCTCGCGCAATTCGTGGTCGAGCGCGCGCGTGAAGCCGACCTGGGCGAACTTCGAGGAGCAATAGACCGCCTCGAGCGCAATGCCGCGGCGGCCGGCTTCGGACGCGAGCGTGATGATGTCTGCCTCGCCGCTCTCGAGCAGATGCGGCAGAGCGGCGCGCACGGCGTACAGCGTCCCTTTCACGTTGACGTCGATCATCTCCTCGAGGAAGTCGGGCGCGAGCTCGAGGAAGGGACCGTACGCACCGACGCCGGCGTTCGGGACCAGGATGTCCAGTCGGCCGAAGGCGTTCACGGTGGCGGACACGATCTCCTCCACCTGAGCGGCATCGCGGACGTCGCAGGGCTGGGCGACCGCGCCCGCAATGCCGAGGTCGTCGCCGCTGCGCGACGCAAGTCCCAGCTTGACACCCTCCGCCGCGAGCCGTCGTGCGACCGCGGCCCCGATGCCGCGGCTTGCCCCGGTGACGAGGGCAACCTTTCCGTTTAGCGTCGTCATGCGTCCTCCAAGGGTCGAAGGGCCGGATAGAGCAATCGGAAGCGGTGGTAACCGCGCTCATACGCGGCACCCCACTCAGGGTCCGGCTCGACCGGGTCGAGCAGCCGGACGCAGGTGGCGACGGCCTCGTGGACATCGCGAAAGACTCCGGCGGCCACACCGCCGAGTAGCGCCGCTCCGTAGGCGGAGCCCTCGTCGGTCGCCGTGCGCTGGATCGGCAGGCCGAGTACCGAGGCGAGGATGCGAACCCAGAGCTCGCTGCGAGCTCCGCCGCCGGAGACGTGGCCGGCACGCGGGTCGACACCGAGCTCGCGCAGCAGTTCGAGCGAGTCGCGCAGCCCGTAGGCGACACCCTCCAGGACCGCGCGGACGAGCGCGCCGCGATCGTGGCGGAGCGTGAGCCCGGCGAAAGCGGCCCGAGCATGCGGATCCGCGTGAGGCGTCCGCTCGCCGGTCAGGTAGGGAAGGAAGGTCAGCCCCTCGGTGGCGGGCGGCCACTCCTGGGCCTCGGCAGTCAACTCGTCATACCCGCTTCCGGTCCCGAGCGTGTCACGCAACCAGCGCAGCGACCCGGCGGCGGACAGCATGACTCCCATCGCGTGCCAGGCGCCCGGAACGGCGTGGCAGAACGCGTGCACGCGCCCCTGCGGATCGGCGGCGAAAGCCGGCAGTGCCGCGAACACGACGCCTGACGTACCGAGCACCACCGAGACCGGTCCCGGCCGGTCGACGCCGACGCCGAGTGCCGCGGCCGCCTGATCCCCGGCACCCGCAGCGACCGGAATGCCCGCGGCCGTCTCGCCCGAGACCTCCGGCGACTCCAACGACCGCGGCAGCCAGGCCGGGTCGAGCTCGAGTGCAGCGAGCATCTCCTGGCTCCAGCGCCGCTCCGCGACATCGAAGAGCAGGGTGCCCGACGCGTCCGCGACGTCGATAGCGTGCACGCCGCCCGTGAGACGCAGCCGGACGTAGTCCTTCGGCAGCAACACGTGCGCGATCTGGGCGTACGTCGTCGGCTCGTGACGGCGCAGCCAGAGCAGCTTCGGCGCCGTGAAGCCTGTAAGCGCACGGTTCCCGGTCAGCTGGACCAGCCGTGTGAGCCCGACCCGCTCCTCGATCTCGGCGCACTCCGCCTCCGTCCGCTGGTCGTTCCACAGGATTGCCGGCCGAAGCACGCGATCTCGTTCGTCGAGAACGACAAGACCGTGCATCTGACCGGAGAGACCGATCGCGGTCGGTTGACCCCCGAGCGCGGCCAACGCTCGCTGGGCTGCCCGCCACCAGTCTTCCGGGTCCTGCTCGGCCCACCCGGGATGCGGTGTCGAGAGCTCGTAGCTCTCCTCGGCCTGAGCGACCACCTCTCCTTCCGGAGAAAGCGCGAGCGCTTTGACGCCCGTCGTGCCGACGTCGAGACCGACGAGCTGCGTCACCCGCCGAGTGCCGCGTAGACGAGCTCGTACGCGGCGACGGCGTCCTTTTGCGTCTGTGCCGCCCGCAGCGCAGCGTCGTCGATCCGGGAGGCGGCGGAGTCGATGAAGCGCCACTGCAGCACGCTGCGCCGTGCCGCCGCCACTGCATCCTCCGTGTATGGGTACAGATCGAAGCCGAGCCGTTCGCCCTTGTCGCCGTAGCCGGCACGGCGGAGCTCGACCGCGAGCTCGAGCGTCTCCATGAACGCGAGCGCTCCGACCATGTTGTCGTCGTCGAAGGTCCCCCAGCCGGAGTTCGCGTGCTGATGGCCGAGCACACCCTCCGCCGCGAGCATGGCCGCGTACTCCGCGAGGTTCTCGCCGTTCATCAACAGGTGCTGCCAGTCCATGTTGACCTTGACGTTGTCGAGGCCCTGGGCGCGGAGCTTGTGGATCACGTGCAGCGTCATACCGACATTGCGCATGAGGATCTTCATCGCCGGCTCCGAGTTCTTGTGCTCGAGGAAGAGCAGGATCCCACGCTCTCGGCAGCGCTCTGCCGCCTGGCCGATTCCCTCGACGAACCAGGCCCAGCTCTCGCGGTAGGGCGTCTGAAACGGGTAGTTGTAGCCCTCGATCCCGGGCCAGATGATGAAGTGGGCGCCGAGCTCACCGGCGAAGTCGATCGCCGCAAGCGTCCGCCGCTGTGCCTCCGCCCGCGTCGCTTCGTCGGGCGAGATGAGGCCGCCACGGCCGAAGCGGGGGTCGAGATGCAGGCCGGTCGCGAGGCAGTAGACGTCGTGTCCGTCCAGTGCGTCGCGGACCTCATCAAGGTTCTCCTCCGACAGCTCCTGCGGATAGTGAAACTCGTAGCCGTCGATCAGGTCCCCGAGACCCTCGACGGCGCGACGAACGCGCTCAACGGTCGACTCGTTCGCAAGCTCGGGCTTGTAGCCGGCCGGGACGAACCTCGTAGCCATCGAACCGAACGCCCAGATTCCGAGCGAGGTCTTCATGTCGCATCCTCCTGAGACATTTGAGGCTCCACTGGTTGGTGGGCAGCCTAGTATCACGGGCGTGTGTGGCAAGCGAGTCGTGAAGGAGGACCAGTCGGCGACGAGCGGCACTCCGGGCACGCCGTGACTGATGCCGAGGCGCGCGAGCGGGCGGCGGCCATGCTCGCCGAGGCCGGCGTCGTGCTGACGCCGCGGGAGCGTGAGACGATCGAGATCGCGGACTTCGGTCTGGGGCGGCTCGACGAAGTCGGATTGCAGATCGTCGTCTACGTGAACACCGATCGCGTGTGCGCGAAGGAGCTCGTGCTGTTCCCGCACCAGCGTTGCCCCGAGCACCGACACCCGCCGGTCGACGGCGGCCCGGGCAAGGAAGAGACGTTCCGCGTCCGCCGCGGTGCCGTGCACCTGCACGTCGAAGGCGCGGGCGACATCGTGCTGGGGCCGGGCGAGCAGTACACGATCCCACCGAACACGCTGCACTCGTTCCAGGCGGGCGACGAGGGCGCGATCGTCTCCGAGTTCTCGACGACGAGCCGGGACGCCCTCGACATCTTCACCGACCCTCGGATCGTCCGCTAGGCAACACCCGTGACGGCGTTGCGCAGCACCCCGATGCGCTCGACCTCGCATTCCACGACGTCGCCAATCTCGAGGGCGCGGCGCGGATCCATGAAGTAACCGCAGCCCCACGGCGTGCCGGTCAGCAGCAGGTCGCCCGGCTCGAGCGTGAAGTTGCGCGAACAGAACGCGAGCAGCTCGGCGACGCCGAAGAGCATCTCCGCAGTCGAGGAGTCCTGCATCACCTCGCCATTGACCCGCGTCCGGAGCGCGAGCGCCTGAGGATCCGGGATCTCGTCGGGTGTGACGACGACAGGTCCGATCGGGCAGAACGTGTCGAAGCTCTTGCCACGCGTCCACTGACTTTCTGAGAACTGCACGTCGCGCGCAGAGACGTCGTTGCCGACCGTATAGCCGAACACATGCTCGAGCGCCGCGCCAACCCCGACATTCCGCATCCGGCGTCCGACGATCACGCCGAGCTCGACCTCCCAGTCGACCTGCGTCGTCAGCTCGATGTCGACGACGATCGGGTCGTTCGGCCCGGTGACACTCGACGGGAACTTCGCGAAGACGAGCGGCTGCTCCGGTTGCGACAGCTTCGACTCGCGAATGTGGTCGAGGTAGTTGAGCCCGATCGCGACGATCTTCCCCGGCTCGATCGGCG
>JBKPTB010000179.1:0-6827 GCA_046735315.1 Actinomycetota bacterium
CGAGATCGATTCGGTCGTGTTCGCGTACTCCGACGTCACGCACGAGCACGTCATGCACATCGGTTCCCGCGCGCTGGCTGCCGGTGCGTCATACCACTTGATCTCGCCGCGCCACACGATGCTCGCCACGCCGAAGCCCTCGGTGGCGATCTGCGCTGTCCGTACCGGCTCGGGGAAGAGCCAGACCACCCGTCACGTCGCCGCCCTTTTCCGGCAGGCCGGCAAGCGCGTCGCCGTTCTGCGACATCCCATGCCCTACGGGGATCTCGCGAAGCAGGCGGTGCAACGTTTCGAGCATTACGAGGATCTCGATGCTGCCGATGCGACGATCGAGGAGCGCGAGGAGTACGAGCCTCATCTCGCCGAAGGAAACCTCGTGTTCGCCGGGATCGACTACGAGCGCATCCTCCGGGCGGCCGAGGAGGAGGCCGACGTGATCCTCTGGGACGGCGGCAACAACGACACGCCGTTCATCGAACCTGATCTGCACGTCGTCGTCGTCGATCCGCATCGCCCCGGCCACGAGCTTCGCTACCACCCGGGCGAGACGAACCTCCGGATGGCCGACGTCTGCGTCGTGAACAAGATCGACAGCGCGACGCAGGAGGGCATCGACGCGGTCCTCGACTCCATTCACGAGAACAACGCGAGCGCCACCGTCGTGCTGGCGGCGTCGCCCTTCCACGTCGAGGGGGACCCGGACGAAATCAGGGGCAAGCGTGTCCTCGCTGTCGAGGACGGCCCAACGCTGACCCACGGCGAAATGACCTACGGTGCGGCCGTCCTCGCCGCGAAGCAGTACGGCGCTGCCGAGCTCGTCGATCCTCGCGCCTGTGCGGTCGGCTCCATCGCCAAGACGTTCGAGGACTATCCGAACGTGGGCAGGCTCCTGCCCGCGATGGGCTACGGGCGTCAGCAGATGGAGGATCTCCGCGAGACGATTCGCCGCTGCGACGTCGACCTCGTCTTGATCGGGACCCCCGTCGATCTCCGGCGCCTGATCGACCTGGACAAGCCGGCGCTGCGGGTCACCTACAAGTTGCAGGAGGTGGGCGAGCCGACGCTCGCCGACGTCCTCGTAGAAAAAGGGCTGCTGCAAACAGCACTGGTGTGAGAACGGTCGTCGCCCTCGGCGGCAACGCGTTGATGCGGCCGGGCGAGCGAGGCACCGCAGCCGAACAGCTGACGAATCTCCGCCGCGCCGTCGCAGCGCTGCAACCGCTGCTCTCGGAACCGGGCCTCGTGATCACGCACGGCAACGGACCCCAGGTGGGCAACGAGCTGCTCCGGCAGGAGCGTGCGGCCGACGAGGCGCCGCCGCTACCGCTCTGGCTTGCGGTCGCGCAGACCCAGGCCGAGATCGGCGCCCTCATGGCAGCAGAGCTGCGTCCTGTCCTGAACGGCAAGGAGCCGGCGTGCATCCTCACGCATGTTCGCGTTGCCGCGGACGATCCCGCGTTCGATCGGCCGACGAAGCCGATCGGCCCGTTCTACGCCGCCAAGCAAGCACAGGCGCTCGAACGTGAACGGGGCTGGCTGCTCGTCTCGGACGCCAACCGAGGGTATCGCCGAGTCGTTCCGTCACCAGAGCCGCTCGAGATCGTCGAGCTCGAGGTGATCCGCCGGCTGGCCGAGACAGGTGTCGTGGCCATTGCCTGCGGCGGCGGAGGCATCCCGGTGGTGAGACGCGGCGGACGCCTCGCCGGCGTCGACGCCGTCATCGACAAGGACCGCGCCTCGGCTCTGCTCGCGCGGGGGCTCGAAGCCGATCGTCTCTTGATCCTCACCGAGGTGGCCGCCGTCTACCGCAACTTCGGCGAGCCCGGCCAGGAAGAACTGCTCGAGCTGTCAGCCAGCGATGCCGAGTCCTTACTTCCGCAGCTGCCAGAGGGATCGATGCGGCCGAAGGTGGAGTCGGCACTCGCATTCGGCGGCGAGACGCTGATCACGAATTTCGACGCCCTCGGCTCGGCGCTCGCGGGGCACGCCGGCACGCGCATCCGGGCACGCGTGGGATAGTCGCTCGCATGGCGACGATCGGCCTGCTGCATCCGGGCGAGATGGGCGCGGCGATCGGGCGGGTGCTTCGTGATCGCGATCACGAGGTGCTCTGGGCCTCCTCCGATCGGAGTGAGGCGACTTCGCAACGCGCCCGGGCAGCGGGCCTCGACGACGTCCACGACGTGGAAACGCTCGTGAGCCGCAGCGACGTGATCTTCTCCGTGTGTCCGCCGCACGCGGCGAGGGAGGTAGCCCGGGCGACGCTCGGCTCGACGGCCCTGTTCGTGGACGCCAACGCGATCGCGCCCGCAACGGCGCGCGCGATCGCGGCCGAGCGCGACGACGGCAGCTTCGTCGACGGTGGGATCATCGGACCGCCGCCTCGTGAATCCGGGACGACGCGCCTCTATCTCTCGGGAGCACAAGCCTCGACGATCGCGGAGCTGTTCGAAGGGAGCGCGGTCGACGCACGCGTCGTCTCGAAGAACGTCGGCGAGGCCTCGGCCGTCAAGATGACCTACGCAGCCTGGACCAAAGGAACTGCAGCGCTCCTGCTCGCCATCCATGCCGTTGCGGAAGCGGAAAGCGTAGATGCCGCTCTGACCGAGGAGTGGCGACTCTCTCTTCCGGATCTTCAGGAATCCCTTTCTCGAGCACAACGCTCGGCGGCGGCAAAGGGGTGGCGCTGGGTCGGTGAGATGGAGGAGATCGCCGCAACATTCTCGGCAGCCGGGCTCCCAGACGGCTTCCACCGCGCGGCCGCGCAGATCTTCGCGCAGACGTCCTAACGCGCCGCCGAGCCCGGGCCGCGAACGACGCGTCCGGGCAGCTCGCCCGTCGGCTCTCCGCCGCGCAACGCGAGCGTTCCGTTCACGACGACCTCGCTGACGCCCGAGGCATACCGGTGCGGATCGTCGAAGGTAGCGTGATCCTGGATCCCGTCCGGGTCGAAGACGACGAGGTCGGCGTAGAAGCCGTGCTCGACGAGACCGCGGTCGGCGAGGCCGAGGTTCCGAGCCGGCAACTCCGTGAGACGGTGGACCGCATCCTCGAGCGAAAGCACCTTCTCCTCCCTGACGTACTTGCCGAGCAGCCGAGCGAAGCTGCCGTAGGCCCGCGGATGGGTGCTCCAGGTCCGGAAGACGCCGTCCGCAGTCGGAGCAGCCGAGTCGGAGCAGAAGCTCACCCACGGCAACTGCAGCTCCCGTCGGAGGTTCTCCTCCGACATGGTGAAGTAGGCCGTCGACACTCGGCTCCCGTCCTCGACCACGAGATCCATCGCAGTTCGTGCGGGAGACGTTCCACGTTGTGCCGCCACCTCCGCGAGTGTCAGCCCCGTGAGGGGCCGAAGGCGGTCGTTGCGAAAGGCCAGCAGCCGCATGTTCTCGGGTCCCGCGAGGAGGAACATGTTCTCCCACTCGTCGGTGTCGGTCGTCATCTCCTGCTCGACGCGGACCCGCACATCAGGATTCGAAAGCCTCGCTCGCCACGCCTCGAAGCCGCACTCCTGAACCCACGGCGGCATGGCCCCGTTCAGACCTGTCGCGCCGGCGATGTACGTGTACATGTCCGCCGTGACGGACAACCCGTCGCGGCGCGCGTCTTCGACGCGCTCGATGGCGCGCTCGAGCTTGCCCCAATTGGATCTGCCTGCCGCCTTGAGGTGGTAGATCTCCGAGCGGACCTCGGCCTCACGGGCGATGGTCAGCAACTCCTCCAGCCCCTCGAGCAGCCGGTTTCCCTCGCTGCGGAGGTGGGAGACGTACATCCCGCCGTACGCAGCCGCGACGCGCGCCAGCGCCACGAGCTCCGAGGTCTCGGCGTAGAAGCCAGGCGCATAGACGAGGGCGGACGAGACGCCGACTGCCCCCTCCTCCATTGCCTGACGTACGAGCGCCTGCATCCGTTCCAGCTCCTTCTCGTCCGGCGGTCGGTCCTCGGAGCCCAGCTCGTGCACGCGCACCGTTTCAGCGCCCACGAATGAAGCAACGTTCGGAGCTACACCGTGTTCCACCGCGTAGTCCAGGAACTCGCCGAGCGTCGTCCACTCGGCGCGGAGGCCGAACAGTGATTGCGCGGCGAACTCCTCCTTCATCGCCTCCGTGAGCGGACCCATCGATGTCCCCTCGCCGAGAATCTCGAGCGTGACCCCCTGGCGGAGGTCGCTCTGAGCGCGACCGTCCTCGAGCAACGACTCGTTTGCCCAGCTGAGCATGTTCACGAAGCCGGGTGAGACGGCCTGGTCGCGCGCGTCGATCTCGTCGGCAGCCCGCCAACCCTGCAAGCGGCCAACCGCGACGATCCGGTCGCCGGTGATCGCCACGTCGCCGGAGATCGGCGATCCGCCTCGCCCGTCGTAGATCGTGCCGGCCCGGATGAGGAGGTCACACTCCGTGCGCCGCAGTCTACGAAGCACCAGCGCGATCTTGCCGATGTATGGCCAGTAGGCTTGCGGCCTTCCGATGGTGGCAGTCGCCGACAGGCTGAAGGGCCGCTCGTTCACACGCGTCGCGGACTGGGACCGCGAGGATCTGCTGGAGGTCCTCGACCTCGCCGACGAGCTGAAGCGGCTGCAGCGGACCCGGGAGGATCACCACCTCCTCCCCGGCCGGACGCTCGGCATGATCTTCCAGAAGCCCTCGACGCGGACGCGGGTTTCGTTCGAGGTTGGGATGTTCCAGCTCGGGGGAGCTGCGCTCTACCTCTCCGCGGGGGATCTGCAGCTCGGCCGGGGCGAGACGATCAAGGACACGGCGGTCGTCCTCTCGCGTTACCTCGACGCGATCATGATCCGCACGTTCGCGCAGTCTGACGTCGAGGAGCTGGCGGCCCATGCGTCCGTTCCGGTGATCAACGGCCTCACCGACAGCTCGCATCCGTGCCAGGCGCTCGCAGACGTGATGACGATCCGCGAGCGCTTCGGAGGATTCGAAGGCGTCAAGGTCGTCTACCTCGGCGACGGCAACAACGTCTGCGCGTCCCTGATGGTCGCGTGCGCGAAGCTCGGAATGGACTTCGTCGCTGCGACGCCTTCGAACTACCGCCCCGCCGACGAGCCGATCGCAATCGCCCGCGCCGAGGAGCACTCAGTCGAGCTTGTCGACGATCCCGTCGCCGCCGTCGAGGGCGCTGACGTCCTCTACACGGATGTCTGGACGTCCATGGGGCAGGACGCCGAACGCGAGCAGCGCCTGAAGGACCTCGCCGGCTACGGGATCGACGAGCAGCTCCTCGCGCACGCCGGCTCGGAGGCGATCGTTCTGCATTGCCTGCCGGCCCACTACGGCGAGGAGATCACCGAGAACGTCCTCTACGGTCCGCAATCGGCCGTCTGGGACCAGGCGGAAAACCGGCTGCACGCGCAGAAGGCGCTGCTGGCCCTCGTGATCCGATAAGAACACGCGGTGATTCCCCTTCGTGACAACGTCCCGACGCGGACCTTTCCTGTCATCACGGTCGGGATCATCGCCGTCAACGCCATCGCCTGGTTCTGGGAGCTCAGCGCACCGGGCGTCGACTATCACGTCGTCAAGGACGGCTACTACCCATGCTCGGTCCAGGGGCCGTGCGAGGCAATCCAGATCGGCAGCAGCGTCTTCACGCACCACCTGCCGTGGTGGGAGGGGACATTCACCTCAATGTTCCTGCACGGCAGCTGGGAGCACATCCTCGGCAACATGCTGTTCCTCTGGATCTTCGGCAACAACGTCGAGGATGCCCTGGGCAGGGTTCGGTTCGTGTTCTGGTACCTCGCCGCCGGGGTCGCCGCCACGGCACTGCAGACCTTCGTGACGCTGACTTTCGGCACCGTGCGTGATGCGAGCATCCCGAACATCGGCGCGAGCGGCGCCATCGCGGGTGTGCTCGGGGCGTATTTCGTGCTGCTACCCCGGGCCCGGGTTCTGACCTTGATCTTCTTCGGGCTGATCTTCTTCCGTGAGATTCCCGCGATCTGGTTCCTCGGGATCTGGATTGTGCTCCAGCTGTGGCAGGGAGGCTTCGGGCTCACCCATCCCGACCAGACCGGCGGGGTCGCGGTCTTCGCGCACATCGGGGGCTTCGCGTTCGGGCTACTCACGGTTCGCCTGGTCGCGAAGCAGCGGCCGCTCCAACCGACTTACTGAGCATCCGTGACCACCACCCTCAACGTGATCGCCGTGGGGGCTGCTGTTCTGGGGGCCCTCGTCCTGGCCTTTTTCTTTCTCGGCCCTCGGGAATGAGGGATGGGCGGACCGCGTTTTCCCAACTATGACCGTGAACGAAATTCATCAGGAGATCGAGGAAACCAGCGAACGGCGAGCCGAGCTGTGGCACATCCTTTCCCAGGGTTTTGACCCAACCGCGGCCGCCGAGCTCAAGAGTCTTAGCCAGCGCCTCGAGCAACTGTGGGACGAAGAGCGCACGCTGAAGGCGGAGCTTCGGTTCGGCAACCGCGACCACATCGTGGCGCGGGCCAGAGTCGAAGAGCGCCTCGAGCGCGCCGCCTAATCTTCCTCGACCCGGAAGGTCGGCCCCGAAACGAGGGATTCTTTCCCTCGCCTTCGGGGCCGACTATTTTCGCGAGAGCGCTGCGGCTCGACAACGACAAAGGAGTACTTTGATGCCGGGTTCGCACGCCGACGACATCGTCGGGGAATTCTTCGAGTCGGACGATTGGGCCAAGCTCACCGAGCAAGATGCCGAGCCCGACGAGCCGGATCCCGATCTACCGCCCGCTCCACCGCGGCCCGAGGCCGCCTAGCCGACAGCCGCTTCTAGCTCGACCCCGACGCGCGCGCCTTCTGGAACTGCCGGGCGGCGCGCGAGAACGGCGCCGCCCGGCAGTA
>JBKPTB010000180.1:0-19293 GCA_046735315.1 Actinomycetota bacterium
AACGTCGTGTTGCGAGCACTGTGGTCCTTCTTCCCCTGGACGCGATCCGCGGCCTGACGCAGCTCGTCGATCGCATCCTTGAGACGGTCCTGGATCTCCTTGTCCGTTGCGACCCGGGTGGCGACCGGGATCGGACCGCGCCCTCCGATCAGCTCGTTGTAGACCTCGCGCGCCGATTCGAAAGCCTTGCGCACGTTCTGGCGCAGGTCCTCGTCCTTCAACGCTCGTTCGATGTAGGGCCTCGCTTCGCCGGCCCGGTCCAATACCTTGTCTTTCGTCTTGGCCATCCTTCATCGGTCCTTTCGCTGGATTGCCTGCCGAGTGGTACCCACCCCCAATCCTCGCAAACTGGCAGCCTTCGGGGTCGTCCTTCTACTCGCCGCAGGCTGCGGAGGCCGCGGCGGGGGGGCGGGGGAGCGCGCTGTGAACGGAGAAGGGTTCGTCTTTCGGGCGCCTACCGGCTGGGCGGTGGAGCGCCGCGGCGGTGAGTTGCAGGTCGGCCAGGGGACGGATCTGGTCTCGGTGACTCGCTACCCGCTGCTCCGACGCTTTCGGCCGGAGCTCTGGGCGAAGGTCGTTCCAGAGCTCGATCGAGCTGCTGCCGCCGTCGCGCGACAGCAGAAGGGCACCGTGGTCGATCCGCAGACCGTTGCCGTGGACGGGCAGAAGGCGCGCCGCTATGACGTGCTCTACGAGCACGACGGCAAGAAGCTCACCGAACGGATCACGTTCGTGCTCCGGGAGAAGACGGAGTACCTGCTGCTCTGCCGCTATTCGCGGGGCGGCCCGATAGACGCCTGTGAACTTCTGCTCAGGTCTTTCAGGCTGGCGGCGGCCTGACGGTCTCGGACCTGAGCCGGCCTCGGGGTGGTCGCGGTCTTGCCGTCGAAGGCCGCGTCGAAGACCTGGTTGATCGAGTCGACGAGGACGAAGTCGAGGTCTCGCCGCGTTTCCGCCGGCAGGTCCGCGAGATCGGGCTCGTTGTCGCGCGGGAGGATGACGCGCTTCAAGCCGGCCCGCTGAGCTGCAAGCGTCTTCTCACGCACGCCGCCGATCGGCAGGACCTGGCCGGTCAGCGTGATCTCCCCGGTCATGCCGACGTCTTCCGAGACCGGCTCGTTGCGCACGAGTGACGCGATCGCCGTCGCCATCGTGATCCCTGCAGAGGGGCCGTCCTTTGGCACCGCACCGGCGGGAACATGCAGGTGGATGTCATGTTCGCGGAACCAGCCAGGATCGAGCCCGAGCTCCTCGGCGTGTGCGCGCACCCAGGAGAGCGCCGCCTGGGCCGACTCCTGCATGACGTCGCCGAGTTGGCCGGTGATCGTCAGCCGGCCCTTGCCCGGATACGCCGTGGCCTCAAAGAACAAGATGTCGCCACCGACGGCGGTGAACGCGAGTCCGGTTGCGACACCGGGATCGGAGGTCCGCTTGCGGACCTCGCCCTCGTAGCGCCGTGGGCCGAGCCACGAGCGAACCTTCTTCTCGTCGATCCGCAGCTTCTTCGCGCGCAGCTTCCCTTCAGCAATCTGCCGCGCCGCCTTGCGTAGCACGTCTGCCAGGCGTCGTTCGAGATTGCGGACCCCAGCCTCGCGCGTGTACTCGCGGATGATCAGCCGGAGCGCCCGGTCGGTGACCGCCACCTGCCCGGTGCCGAGGCCGTGCGCCTCGAGCTGCTTGGGAAGGAGATAGCGCTTGGCGATGCCGAACTTCTCGTCCTCCGTGTAGCCCGACAACTGGATCACGTCCATGCGGTCGAGCAGCGGGCTCGGGATCGTGTCGAGCGTGTTCGCCGTGCAGATGAAGAGCGTCCTCGAGAGATCGAACGGCAGATCGAGGTAGTGGTCGCGGAAGTTCCTGTTCTGCTCCGGATCGAGGACTTCGAGCATCGCGCTCGCCGGATCGCCGCGAAAGTCCGCGCCCATCTTGTCGATCTCGTCGATGAGGAGCACGGGGTTCATAGACTCCGCGTCGCGAAGATGACGGATGATCGTGCCGGGCATCGCGCCGATGTAGGTGCGCCGGTGTCCGCGGATCTCGGCCTCGTCTCGGACTCCACCGACCGACAGGCGAGCGAACTTCCGCCCGAGTGCCCGCGCGATCGACTGGCCGAGGGAGGTCTTCCCGACACCCGGCGGCCCGACGAAACAGAGGATCGGGCCGGACGTCTCGTTCCTCAGCTTGGAGACGGCGAGATGCTCGAGGATGCGTTCCTTCACTTTCTCGAGATCGAAGTGGTCCTCGTCGAGCACCTGCTTCGCGTTGACGAGATCGAGGTTGTCGACGGTCGTCTGGTCCCAGGGGAGAGAGGCGATCCAATCGAGGTACGTTCGGATGACGCCGTATTCGGCTGCAGCCGTCGGCAGCTTCTCCAGACGGCCGAGCTCGCGGTCGACCGCCTTTCGCACATCCTCCGGCAGCTCCATCGAATCGAACCTCGAGCGCAGCTCGTTGATCTCGGCGGCCTCGGGGTCGCCCTCGCCGAGCTCGTCCTGGATCGCCTTCAGCTGCTGGCGGAGGAAGAACTCGCGCTGGCCCTTCTCCATCTCCTCCTGCACCTGCGACTGGATCTTCGACCCGAGCTCGAAGACCTCCAGCTCACGATTGAGAATCGCAGAGATCTCGCGCAGGCGAGCCTCTACGTCGGTGAGCTCGAGCAGCCGCTGCTTCTCCTCGGTCTTCAGCCGGAGGGTCGAGGCGACGAGGTTGGCGAGGGCGCTCGGATCGTCGACGTTCGCAGCGGCAATCTGGAGCTCCTCGGGCAGGTACGGGACGAGTCCGATGATCCGGCCGAACAGGCTCTGGACGTTGCGCGTCAGTGCCTCCACCTCCGGCGCATCGGTCAGCTCGTCCGGGAGCTCACCGAATTCGCCCACGAGGTACGGATCCGACTGCACCTGCTGCTCGAGGCGGATCCGGCGGCTGCCCTGGACGAGAATGCGCAGGGTCCCGTCGGGAACCTTGATCATCTTGTGGATGACCGCCGCGGTGCCGACCGAGTAGAGATCCTCCCACCCGGGCTGTTCTGCCTCGGGCGCCTTGACCGTGACCAGTGCGAGCACCCGGTCTCCGGACACGACATCCTCGATCAGCCGGATCGACCGTTCCTGCCCGATCGCGAGCGGCGTCACCGACTCCGGGAAGACGACCGTGTCCTTGAGCGGGAGGACGGGCAGCGTCGCGGGGAACTTCAGCTCGTCCTGCGGCTCCTCGACGACGGTTTCGGCGAGCGTGTCGCTCATCGGGAGGTCACCATGATCGAGATGCTCTGACGCGGCTCCGGACGCGGCGCAATCGGCAACCGCACGATGAGTAGTCCGCCTTCGTAGGTTGCGGTCGCGCCATCGGGATCGATGTCGTCCGCCAGGGTCACCTGGCGCTGGAACGGCCCGTACTCGATCTCCATCTGTTGGTAGTGACCGGATTCCTTGGGTCGTCTGCGCTCACCCGCGATGAGGAGAGCTCGCGCCGAGGCGACGACCTTCACCTCGTTGTGATCGACGCCGGGCAGCTCGACCACCACGGTCAGCGAAGGGGGATCCTCGGTCCGGTAGACGTCGACCTGCGGGCGATAGCCGCGCCGCATCCCCCTGGAGAAGGGAAACACCTGCCAGAGGTCGGCGAAGAGCTGCTCGATCTCCTCGGCGGCGTCGTCGAACTCGCGTCGGCGTTTCTGCATTGGGTAAAGGTACCCCCCTGGCTAGGGTTCATACGTGGCTCGATGGACCCGCCTCGTGCTGCGTCTCCGGTGGCCGGTTCTCGCCTTCTGGCTCATTGTCCTCTTGGCGGGAGGCTACGCAAGCACCCGCCTGAGCCCTTTGCTGCAGAACACCTTCACCGTCCCTGGGACGGACTCCGAGCGGGCGCGGAACATCCTCGAGCAGCACTTCGGCGACCGGAGCGACGGCGAGTTCCTGGTGATCTACAAGGTCTCGAACGAGACGGCCGGGATCCGGCTCCAGCTCACGCGCAGCATCCGGGCAGGGGCCGGGGCCGTGCCGACTGGGACGGCGACCGGTCTCCAGGACGCACCGGGAGGTGTGGTCTACGGCAACATCCTCACCCGCCTGAACCTGGCCAAGGCGAAGGGCTACACGGACGACATCCTGAAGCGTCTCCGCGCGCCGCCGGGAGTCGAAGCGTACGTCTCCGGCCAACCTGCCATCGCGCACGACCTCGACCCGATCTTCAGCAAGGATCTGCGGAAGGGAGAGTCGATCGCACTCCCGATCGCGCTGGCGGTGCTGCTCGCCGTCTTCGGGCTCTCGCTCGCGGCGACGATCCCGTTCCTCTTCGCGGCCGCGACGATCACGGGAACGCTCGGGATCGTTTTCGTCTTCGCGCACTACCTGACGATGGCGACCTACGTCACGAACCTCGTGCAGCTGATCGGGCTGGGGATCGCGATCGACTACTCGCTCCTGATCATGTATCGGTTCCGCGAAGAGCTCGACCGCGGCGGCACGAAGGACGAGGCGATCGTCAGGACGATGGCGACGGCGGGACGCGCGGTGATCTTCTCCGGTGCAACGGTGGCGATCGGCCTCGGCCTGCTGCTTTTCATGCCGGTGCCTTTCATGCGCTCCATGGGCGTCGGAGGGTTTCTGATTCCGCTCGTCTCCATCGCGGCCGCGGCGACGCTGCAACCAGCGCTGCTCTCGGTCTACGGTCGACGCGGGACGAAGCGCGTGCATGCCGCCGACTGGCTGCGTCGACGCAGGTTGCCCGTGCCGCACCTCGCCGGACCGGATGTCGAGCACGGTTTCTGGGCCCGGCTTGCGCGCTCGATCATGCAGCGACCGTTGCTGTTCTTCGCCGTCGGGGTGGCAGCCCTGATCGCGGCGGCCGTTCCCGTCTACGACCTGAAGCTGACTCCCGGCTCGGCTCAGGGAATTCCCCAGACGCCTCAGTCGGTGCGAGGCCTGAACTTCCTACGTGCGGCGGTGGGGCCCGGCGCGTTGTCGCCGACGCAGATCGTGATCGACGCCGGTAAGCCAGGGGCCGTCCCGAGGCCACCGATCCAGGCGGCCGTGCAGCGGTTGCGCAGCCAGGTCGAGGCTGATTCGGAGGTGGCGTTCGTGCAGAGCGGCGCCGGTCCGCGCTACGTGGACCGGACTGCCCGCTACGAGCAGGTGATCATCGCCGGGAAGCACGAATATGGCGACGAGCCGGCGCAGGACTTCGTCCACCGTCTCCGCGACAACATCATTCCGGCCGCGGGCTTTCCACAGGGCGCGCGCGTGCTCGCCGGCGGCGGCCCGCCGCAGGGCGTGGACTTCCTCGCGCAGTCGTACACGTACTTCCCCTGGCTCGTGCTCGGCGTGCTCGTGCTCACCTATCTGGTGTTGATGCGCGCGTTTCGGTCGATCTTGCTCCCCCTGAAGGCCGTCTTGCTCAACCTGCTCTCCGTCGCCGCGAGCTACGGGATGCTGGTCGTGTTCTTCAACAGGGGACTTGGCCAATCGCTCTTCGGGCTGTATCAGTTCCCACAGGTCGAGGGGTGGATCCCCATCTTCCTCTTCGCGATGCTGTTCGGGCTGTCGATGGACTACGAGGTCTTTCTCGTCACGCGGATGCGGGAGGCCTGGGACGAAGAGCACGACAACGTCCGCGCGGTTTCGTACGGCCTGGAGCGGACCGGCCTGATCATCACGGCCGCCGCGATCGTCATGGTCGCGGCGTTCTCGGGGTTCGTCGCGGGCTCGATCGTCGGCCTGCAGCAGTTCGGGCTCGGGCTCGCCGTGGCGATCTTCGTCGACGCGACGATCGTGCGTGCGATCCTCGTCCCGTCCTTGATGGCCGTCTTCGGCCGCTGGAACTGGTGGCTTCCCGCCTCGCTCGCGCGGCTCGTTCGGGTGCGGCCCTCGCCCTTGGTCGAGCGAGGGCGGCCTGCGTTCAAAGCCGCCGGGCGCTAGGGTCGCGTTGCCATGAAGGGCATCGTCCTCGCCGGCGGAACCGGATCCCGCCTCGATCCGCTGACCCGGATCACCAACAAGCACCTGCTGCCTGTGTACGACCGGCCGATGGTCGTCTACGCCATCGACGCCCTGCGCGCGGCGGGCGTCTCGGAGCTGATGCTCGTGACCGGCGGCGAGCATGTTGACGACTTCCGTCGCTTGCTGGGAGACGAGCTCACCTACGGCGAACAGGAGCGTGCCGGCGGGATCGCCGAGGCGCTTGGGCTGGCGCACGACTTCGCCGGTGGAGACCGCGTCGTCGTGATGCTCGCGGACAACGTTTTCGGCGGCTCGATCGCGCCGACGATCGCGAACTTCGGGCGCCAGGAGACGGGCGCGCGCGTGCTCCTCGCCCACGTCAAGGAGACGGATCATCTACGTCACCTCGGAGTCCCGCGCATCGAGAGCGGGCGGATTGCGGAGATCGTGGAGAAGCCTTCGGATCCGCCCGGGCGGCTCGCGGTCACCGGTCTCTACTGTTACGGGCCCGATGTCTTCGACGTCATCGCCGCGCTCGAGCCCTCCGGCCGCGGTGAGCTCGAGATCACCGACGTCAACAACCACTACGTGCGCGCTGGGATGCTCGAGCACGACGTTTTCGAGGGCTACTGGGGCGACGCGGGAGAGTCGATCGACGCGTACTACGAGGTGATCGAGCGCGTGCGGCGTCCGCACTTCAGCTCGGATCGGACGAGGCCCATTCCGCTGCGGCGCTTCGAGGACGCGCGCGGGTGGTTGACGGAGATCGCACGGACGAGCGGGCTGCCCAAGCCGATCAGGCAGACGAACGTGTCGTTCTCACGCAAAGGAACCATTCGCGGCTTGCACTACCACGAGCGCGGCCAGGACGACCTCTTCGTCTGTCTGCAGGGGAAAGCACGGGTTGTCGCCCTCGATCGTGACACGGGCGAGACGTTCAGCGAGGAGATCGGTGAGGGCAACTTCGCAGCGGTCTACGTGCCCGGCAATCTCGCACACGGCTTCGAGGCCCTGACGGATGTCTTGATGCTCTATCACGTTACGGAGGAGTACGACCCGGCCGATCCCGACGAGCACGGCATCGCGTGGGACGATCCCCGCGTCCGCCACCTCTGGAGCACGACATCGCCGATCTTGTCGGAACGCGACAGCGGATTCTGATCACCGGCGCGGCCGGCCAGCTCGGCCGCGCGCTTGCGGAGGAATTTCCGGCTGCGATTGCCCTCGCCCGCGATGACTGGGACGTCGAGCTCCCGCCGCCCCTCGAGCTCGAGGCACCCGATCTCGTCCTGCACGCTGCCGCCTGGACGAACGTCGACCTGGCCGAGGGGCATCCACAGGAAGCAGCGGCCGTCAACGTCGGCGGGACAGCCCACGTGGCCGAGCTCGGCGCTCCGCTCGTGTACTACTCGACCGACTATGTCTTCGACGGGGCGAAGGGTGCACCGTACGTCGAGTCGGACCCTCCGAACCCGGTGTCGGTCTACGGGCGCACGAAGCTCCACGGCGAAGCCGCAGCAGGTGAGCGCTCGTGGATCGTGCGCGCCTCGGGTCTGTTCGGAGCAACGGGGACGAACTTCGTTCGCACGATCCTCCGGCTCGGCAGAGAGCAAGAAGAGCTGGCCGTAGTCGACGACCAGCGCACGTCCCCGACGTACGTCGGCGATCTCGCCGTTGCAACGCGTGAGCTGCTCGCGCGCCCGCCGGGCATCTGGCACCTGGCCGCGCAGGGCGATTGCACGTGGGCAGAGTTCGCAGAGGCGATCGTCGACGAGGCCGGCCTCGGCACTCGGGTGCGACGTATCTCGAGCGCCGAGGCCGACCGCGCGGCGCAGCGACCTGCGTATTCCGTGCTCCGCAGCGAGAAGGGCGCCCCTGCCCTGCCACATTGGCGGGACGGTCTCCGGGCTTGTCTCGAGCGGCTCGGAGAGATCTAGCCGGACCGCTTGAGCTTGCCGTGTTTCTTGGCGTGGATCTCTCCGCGCTTGAAGATCCAGACTCCGAGCGGGAACGCGATCACCCCGATGATCATCAACGGCCAGATGTCGCCCCAGAGCGAGGTGATGCTCGCCCCGTCGAGAACGGCATGGCGGATTCCCCGCAACGCGTACGTGGCCGGGGAAATCGTCGAGAGCCATTGCATCCAGCCCGGCAGCACCGACACGGGGTAGTACACGCCCGAGATGACGAGCAGCGTGCCCTGCGCGATGAAGCCGAGCTGGGCACCCTTCTCGGGTGAGATCAGCGGTAGCACGGATGTCATCGTCCCGATGCCCATGAAGGAGATCGAGGCGATCGCCAGCACGACCGCGGCGGCGAAGAAGTTCGCATCCGGCATGTGCAAGCCGAACATCAGTGCGACGACCGCGAACAGAATCGCGCTGCGGAGGACGCCGTAGAGCACGGCGAAGATGCCGACACCGAAGAGGTGGACGGGACGGCGCAGCGGCGCCATGAAGGTGTACTCGATCGTCCCTTCCCAACGTTCCCACGCAACCGTTTCCGTCATGAACTCGAAAACGAGCCCGAGGAACGACCAGATGACGGCCCCGATCAGCAGCGTCGTGGTCGCACGGTTGACGTCGATCTGGCCGCCCGCGGCCTTGATCCCCTTCGCGATGAAGACGATCGTCAGCGTGTTGGCGAGCGACCAGAAGAAGAAAGCGAGCTCCCACCAGCCGTAGCGCTTGATCAGGTACCAGTTCCGTTCGAGCACGCCGCCGAACGAGACGACCTCGTGGCGAAGCGACGATGCGGGTCCGGGGATGGTGCTCATGCGAACACACCTCTCTCGTCGCTCAGCTTCGCTTCGCTCCCACGAGGGAAACCATGTTTCCCTCGTGAGCTCCCTTCTTCAGAGATCGCCAGGCCCGGCGCGCCGCTGAGATCGCCGCGCGTGGCCAGGAGAAAGAGGCGGGAAACCTCCCGGTTTCCCTGAGCCCTTCCCCGGAGAGAGGTGCATTCGCTCATGCGAACACACCTCTCTCCGCATCCTCGTCTTGCTCCTCTTCGAACGACCGCCCTGTCGCGGCGAAGAACGCTTCCTCGAGCGTGTCCGCGTTGTGCTCCGCCTTCAGCTCCTCTGCGGGGGCGAGCGCGATCAGCTGTCCCCGATCGAGGATGCCGACGCGGTCGGCAAGGATCTCGGCCTCCTGCAGGTCGTGGGTGCAGAGGAGGATCGTCGCGTCGTGCGTCGTCCTCACCTCCCTGATGAACTCCTGCACCTCGAGCTTGGAGCGCGGATCGAGGCCCGTCGTCGGCTCGTCCAGGAGCAAGACCACCGGTGAGGTGAGTAGGGCTCGGGCCAGTGCGACCTTCTGCTGCATCCCGCGCGAGAGATGCTCCATCCCCTCGTGCCGGCGATTTTTCGGGAAGCCGACGCGGGCCAGGATCCTGGGGATCGTGCGACCGGTCTCACTCGGTCCGAGGCCGTAGAACCGCGCCGCGTAGGCGAGGTTCTCCTCGGAGGACATCTTCTTGAAGAACGACGCCTCGACGGACACACGGTTGACAAGACGGCGAACTTGCCGGGATTCCTTGACGACGTCGTTGCCGAAAATCGTCGCGCTGCCGCCGTCCGGGAGCAGCAAGGTCGAGAGAAGCCGGACGAGCGTCGACTTGCCCGAGCCGTTCTGGCCCAGGATGGCGACGCACTCGCCGCGCTCCATGGTGAACGTCACACCCTCGAGCGCTGCGACGCGCCTCCGCCTTTTGCGCATGCGCGTTCGCGTCGCATCGCGGCGGAAGAACTCCTTGCGCAAATTGTTGACCTCTACAGCGAACACATCGAGCTCCTACGATTCGGCGGGACACGGGAACGCGAACACACCTGCAACGACGCAGGCGGCGCCCGGGGTGTAGCGATTCAGCCGAAGAAGAGCTTCATGCCGTCACAGACCGTAGCAGTCGTGTCAAGCAGCGATCTACGGCGTTTCACTCACGCCGCCTGGGGCCCGGGATCGTCCTCGTCGTCCTCGACGAAGAGTTCTGTTCGCGTCGGCAATTGCGAAACGAGGCGAAGGCGCTCGAGGCGCCGCTCCTCGCGGTCGAGCGCGGGTGGCCGTTCGGCCTGCTGGACGTTCTGCTGCTCTTCGCTCATGACCTCGACTCTACGACATATACATGCCAGCTTCTGTCATGTAAGGTGACGCTCGATGCGGGCGACCCGGCTCGTCTCGCTCCTTCTTCATCTCCAGCTGCGCGGGCAGCTGACGGCGGCGGAGCTCGCCGACCACTTCCACGTCTCGGTTCGGACCGTTCACCGCGATGTCGAAGCGCTGGCCGCTGCTGGGATTCCGGTCGAGGCGGTCCGTGGGCCCGCCGGTGGCTATCGCCTTGCCGGGAACTACCGAACGAAGCTCACCGGCTTGACCGCTGCCGAGGCCGAGGCACTCTTCGCCGCGCCGGCGCCTGCCGCCGAGCTCGGGCTGGGCGGGGTACTCACCAGTGCGCGCCTGAAGCTCCTGGCTGCCCTGCCGGCGGAGCTGCAGGAGCGTGCGGGCCGCGCTGAGCGCTTCTTCCATCTGGATACGCGGCGCTGGTTTCGCGCCGAGGACACAGTCCCGCACCTGCCGACGATCGCGGCGGCCACCTGGGAGGGACGCAGGCTGAGCGCCCGGTACCGGGAGGGGCCGCGGATCGTGCGACGCACACTCGATCCCTTGGGACTCGTGCTCAAGGGCGGCGCGTGGTACCTGGTCGCGCGCCGCAGCGCCGGTATGCGTGTCTACCGGGTATCACGTTTCGCTTCGATCCGGGTGCGTGCGGATGGGTTCGAACGGCCGGAGGACTTCGATCTGGCCGAGTACTGGCAGGATTGGTCGCGGAGCTTCGAGGCGTCTCTGTCTCGCGTCGAGGTGAAGGTGAGAGCGAGCGAAGCCGTACGGCGCCTTCTCCCGGAGGAGCTGCGACACGACGGTGATGTGTACGTCGTCGGCTTCCAGAGTCTCGAGGATGCATTTCGGGAGCTGCTGAAGTTCGGGCCGGATGCGGAGGTGCTGGAACCCGCCGAGCTGCGCGAACGGATCGCTGCGTGCGCGCACGCCGTGGTCGGGCTCTACGCGGGTTGACCTTCGTCCGACTCTGCCGCTAAGGTCCCTCTAGGTCGTTCGCCGGCGAAGGCGGACGCCGAGGCAATGGAGCCTCAGGACTCAACGGAGTCCTGGGCTCTTTTTTTGTGGTCCCGAGTGGAAGGAGCGGCATGGCAGCGGAAGAGACGAAGCACTACCTGGCGAACGGTCAGGCGGCCGCGCCGGACGCCCGTGAAGCGCTCGAGTGGGCGCGCGAGACGACCGCGCAGATGGTCGATCTCAAGTTCTGCGACCTGCTCGGCACCTGGCAGCACATGACGCTTCCGATCACCGCTTTCGACGAATCCGCGTTCGACGAGGGACTCGGCTTCGACGGCTCGTCGATCCGTGGCTGGCAGGGAATCTCAGAGTCCGACATGCTGCTCATGCCCGACGCGTCGTCCGCGATCCTCGACCCGTTCACCGAGGCGCCGACGCTGTCGCTGATCTGCGAGATCGCCGATCCGATGACTCGCAGCCCGTACCTGAAGGATCCTCGCCGTGTTGCCAAGCGTGCTGAGGAGTACCTCCGTTCGACGGGAATCGCCGACACCTCCTACATCGGGCCGGAGTGCGAATTCTTCGTCTTCGACGAGGTCTCGTACGACCTCGGCTCGAATCACGCTCACTATCTCGTCGACTCGGGCGAAGGTCATTGGAACTCGGGCAAACCCGGGCTCGGGTACACGGTGCGGGAGAAGGAGGGCTACTTCCCGCCGGCTCCGCACGACACGCTGCACGACCTGCGCACGCGAATGGTGCTGACACTCGAACGGCTCGGGATCCCGTGCGAGTTCCATCACCACGAGGTGGCCTCCGGCGGGCAGTGCGAGATCGACCTGCGTTACGAGACGCTCACCCGCATGGCCGATCAGGTCATGACCTACAAGTACGTGGTCAAGAACGTGGCCCGTGCGGCGGGTAAGACCGTCACCTTCATGCCGAAGCCGATCTTCGGCGACAACGGTTCGGGCATGCACACGCACCAGTCCCTGTGGAAGGAGGGGACGCCGTTGATGGCGGACAAGTCCGGCTACGCCGGGCTGTCGCAGCTCGCACGCGCCTACGTGGGGGGACTGCTTGCTCACGCACCCGCGCTGCTCGCTTTCTGTGCGCCCACGACCAACTCGTATCGCAGGCTCGTGCCCGGTTACGAGGCGCCGGTGAACCTCGTGTACTCGATGCGAAACCGCAGCGCCTGCATCCGCATCCCGATGTACTCGGACTCGCCGAAGGCGAAGCGCGTCGAGTTTCGGTGCCCGGATGCGGCTGCGAACCCGTATCTCGCCTTCGCAGCCATGCTCATGGCGGGGCTGGACGGGATCCAGAAGGGTCTGGATGCGGGCGAGCCGGCCGATTGGGACCTGTTCGAGGAAGACCGTGGGGTCGCACAGGTGCCGGGCTCGCTCGCGGAAGCGCTCGACGCGCTCGAGCGGGATCACGACTTCCTCACCGCCGGGGGTGTCTTCAGCGAAGAGCTGATCCGCACCTGGATCGACTACAAGCGCGAGAACGAGGCGGATGTGGTGCGTCTCCGTCCGCACCCGGCGGAGTTCTCCCTCTACTACGACTGCTGAGGCGGAGCGCGATGCTGGAGCTGGACGCTCGACCGACGGATTCACTCGCCGACGCGCCGTCGGTCGAGTTCCGGCCCCTGAAGTCCGACGACTGGGACGCCGTCGCGGAGATCTACTGGGACGGGATGCGAGACGGTCTCGCGACCTTCCAGACGGAGGTCCCGTCTTGGGCGGAGTGGGACGCTGCCCACCTCCCCGGGCATCGGCTCGTAGCCGACCTGCTCGGCGAGGTGGTCGGTTGGGCGGCGCTGTCACCGGCTTCGCGCCGGCGCTGCTACGCCGGCGTCGTCGAGGACAGCATCTACGTGGCGCGCGGTGCTCGGGGTCTGGGCATCGGCCGGGCCTTGCTCGACGCGCTCGTCGCCGGCTCGGAAGCGGCGGGCATCTGGACGATCCAGACGTCGATCTTCCCCGAGAACCGAGCGTCACTCGCGTTGCACGAGCGCTGCGGCTTCCGTGTGGTCGGCACACGCGAGCGTATCGCGAAGCGCGACGGCATCTGGAGAGACACGGTCTTCCTGGAGCGACGAAGTGAGGTGATCAGATGACCAAGGTCGAAGCGGTTGTCATCCGTGAGCGTGTCGAGACCGTGATCGATGCGGTCGAGCACGCGACCGGCCACGTGGGGGTGACGGTCATCGAGGCGATCGGGCATGGTCGACAGCGGGGTGTCACCCACGAGTACCGCGGCCGGATCTTCGAGTCGCGTTTTCTGCCGAAGGCACACCTCATGTTCATCGTCGAAGACGAGTTCGCCGACGTCGTCGTGGAGACGATCGCGGACGCGGCGCGGAGTGGCAACGAGTCGGGCGACGGCCTGGTGTGGACGTCGCCGGTGGACAACGTCACGCACAGCCGAACAGGCACGAAGCTCGAGAAGGAGGTGAAAGCGTAGATGTCCAACAAGGATCTCCTCATCGCTGCCAACACGATCTGGGTCGTCGTCGCAGCCGTGCTGGTCATGTTCATGCAGGCGGGCTTCGCCTTCCTCGAGGCGGGACTGACGCGCATGAAGAACGCCGCCCACATCGCGGGCAAGAACGTGCTCATCTTCGGGGTCTGCTCCCTCGTCTACTGGGCGGTCGGCTTCGGCATCGCCTTCGGTGACGGCAACGGGATCGTCGGCATGCACGGCTTCTTCCCGTCGACGGATCAGTTGCTCGCGATCGGCCAGGCCCCCTTCTCGTTCTTCACGGGTATTCCGACTGCAACGGGCTATCTCTTCGAGGTCGTCTTTGCCGGCGTGTCGCTCGCGATCGTCTGGGGCGCGATGGCGGAGCGCGCGAAGCTCTGGGTCTACTTCGCCTTCGGCGCGGTCTTCACGATCATCTACTCGATCACCTCGCACTGGATCTGGCACGCGGGTGGCTGGCTGTTCGGGAGAGGCATGCAGGACTTCGCCGGCTCGACGGTCGTGCACTACCAGGGAGCGCTCGCCGCACTCGCGGGCGCCCTGTTGCTCGGCCCGCGAATCGGCAAGTTCGGCCGGGACGGCCGCGCGAATCCGATTCCGGGACACAACATGCCGTACGCCGTCCTCGGGACGATCATCCTCTGGTTCGGCTGGTTCGGCTTCAATCCGGGGTCAACGCTCGGCGTCGTCACCGGCGACAAGCTGGGCTACTTCGGTTACGTCGCGCTGACGACCAACCTCGCCGCTGCCGCGGGAGCGGTCGGCGGCATTACGAGCGCGTGGGTGATCCTGCGCAAGCCCGACGTCTCGATGATGCTCAACGGCGTGCTCGCGGCGCTCGTCGCGATCACAGCCGCCTCGGGCTTCGTCGCTCCGTGGGCAGCGGTCGTGATCGGCCTTGTCTCTGGTCTCATCGCGGTCACGGGCGTGCTCTTCGTCGAGCGGATCGGGATCGACGATCCGATCGGCGCTGTCTCGGTGCACGGGATGGCGGGCGTTTGGGGAACGCTCGCAACCGGTCTCTTCGCGGTGCCGGAGCTGGCGAAGAACCTGGCGACCGGCACCGGCGGGCTCGTCTACACGGGCTCCTTCCACCAGCTCGGCGTTCAGGCGCTAGGGCTCGTCGCCGTCGGCGCGTTCACCTTTACCGCGTCCTTCGCCGCGCTCTGGGTGATGAAGGCGCTGTGGGGAATTCGCGTCGAGCCCGAGACGGAAACGGCAGGGCTGGACGTCTCTGAGCACGGCATGTGGGGCTATCCCGAGTTCTATATCCCCGTGCCCGGCGGCTACGGGACCGAGGCGCACGGGCATCTCGGTCTTGCGCATGGCCGAGCGCGTCCAGCCTCGGAGCCGGCGTTCGCGCCCGACCCGGCACTCGAGCCTTCCGGATAGATCCGCCGCGGGGAGGCGCGGCTCTGCTTCGCCGCGTCTCCCCGCAAAGCCTGTGCAGGATTGATCGATGAGCGCAGACTCGCGGCTCCGGCGTGACGTTCGGCTTCTGGGCGACGTTCTCGGCCGAGTGCTGGTCGAGCAGGAGGGCGAGGAGCTGCTCGTCGCCGAGGAGCAGACTCGCCTGCTGTCCCGGCAAGCACGAGAAGGTGGGTCGCGCGGCGAGCTGCGCGACGCAGTCCGAAGCCTCGGCCTGGAGCAGCAGGCTTCGGTCATCCGGGCCTTCGCGATCTACTTCCAGCTCGTCAACATCGCGGAACAGCACCATCGGCTTCGCCGCCGCCGGGAGTACGACCTCGAGCAACGCGTCCCGCGCGAGTCGCTGCGGGATGCGGTTGACCGCGTTGGAGAGCGGCCCGCACCGCCACTCTCGCTGGAGCTCGTGCTGACGGCCCACCCGACCGAAGCAACGCGCCGAACCATTCTTGGTGCTCACGTGCGTATCAGTCACCTGCTCGGCGAGCTCGATGACCCGCTTGCCGCGCCGACTCGAGTGGACGAGGTGGCGGGCGCCCTGATGGGAGAGGTGACGCTGCTCTGGCAAACCGACGAGGTGCGTGCGGTCCGGCCACGAGTCGTGGATGAGATTCGCCACGGCCTGTGGTTCTTCGAGCAGAGTCTGTTGAGCGAGGCGTCGCGTTTGCTGGCCGCGTATCGCTCCTTCTTTCCCGATGCGCCCTCCCCGCTCCGTTTCGGCACGTGGATCGGTGGCGACCTCGACGGCAATCCTGCTGCCGGGCCCGACACGATCGCCGAGGCGTTGGAACGCGCGCGATCGCTCGTGCTGGGCCGTTACCGCGACGAGGTCAGAGTCCTCGCGGCCTCGCTCGGCGTCGCGAGCTCGCTCATACCGGTCTCGAGAGAGCTGCTCGAGTCGATCGAGCGCGACGAGCGGGAGCTTCCCGACTATGCCACGCAGATCGGGGCACAGAACGAACGGGAGCCATACCGTAGAAAGCTGTCTTTCGTCTGGTGGCGGCTCGGCAACGATGGCTACCAGTCGCACGACGAGCTGGCAGCCGATCTCGACGTCGTGGATCGCAGCCTACGCGCTCACCGCGGCGCGCGGATCGCCGATGGGCTGCTCGCAGACCTCCGTCGCCGTGTCGAGATCTTCGGTTTTCATCTCGCGAAGCTCGACCTTCGATTGCACGCAGCAGAGATTCGAAGCGAGCGGGCGCGCTTAGCACTTGCCGCGGTTGCGGCCGGCCGGCGGCGCCACGGTGAGCAGGCGGCCGACACCGTGATCGTGTCGGGCACGAGCACCGCGGCGGACGTTCTCGCCGTCTTTGCGTTCGGCGACGAGAAGCTGCGTCCGGTGCCGCTCTTCGAGACGATCGACGACTTGCGGGCAGCGCCCGCGATCGTCGGCGAGCTGCTCGACGATCCCCGTATGGCATCCGACGGTCGGCTCGAGGTGATGGTCGGCTACTCGGATTCGGGGAAGGACGGCGGTTACCTGACGGCCCAGTGGGAGATCTACCGCGCTCAGGAGTTGCTTGCTGCGCTCGCAGCCGAGCGTGGCATCGACCTGACCATCTTCCACGGGCGCGGTGGAAGCGCCGGCCGCGGCGGGGGGCCGACGTACGCTGCGATTCTCGCTACGCCTCCCGGGCACCCACCCGGGCGGCTCAAGCTGACCGAGCAGGGCGAGACGATCTCGTTCAAGTACGGCCTGCCGGGACTCGCCTATGCGAATCTCGAGGCCGCGCTGGCCGCGACGCTGCTGTCGGCGTTTCCGGAGGTGATCCAGGCCGACCCACCGGAAGGTGCGCGCGACACGATCGAAAGGCTTTCCATCCGAGCGCACGAGGCGTACCGAGAGCTCGTCTGGGCCGATCCGGACTTCCCCGTCTTCTTTCAGGAGTTCACCCCGATCGAGGAGCTGGCGCTGCTGGAGATCGGGTCGCGCCCGGTGCGGCGGCCCGGCGGCGTCGGCGATCTGACTTCGCTCCGGGCGATCCCGTGGGTCTTCGCCTGGACACAGAACCGCTGCCTGCTGCCTGCGTGGTACGGCTGCGGTACGGCATTCGCCGAAAGCGACGGTGCCGAGCTCAGGAGGCTCGCACGCGAATGGGCTTTCTTTCGCACGCTCCTCGAGAACCTCGAGATGACGCTCGCGAAGTCGAGTCTCGAGGTTGCCGAGGGCTACCTGGAACTCGTCGGCGACAGCCGGCTGTGGGCGACGATTCGTACGGAGCACGAGCAGACGACGGCCGCCGTGCTCGAGATCGTCGAGTCCAAGGAGCTCCTCGACCGGCAGCCGGTGCTGCAGCGTTCGATCAGCCTGCGCAACCCCTACGTCGATCCGCTGAACGCGCTTCAGGTTGATCTGCTTCGTCGTTACCGTCGGGCCGCAGACGACGACGAGCGTGAGCGGGTCAGCCGCCCGCTGCTGCGGACCGTCGCAGGAATCGCCGCTGCGTTGCGCAACACCGGCTAGGATGCCGCGCTCGTCACCTCGGCGTGCGCCGCGCTTGCGTCAGCCGCGGCGGCTTGCGTGCGCGGCACGATGCGCCAGAAGAGCGGTGCGCTGTCCTCCCATCGTTCGAGCAGCGTGGCCGCTCGCGTCGAGCCGGTGTGACGGAGGTGCTGCTCGAGTAGCACCCGCAGCTCTTCGCCGGCGCCGCGATTGGCGACCGCGAGCCCGGTGTTCAGTCGCAGCGGGAGGCGGCCGGCACCGTCGAGCACGTAGAGCTCGCCACCGCTCATGCCTGCCGCGACGTTGAGTCCCACCTCTCCGAGCACGACGACGGTACCGCCGGTCATGTACTCGCAGGCGTGATCACCAACGCCTTCGACGACAGCCGTTGCCCCGGAATTGCGAACTGCGAACCGCTCGCCGGCTCTACCGCGACAGAAGAGCTCGCCTCCGGTGGCGCCGTAGAGAACCGCATTACCGACCAGGACTGGATCTCCGGCGTCGTCGGGCGCAGAGAGCACGACGATACGGCCGCCGCTCATTCCCTTACCGACGTAGTCGTTGGCTTCACCGACGAGCTCGAGCTCGGCGCCGGCGGCGAGGAAGGCGCCGAAGCTCTGTCCCGCGGTGCCGTCGAACCGCGCGCGCACGCGCCCAGGCGGAGAACCATGCCCGAACCGACGGCCGATCTCAACGCCAAGCCGTGCACCGACGGCGCGGTCGCGGTTTTCGATCTCGTAGCGCAGGTCGACGATGCGCTCCTCCTCCAGGATCGGGCCCGAATCCGCGAGGAGTTGCGCGCCGAGCTCGCCGCCCTGAGCATCGAGCTGCGGCTCTCCCGAGAAGGCGCCCCGTGGCGAGCGGAGCAGGGCCGAAACGTCGAGCGACGCGCCCCGACGCTCCGACGTCTCTTTTCGGCGCAACAGGTCTGCTCGGCCGACGGCTTCGGCGAACGTGCGAAGACCAAGGGCGGCGAGTTGGCGACGAACGTCCTCCGCGACCCTGAGGAGGTAAGCCTCGACCGCTTCCGGCGTTGCGGCGAACTTCGCTCGCAGCTCGGGCCGTTGGGTCGCGATTCCCACCGGACACGTGTCGAGATGGCAGGAGCGAACCATCAGGCAACCCTCGGCGATCAGCAAGGCCGTGCCGAACGCGACCTCGTCCGCCCCGAGCAGTGCAGCGACGATCACGTCTTTACCGGTTTTGAGACCACCGTCGGCACGCAGCCGGACGCGTCCTCGCAGGCCGCTCTCGACGAGCGTCCGGTGAGTCTCGACGAGGCCGAGCTCCCACGGAGCGCCCGCGTGCTTGATCGAGGAGAGCGGGCTGGCGCCCGTGCCTCCGTCCGCGCCGGCGATGTGAATCACGTCGGCCAGCGCCTTCGCGACTCCTGCTGCAACAAGGCCGACGCCTGCGGACGAGACGAGCTTGACGGAGACGGCCGCTCCCGGATTGGCCTGCTTCAGATCGAAGACGAGCTGTGCGAGATCCTCGATCGAGTAGATGTCGTGATGCGGCGGCGGCGAGATCAGCTCGATTCCGGCCTGCGTGTGTCGGAGTCGCGCGATCTCCTCGGTGACCTTGTGTCCCGGGAGCTGCCCGCCCTCACCGGGCTTCGATCCCTGCGCGATCTTGATCTGCAGCTCGTCCGCGTAGGCGAGGTACTCGGGCGTGACCCCGAAGCGGCCGGAGGCAATTTGCTTGATGCGCGAGTTCGACTCGGTCCGAAACCGAGCGGGATTCTCGCCTCCCTCACCGGAGTTCGAGCGTGCCCCGAGACGGTTGAATGCGCGCGCGACGGTCTCGTGCGCCTCGGCCGACAGCGAACCGTGTGACATCGCGCCTCCCGAGAAGCGACGGACGATCGATTCGGCGGACTCGACCTCTTCGGCCGGGACGCCGGTGGGGCGGGCGAGCTCCAACAGGT
>JBKPTB010000181.1:0-12119 GCA_046735315.1 Actinomycetota bacterium
GGCCGTGCAGCTTTGCCCGGCGCACAGGAACGCCGCCGCGAGCGTTGCATCGACAGCCGCGTCGAGGTCGGCGTCCTCGAGGACGACCAGCGGCCCGTTCCCGCCCATCTCGAGCAAGAGCGGCTTGCCGGCGGCACGTTCCGCGACGCGAAATCCGGTGGCGATCGAGCCGACGAAGCCGATCGCGTGTGTGCCCGCGTTCGCTGCAATCTCGTCGCCGACGACCGGGCCCGGGCCGGTCACGAGGTTGAAGACACCGGCCGGAAGCTCGGCATCGACGACGCACTCGGCCAGCTTGACCGAGCACACCGCGGTCGAGCTCGCCGGAGCCCAGACGACGGTGTTCCCCGACGCGAGCGCCGGCGCGACAACCTCGGCCGCCATCGTGTACGGCCAGTTCCAAGGCGTGATGACTCCGACGACGCCCCGTGGAACGCGGTAGGCGAGCACGCGTTTGGACGCGTCCACCGACGGCGGCATGAGGCCTTCGAGCCGCCGTCCGTCACCGGCGGCCATTCGCCAGTAATCGACCAGCTCGTCCACCTCGGCGTACGCCTCGGAGCGCAGCGGCTTGCCCTGGTCGAGCGTGAGCGTGCGCGCCAGGTCGTGGCGACGCTCCTCGATGATTGCGGCGACGCGCTCCATGGCTGCCGCGCGGTCAAAGGCCGAGCGGGCGGCCCACTCGCGCGCTGCAGCGTTCGCTGCTGCGATCGCCCGACCGGCGTCGTCGCGCGTGCCCTCGGGGACGGAACCGATCGTCTCGCCCGTCGCCGGGCTCGTGGCCTCGATCCGGGCTCCGGACTCGCTCTCGGCCCACGCTCCCGCAACGTACATCGAGCAGTCGATCGCGGTCCGCGTGCTCACCGCGCGCCTCTCGAGAAGGCGTTGCGGTAGATCTCCTCGTACGCTGCAACGTCGACCTCGCGCGGGTTGCCGATCGTCTGCGGGTCCTCGTACGCGATCCGGGCGAGCATCGGGATCTCCTCCTCGGAGAAGCCGAGCTCCTCCATCGTCGGGATTCCGACGTCATCGGTGAGGCGATAGACCTCTTCGACTCCGAGCAGCGCCGCGTCAAGGGCGGGGACGCCGTGCACGTCGACGCCGAGGCCCTGCGCGATCCGGGCGTAGAGCTCGGGAGCCGCCGGCGCGTTGTACTCGCAGACGGGCCCGAGCACTCGTGCCGTCAGCGCCCCGTGCGGGCACTCGTGGACGCCGCCCGCGGACTGGCTCATCGCGTGAGCCGCGCCGGCGCTCTCCGTCCCGTAGGCGAGCCCGCCGAGCGTTGCGGCGTGTGCCATGGCGGTGCGCGCCTCGAGATTGCCGCCGTCCTCATACGCGACCCGCAGCCAGCGACCGGCGAGCTCGATCGCCAGGAGCGCGACAGCATCGTTGAAAGGCTGGTGGTAGTCGCACGTGTAGCACTCGATCGCGTGCGAAAGCGCGTCCATTCCGGTCGCCGCGGTGATCGCCGGCGGCAGTCCGAGCATCAACTCCGGGTCGATGAGCGCAACGTGCGCCCCGATCAACGGCGTTCCGCCGACGTTGAACTTGATCTTCCGTTCGTGATCGGTGATCACGGCCCAGAGAGTGGCCTCGCTCCCGGTCCCCGCGGTCGTGGGCACGGCGACGAGCGGAGGAATGCGGGTGGCGATGGGCGTCCCACCGTACTCGTACTCGACGATCGAGCCGCCGTGGACGACCTCGACGCCGACCGATTTCGCCGTGTCCATCGAGCTCCCGCCGCCGAGGGCGACCAGGCCGTCGCAGCCTGACTCGCGATACGCGACACTCGCACGCCCGACGAGCTCGATGTCTGGGTTGGGGCGGACCTCGTCGAAGACGACTGCGGTCTCGAGGTGCGCGAGCGCCGCGTCGGCGAGACCGGCCGCGACGACTCCCTTGTCCGTGACGAGAAGCGGTCGGGTGACTCCCAGCTCGGCGACGATCTCGCCCAGTCGCGCGATCGCGCCCGCACCATGGACGATCCGGGTCGGGACCTCGACGGTTCGGACTGTCTCGACTTTCACGCTCACGGGTCGGCGAGCCTATCGCAACATGGTTGGCGATTGAGTGCGGCGCATCCGAACAATGCTCAACGTTCGGGAATCTTCAGCTCGCGGCCGGTGTAGAAGCCGGCTCGTTCCTCGATCACGAAGGGCGCCATCGCCCGGCGGCGTTCGGCCTCGATCTCGGACAGTCGGAAACGCTCCCGCGACTCGGGCGAGTCCCAGATGGAGATGCCGACCACCTCGTTGCCGTCGGCCGAGTAGCACTCGTACGCACGCAGCATCCCCTCGGGGAACTCGGTCGGTCGCCATGCCCGTGAGAACGCGTCCCGAGTGCCGGGCTTCAATCTCCGTGTCGTAATCCAAACGAATGCTTGATCCAGTTCCATCGCCTTGCCTCCGGAACGAACGGCGGAGCACCTCGACGCCAACCGCGTGCGGCGCCCCGCCGAAACGCCCTCTAGCTACTTACCGAGCCACTTGTTGACCTTCGCCTGGTGGGCAGCGATCCACTTCTGCGCCGCCTTGTCGGGGTTGATGTGCTGGCCGGCGATGTACTTCGCGACCGTCTCCTGGTCCGTGTTCGACCAGCTGAATCGTTTTAGCACCGCAAAAGCGGGCGAGCCGCTCTTGGCGAACTTCGCGCTGAACACCTTGTTGAGGACGATGTGGTCGTATGCGCACTTGTACTTCGCGACGCTCCCGCCTGACTTCGCATCGTCCTGGCAGCCCTTGAACCGCTTCGGCAGCTTCACCTCAGAGAGCTTGTATTGGAGGTTCAGGTACTGCGGCGTGTACCAGTAGAAAATGACCGGCTTGTGCTGCTTGTAGAGCTGGCTCCAGCGTGCGACCTGCGCCGGCTCCGCACCGACCGAGACGAACTTGAAGTTCAGGCCAAGCGCCTTGATCAGCTGCTGGTCCTTCTGCACGTAGGAAGGGTCGCCGCCGAGGAACATCCCTTGCGAGCCGGACTCTGGGCTCTTGAAGATCGACTCCTTGCCCTTCAGGCCCTTCCAGGTACTGAACTGCGGGTATTGCTGCATCAGATACGTCGGGATGTACCAGCCGATATGCCCGGTGACGCCGTTCGGACCGCCCATGACGACCGTGTGCTGCTTGGTGATGTACTGCTTGTACTGGTCGACGTGTTGCCAGTCCTCGAGCACCGCATCCGTCTTGCCGTTGGCCATCGCCTGGTAGACAGGGATTTCGGTGATCTGGGTGATCTTGACCTTGCAGCCGATCTTCTCGAGCACCCCTTTTGCCACGTACGTGTTCGCAGTCGAGCCGGCCCACGCCTGCTCGTTGAGGGTGACCGTGCCGCAGCTCTTTGCGGTCTTGGCGGTTGCCGTTCCGGCCGCGGCGAGCCCGGCGATTACGACGAGAGCCAGCGCGGCCGCGACGATCGGGCGGCCCCGCCGTACTCCGAATCGATCCGACATTCGATCCTCCTTTGCCTGCTCTCGATGTGCCCCTCGGTTGTGAGACGTCAAAGCGCCCCCTCCGGTCGGGCGTGTGCGCGTCCCCGGGTCGTCCGGTCGAGCGCGATCCCGAGCGCAAGAATCGCGACCGACGCGATCACACCGAGCCCGAACGCGTTGCGCTGCAGCCCCTGCGCGACCTCGTAGCCGAGCCCGCCGGAGCCGACCAGTCCGGCGATCACGACGACGGCCAGCACCATGATGATTCCCTGGTTGACGCCGAGCATGATCGCGTCACGCGCCAGCGGAATCTTCACCTTCAGCAGCACCTGGCGCCGCGTGGCGCCGAACGCACCAGCCGCCTCGACCGCCTCGGGCGAGACGCTGCGCAGACCGCTCGCCACGAGCCGGATCACGACCGGCACCGCGTACAGCACCGAGGCGACGATGCCCGGCACCTGGGAGACGGGCATCAGGTAGATGAACGGGATGATGTAGACGAGCTGCGGCAATGTTTGCAGGACATCGTTGATCGGGCGCAGGATCCGGTCGACGGTCCGACTCTCCGCAGCCCAGACGCCCAGCGCAACCCCGAACCCGACGGTCATCACCGTGGCGACCAGCACCTGCGCGAGCGTGCCCATCGAAGTCGCCCACTCGCCGGTCACGCCGATGATCCCGAACATCACCGCCGTGATCGCCGCGGGCCGCGCCCCGCTAACGAGGAACGCGATCGCGACGAGGCCGAGGAACATCACCGGCCAGGGCGTCTCGGTGAAAAAGTTGGTCAGTGGCTGGAGCCCGTGTTGGACGATGAAGTTCCCGGTCGGTTCGGTGATGTGGAAGATCCACGTCGACGGGTTCTGCACGTAGTCGAGCGCCTTCTGGACGTAGCGCAGCAGCCAATCCTGCGCCGTCCGTCCTGAGTAGATCCCATTTGCGCCGAAGGCGTGGCCCAGCCCGACAGCAAGTACGACGCCGGCGACGGACGCGACGGTGAAGAGGCGGAGCCGCAGCTTCTTCTCGTCGGTCAGGTGACGCCGTGCCGGGTCGGTGCGGTTGGCCATCGATTCGGTCGAACGGTCGAGCGCGATCGCCATGATCACGATCGCCAAGCCGCCGAGGATCGCGAGAGCCGGGTTCGAATAGAGCCCGTTGGTGACGACGGCACCAAGCCCGGCGCCGCCGATCAGCCCCGCGATCACGACCATCGAGAGCGCAAAAAGGATTGTCTGGTTCACGGCAAGCAGCAGCATCCGCCGTGCGAGCGGGAGCTGCACCTTCGCTATCGTCTGCCAGCGCGTCGACCCCATCGCCGCAGCCGCCTCGACGGTGTTCGCGGGAACGCCACGGATTCCGAGCGCCGTGATGCGGATCGCCGGCGGAATCGCGTAGATCATGGTCGTGACCACCGCCGCGCCCGGCCCGACCGAGAACAGGATCACGACCGGCATGAGGTACGCGAACGCCGGCACGATCTGCGCCGCGTCGAGCAGCGGGGTCAGGAAGCGGAGGAAACGGTCGGAGCGGCCGGCGATCACGCCCAGCGGCATCCCGACGAGCAAGGACAGCCCGACGGCGGCAAAGATCAGCGCGAAGGTCTGCACGCTCTCCTCCCACAGGCCCATCAGCGCAAACGAGGCGAACGCGACGAGGACCCCGAGTGCTTGCTTCCAGTGCCCGAAGCGGAGCACCACCGCTGTGCCGAGCGCGACCGTGCCGACCCAGGTCAGTTTCTCGAAGAAGGTCGTGAACCAGGAGACGAGGTTGTCGAGGAAGGTCGCGAAGCCGTTGAAGATCGAAAACACGAAGCTTGGGTGAGGCGTGTTGCGACTGTCGCTCAGCCACGTCTGGAAACGGTCGAGGTAGCTCGAAAGGGAATTCCAGACCAGCCGGTTCGGCCAGGGAACCGAGTTCTTCCAGCCGAGGTATCCGACCAGCATGGCCAGAACGACCCCGAGAACGAGACCAGCGCGCCCGCGCCACCACGGGCGTGGTGCCGGGATCGCGGCGGCCGGTGCAGCGTACTCGGTCGCCGTCGCCACGGTCAGTCGCCCTCGCCGGCGATCGCGTTCAGGACGGCGATGCGGTCGACGACACCCACGACCTTGCCGTTGTCGAGGGCTCGCACCGGCTGCTCGCTGCCGGCGATGACGGGCACCGCGTCCCGCACGGTCGTCTCGACCGGCAGCGCGGGACCGTCGGTCTCGTCGGGTCCCGCGTCCCTCATGATCCAGCGCAGCGTCAGCACATGGCTTCGCGGGATATCGCGGATGAAGTTCTGCACGTAGTCGTCGGCCGGCGAGCCGACGAGCTCTTCCGGCGTGCCGAGCTGGACGATCTTGCCATCGCGCATGATCGCGATTCGGTCGCCGAGCCGGAGGGCCTCCGGCAGGTCGTGCGTGATGAAGAACATGGTCTTCCCGGTCTCGACCTGGAGCCGGCAGACCTCGTCCTGCATGTCGCGGCGGATCAGCGGGTCGAGCGCGCTGAACGGCTCGTCGTAGAGCATGACCACTGGGTCGACGGCGAAGGCCCGGGCGAGACCGACACGCTGCTGCATGCCGCCGGAGAGCTGGTCCGGGAACTGGTTCGCGCAGTCCTCGAGCCCTACGAGCTCCAGGACCTCGGCGGCGCGCGCCAGCCGCGCCGCCTTCGGCACGCCCTGCACCTCGAGCCCGAACGCAACGTTGTCGATCACACGTCGGTGCGCAAGCAGGCCGAAATGCTGAAAGACCATCGAAGAGGTGTGGCGCCGGAGGTGCCGCAGCTCGGCGCCGCTCAGGGCCATGATGTCCTTGCCTCCGATCTCGATGTCGCCGGCGCTCGGCTCGATCAGCCGGATCAGCGTGCGCACGAGCGTCGACTTACCTGAGCCGGACAGCCCCATGACGACGAACACCTCTCCGGGCCAGACCTCGAACGAGACGTCGCGCACGGCGGCGACACAGTCGTGCTTGGCGCGCAGCTCGGCGCGCGGCAGGTCAGCGTCGGGCGTCCCGATCACTCGACCGGCGTGGCGCCCGAAGATCTTCCAAACCCCTTGCGCGCGGATGAGCGGGGCGCCGCTTCGGTCGATTCCGTGGACCAGGGAATCGGCGGTGTCCACCACCACGGTCACGGCCTAACCGTACTCCGATGGTCGGCGCCGGGCCAGCATCAGAAGAGGCCGACAGTCCTTCCCTCGTCGTCGATGTCGACGTTCACAGCCGCCGGCGAAGAGCTCAGGCCGGGCATCGTCTGCATGTCGCCGCAGAGGGCGACGATCCAGCCCGCGCCGGTGTACGCACGCAGGTCGCGCACGGTGACCGTGAAGCCGGTCGGCGCATTCGTCAGGGCCGGGTCGTGCGACAGCGATAGATGGGTCTTGGCCATACAGATCGGGAGACGGTCGAGTCCCAGCTTGCTGAACTGCTCGATTTTTGCGCGTGCCGCAGGCAAGAGGAAGATGCCGTCAGCCCCGTAGACGCGCTTGGCGATCGCCTCGATCTTCACCTCGATCGAGGCGTCGAGCGGATAGACGTACTCGAAGGAATTCGATTCTTCGGCCGCAGCGACCACGGCTTCGGCGAGCGCGGCCGCCCCTGCTCCGCCCGCCTCGAAGGCGTTGTTCACCTCGGCGGCGAACGCCCCTTGATTCAGCGCGAGTGCGCGCACGAGCTCGACCTCCTCGTCCCGGTCGCCGGGAAAGCGATTGACGGCAACGACCGCGTTCAGCCCGAACTCCCGGACGATTCCCAGGTGCCGCGCGAGGTTGGCGGCCCCCACCTCGACCGCCTGGATGCCCCCGTCGGGGTTGCCCCCGTGGTGCTTGAGCGCCTTCACAGTGGCGACAAGGACAACCGCATTCGGCCGAAGGTCACCGGCACGACAGACGATGTCGAAGAACTTCTCCATCCCCATGTCAGCGCCGAAGCCGCTTTCGGTCACAACGTAGTCGCCGAGCTTGAGCGCAACGCGGTCGGCGACGAGCGAGTTGTTGCCATGGGCGATGTTCGCGAACGGGCCGCAATGGACGAACGCCGGCTGGCCCTCGAGCGTCTGCACCAGATTTGGCTTGATCGTCTCCTTCAGGAGCACGGTCATCGCTCCGGCGGCACGCAGCTGCTCCGCCGACACCGGCTCGCCCTCGAAGGTCTGCGCAACCGTGATCGCGCCGAGCCTCCGACGGAGATCGTTCAGATCCGACGCGACGGCGACGATCGCCATCACCTCCGAGGCCGCTGTGATGTCGAATCCAGACTGGCGCACGTACCCATTCGCACGGCCGCCGAGGCCGATGACGATGTCGCGTAGTGCGCGGTCGTTGATATCGACGCAGCGGCGCCAGCTGATCGCCAGCGGGTCGATCCCGAGCTTGTTGCCGTGCAGGATGTGCGCCTCGACCATCGCCGCCAGCAAGTTGTTCGCCGCACCGATCGCGTGGATGTCGCCGGTGAAGTGGAGGTTCATGTCCTCCATCGGCACGACCTGGGCATAACCGCCGCCGGCTGCGCCGCCCTTGATCCCGAACACGGGCCCGAGCGAGGCCTCCCGGAGGCAGAGCACAGGGTCCTTGCCGATGTGCCCTAGCCCCTCCGTGAGCGACACGGACGTCGTCGTCTTCCCCTCGCCCGCCTTTGTCGGAGTGATCGCGGTGACGTCGATCAACTTCCCGGACGGGCTCGCGGCCAGCCGGTCGAGCACGGAGAGATCGATCTTGGCCTTGAAGCGTCCGTAGAGGTCGACCTCCTCTGGCAGAAGACCGAGCTCGGCCGCCACCTCGTCGATCGGACGCAGCACCGCGCTTTGCGCGATCTCGAGGGAGGAGGGCATCTGTTGCGCCGTCAAGAGCGTCCTCTACGTCCCGCCTGGTGAGGATGGGAACGAGCTGAGATATGAGTAATGTATCTCTGTGGCAGAGGCGAAGGGGCAGGTCGGCGTCCTCCAGGCCTCGAGCTTGGAAGCGGCCTCGCTGGCCGACCGGGCCTACCACGCGATCCGGGAGATGATCGTTTCGGTCGAGCTGCGGCCCGGGGCGGTGATCGACGAGCGCAGCTTGATGGAACGACTCGGGATCGGGCGCACGCCGACCCGCGAAGCGCTACGTCGCCTCGCGCAGGAGCGATTGGTGGACGTGTACCCCCGCCGGGGCATGTTCGTGACGAGCGTGGAGATCCGGGATCTGGCCAGCCTCGCGGAGGTGCGATCGGTCCTCGAGAGCCATGTTGCGCGCCTCGCCGCCGAGCGGGCGACCGACGAAGACCGCAGCGAGTTTGACAGGCTCCTCGACGAGCTCGGACACCGGACGGACCTCGATGCGCGTGCGCTGATGGCCCTGGACGAGCGGATCCACCGGCAGGTCTACCGGGCGGCCCACAACCCGTTCCTCGAGTCGACCCTCGAGGAGTACTACGTCTTGGCGCTGAGAATCTGGTACCTCGCGCTCGACCAGGCCCAAGGGCTGGAGCAGGCCGTGCTCGGCCATCGCGAGCTCTTGGAGGCGATCCATGGCGGCGACGCTGACCGCGCCGAGGAGACGATGCGCCGCCACGTATTGGAGTTCGAAGAGTCCATGCGACGCATCCTGACCCGCGCGTGAGCGCGGGCAGCCTTCCCGCTGGCGCCCAGGCGGTCGTCATCGGCGCCGGCATCGTCGGCAACAGCATGGCGTACCACCTGTCGCGGCTCGGCTGGACCGACCTGGTGCTGCTCGAGCAGGGGCGTCTGCCGAACCCCGGCGGCTCGACGGGCCACGCGTCGAACTTCATCTTTCCCGTCGACCATTCGAAGGAGATGACGACGCTCACGAAGGAGAGCGCGCATCAGTACCAGGAGCTCGGCGTTTCCGTCACCAGCGGGGGCGTGGAGGTCGCGCGGACGGAGACCCGCCTCGAGGAGCTGAACCGGCGGATGTCGTCGGCGCTCTCCTGGGGCGAGGACGGGTGCGAGCTCTTGACGCCCGAGCAGGTCCTCGAGAAGGTCCCGTTCGTCAACGCAGACGTCATCCTCGGCGGCTTCTACACGCCGGGAGTCTCGGTGGTCGACCCGCTGCGGGCGGGAACGCTGATGCGCGAGTACGCACTGGAACGGGGCGGGAGCGTGTTCGCAAGCACCGAGGTCACCGGCATCGAGGTCGAGAACAACCGGGTGCAACGCGTTCACACCGACAAGGGCTCGATCGACGCTGAGCACGTGTTCGTCGCGTGCGGCGTCTGGAGCCCGCGCATCGCGCGCATGGCGGGCGCGACCATCCCGCTGACGCCGGCCGTGCACCAGATGATCAGCGTCGGCCCGATCCCGCTCTTCGAGGAGACGCCGGGCGAGATCTCCTTCCCGATCGTGCGCGACGTGGATACGAATATGTACGAGCGCCAAAACGGGAGCGACATGGAGGTCGGCTCGTACGCCCATCGACCGATCCTCCTCGACGCTGACGACATCCCGTCGAGCGAGGAGGCCGCGCTGTCTCCGACAGAGCTGCCATTCACCTCGGAGGACTTCGACCCGCAGCTCGAGCAGGCGCTCGAGTTGATGCCCGAGATCCTGACTGTCGAGGGGGCGGGCATCCGCCACGCGATCAACGGGCTGCTCTCCCTTACTCCGGACGGCATGCCGCTCCTCGGCGAGACGGAGGTGAGGGGGCTCTGGTCGGTGGCCGCGATCTGGATCAAAGAGGCGCCGGGTATCGCGAAGGCCGTCGCCGAATGGGCCGTCGAGGGCGCACCGGAGACGGATCTCCACAGTGCCGACGTCGCGCGCTTCTATCCCCACCAGCGCACGAAGCGCCACGTCGACGCGCGGTCCTCGGAGGGCTACAACCGCACCTACGGGATCGTCCACCCGATGGAGCAATGGTTGTCGAACCGCGAAGTACGCCTCAGTCCGTTCTATCCGCGCGAGCGCGAACTCGGCGCAGTCTTCTACGAGACCGCAGGCTGGGAGCGCCCGTGGTGGTACACATCCAACGAGCCCCTGCTCGAGGAGTACGGCGACCGCGTGATGCCGCGCGAGGCGGAATGGGAGTCGCGCTGGTGGTCGCCTATCATCAACGCCGAGCATCTGGCGATGCGCGATCGCGTCGCGATGATCGACATCTCGGCGTTCGCCGTCTTCGACGTCGTCGGCGCAGGCGCGCTCGAATATCTGCAACGCATGGCGCTGGCGGAGATGGACGTCGCCCACGGTCGCGTCGTCTACACGTCGATCCTCGACCAGCACGGCGGCTTCAAGGCCGACCTCACGATCATGCGGCTCGACGACAACTTCTTCCGGATCGTCACCGGCGGCCTGGACGGTCCACGCGACAGAAAGTGGTTCGAGGACCATCTGCCCGCGGACGGCTCCGCTGCCCTCGACGACGTGACCTCCGCGTGGTGCACGCTCGGTCTCTGGGGACCGCGGGCGCGCGACGTGCTTCAGTCGACCACGAGCGCAGACGTCTCGCACGAGGGCTTCTCGTTCGCGCGCTGCCGTTGGGTCGACATCGGACCGGTGCACGCGCTCGCGTCGCGCATCTCGTATGTCGGTGAGCTCGGGTGGGAGCTCTATGCGCCGATGGAGCAGGGCGCGGCGATGTGGGACGCCGTCTGGGAAGCGGGCCGGCCGTTCGGAATCATTCCGTCGGGCATCGGCGTCTACGGCACAACCGGCCGCATCGAGAAGGGCTACCGACTGTACGGGGCCGAGCTCGAGACGGAATACAACGTCGTCGAAGCCGATATGCAGCGGCCGAAGGTGAAGGACTCCGACTTCATCGGCAAAGAAGCGCACCTGCGCCACCGCGAGGAGGAGCCGGCCGCGATCCTCTGCACGCTCACCGTCGACGACAACACGTCGCCGTCGAACGGCAAGAAGCGCTACATGGTCGGCCGGGAGCCGATTCTCACCCGCGCCGGCGAGCGCATCGTCGACCGCAAGGGCCGCAGCTCGTACGTGACGAGCGCCGGCTCCGGGCCTTCGACCGGCAAGCACATTCTGCTGGCCTATCTCCCACCCGAGCACGCCGACGAGGGAAACAAGCTGCTCGTCCAGTACATGGGCGACCGGTACCCGGTCACCGTCGCGGTCAGGGGCAGCCGCTCTCTCTTCGACCCGGAGAACACCCGAGTTCGCACTTGAACGTCCTCGTCTGCGTCAAGCGCGTTCCGGAGACCGGGGCGCGGATCACTCTCACACCCGACGCACAGGCGATCGACACGAGCCTGCTCGGCTTCACGATCTCGCCGCACGAGGAGTGCGCTGTCGAGGAGGCGTTGCGGATCGTGGAGGCGCACGGCGGCTCGACGACGGTGTTGACGCTCGGCCCGGCCGGCGCGACCGAGCAGTTGCAGAACGCAATGGCGATGGGAGTCGGCGCCGCGGTGCTCCTCGAGACGGACGGGGACGACTGGAACGCGGAGGCGACAGCCGACGCGCTCGCGGCAGCCATCCAGACACGCTCGGAACCGTTCGACCTGCTGCTGTTCGGCAATGAGGCGGCGGACACCGGCGATTACCAGGTCGGCGTTCGGGTCGCGCACGCGCTCGGTCTTCCGTGTGTCACCGGCAGCAAAGGAATCGCGATCGAAGACGGCCGCCTGACCGCGCGCCGGGAGGCCGGCGGGGGCTGGGAGATCTTCGAGGTGCCTCTGCCGGCGGTCGTCACGGTGAAGGAGGGACTCAATCTGCCGCGCTACGCGTCGTTACCGGGCCGCCTGCGGGCAAAGAAGAC
>JBKPTB010000182.1:0-30853 GCA_046735315.1 Actinomycetota bacterium
TCCCGCGTGTGAAGCGGGCGCTCTCCCGCTGAGCTATGCGCCCGGGAGAAAACCGCGGCGCCTGGAAGGAATGCTTAGCGCTGCTGCCTCCCGGCCCTGACGCGGTTCACACACTTCCACCGCCGCGGCATCGCGATGGTAGCAACGGCATGATTGGGCGATGGTTCCCGAAGCCGAACCAAAAGAGACCGAGGCAGTCGCGACGAGCTACGCCGCCCAGGCGACGAGCGAGACCGCCGGGAGCTCGATCTCTTCACCGATGTAGAAGGGCGGAAGGCGCTCGGCGATCTGCTCACGAACGAGCACTCGCTCTTCCTCGTCGAGGCGGTCGAGGATGGCAGCAATTGCACCGGCGGCACCTGTGAGGAAGTCCCAGTAGTCGTCTGCAATCACGAGTCGGGCCACGCGGCGATCGTTGCCATTGGATGGCTCCAAAGCGGGTGCTGCGCGGGACCGACGGGAGACGTCCCGAACGGAACCGTGTTGATCGGCGCCGGAGCATGGAAGTACTGAAGCTCGCCCCAGAAGCCGTCGAAGCCCACCCACGGAGTGTCCTCCCCGATCACGTGGATCGGTGTCGCGGGCCCGTCGACCGTGGGCGGCCCGATAACCGACCCCTCGAGCACATGGTCGGCGGGCGGAGGTAGCCCGAGGCCGTTGAGGATCACAAGCGCAGGCGGAGGAACGCATGCCAGGTTGATCGGATGCGTGCCGGCCGTGAAGTAATTCGCATGGGAGCCGAGTGCGACGTACACGATCGGATGCGTTCCGTCGACTTTAGGCGTCGAGGTCCACGCGCGCGTCTGCCCCAAGACAGTGCTGGCTGTACGCCGTCGAGACAGGCTGATCATTCTCGTCGAGGACGACGTTGGCGACTTCCCAGTCTCCTTCGTGGGCCTGCCAGATGAAATTGCTCGGCGGATAGGCGTACGAATAGACGTCGTCGTAGTAGAAGAACCAGTACTCGAGAACCGTATGGTCGCCGTCGCGAGCGGCATGTCCGTACACGACCGGGCCTCCACTTCCTTCGTTCCAGGCTGCGGTGTAGCAATCAAGCCCGCCGAGGAACGAGCCCGGTGTACACGAGTCCTGATTGAGACGCCAGATGCCGGTTCCGGCTGCTGGAAGATCTCCCGGCTCCGGCGAGGAATTCACAACCGACCACGTGTTGGGTGATGTGAGCCGCTCCAGATCCGAGTCGGCGATGAACGACTGGACGCTCGCCGGCCGGAACTTCTCCAGAGGGTCGAAATGCGTGACCGGCTGATACATCGCGAGCAGCCTCGGCAGGGGAGTTGCGGCTTCCGACGCGCCCGCAGCGGCCGCGAAGACAACGCCCACAACCACAAAGGCAACGGCTCGGCGGAATAGGCGTTGCATCGGCGCTTCCCCCTTTTAACGGATATGGTCGAAACCGTAAGAAGGGCCGCTAACCGGGCTCTAATCGCGGCGAAAGGGGAGAGATGCGGCGAAATCTGATCGCGGTTGGTCTCGTAGTGCTCTCAGCACTGGCGTTGGGCGTGTCATCGCCTGCGGCGAGCGGAGGTACGACGACCTGCACCGACACCTTGGCGGCCGGTACCTACGGTCGAGTTGTCGTCCCCGAGGACGCTGTGTGCATCATCGATACAGGTCCGATCACGATTCGGGGCGGGCTCTATGTCGAATCGGGCGCTACTTTCGTCCTTGGGAGCGAAGAGAACCCCGTCCACACGGGAACAATCTCGGGTGGCGTCCATGCAAGCGGCGCCGGCTCAGTCCAAATTCACTTCAGCACGATCAACGGTGGCATCGAGATTCACGGCGGAGCAGGGCCAAACGGCAGTCCGTTCGAGTTCTTTCCGGGCTTCTCGCCGACGTGGACAACGATCGAGGACAGCGTTGTCAACGGATCCGTCACGTTCTCGAGTTACGACGGCTTCTGGTCCGGATTCATCCGAAACACCGTCAACGGCTCGGTCAACTTCAACGACAACGTCGTGGGCGATCCGGACGGGAACGAGATCGTGACCAACACGATTCACGGCAACCTCAACTGCTCGGGCAACGATCCAGCACCGCAGATCGGTGATTCGGAAGGAAGCCCGAACGTCGTCACCGGCATCAAGACCGGCCAGTGCACTTCTCTGTGACCTGAGCGGGATCGGCTTTACCGTCACGGCCAGCCGCCGGGAGGGAATTGGAATCTTCCTTCCCGGCGGCGGCGTTTGGCGCCCTCTCGGTAAGGCAAAACTGGCGCAGTGCGTTTTCGCCGCAATGCTCCCCTCGATCCGGGCCAGGTCACCGATGTCCGCGGCCGCGGCATGGGCCCAGGTGGAATCGCCGTCGGCGGCGGTGGGCTCGGCATCGTCGGGCTCGTCATCTACCTGCTGATCGCTCTGCTCTCGGGCGGAGGAAATGCGCTCGGACAGCTCGCGCCGCTCGACGGCCAGCAGGTTGGCCAGGGTGACACCCCGGCTGACATCAACAGCGAGTGCCGGACCGGGCAGGACGCGAACAGACGGCAGGACTGCCGCATCGTCGCGGTCGTGAACAGCGTCCAGAAGTTCTGGGACGGCGTCTTCCAGCGCAGCAACCGTCAGTACCAGTACGTCGACACGGTGTTCTTCTCGGGGCAGGTCGACACGGGCTGCGGCACGGCCGACTCGCAGGTCGGCCCGTTCTACTGCCCGGTTGACAAGCTGGTCTACATCGACCTCGGCTTCTTCGACGAGCTCGGAAGGTTCGGAGCGCAGGACACGCCGTTCGTCGAGTCCTACGTGATCGCGCACGAGTACGGCCATCACGTGCAGGATCAACTCGGAGTCCTCGACAAGATCCGCGGCTCCCGCACGGGACCAGAGAGTCTCGGCGTGCGCTCGGAGCTGCAGGCCGACTGTTACGCCGGCGTCTGGGCTGCGCACGCGGTCGAGACGGGTCTCGTCGAGGAGCTCAACCAGACCGACATCAACAGCGGGCTCGATGCTGCGGGGGCGATCGGCGACGACCGGATCCAGCAGGAAACGCAAGGCCAGGTGAATCCCGAGACGTGGACGCACGGCTCCTCCGAGCAGCGCAGGCGCTGGTTCTCCCAGGGCTACGAGAAGGGCAGACCGGCCGTTTGCGACACGTTCTCCGGCTCGATCTAGCCCGGCTAAGATCGGCCGAGTGGCCGCGCTCTACCGGAAGTACCGCCCCCAGGACTTCGACGAGGTCGTGGGCCAGGAAGCGATCGTCCGGACCCTGAAGAACGCGATCTCGTCGGAGCAGGTGCGCCAGGCCTATCTCTTCGCCGGCCCGCGCGGCACCGGGAAGACCTCGCTCGCGCGAATCCTCGCAAAGGGGCTCAACTGCGTGCAGGGCCCGACGCCCACGCCGGACAAGGTCTGCAACCCCTGCGTGACGATCGCGAATGGGACGTCGCTCGACGTGATCGAGATGGATGCAGCTTCGCAGCGCGGCATCGACGACATCCGCGAGATCCGCGAGCGCGTCGTCCTCCAGCCCGCGGAGGGTCGCTACAAGGTGTACATCCTCGACGAGGCGCACCAGCTGACGGACGCCGCCTGGAATGCGCTCCTGAAGTTGATCGAGGAGCCTCCACCGCACCTCGTCTTCGTCTTCTGCACGACCGACCTCTCGAAGGTGCTGCCCACTGTGCGCTCGCGCTGCCAGACCTTCGTGTTCCAGCGGCCGCGACTGCCGGAGCTCGTTCGCCTGCTGCGACGCGTCGCGGACGGTGAAGGAATCAACGTCCCCGATCAGGCGCTTGCGCTCGTAGCGCGCGGCGCGCGCGGTTCGTTCCGCGACGCCGTCTCGACGCTCGACCAGCTCGCATCGGCGACCGAGAAGGAGATCACGGTGCAGTCGGTCCTCCAGCTCCTCGGTGCCGTCGAGGAGGAGGCGCTCTTCCGTCTCTGCGACCTCGTGGTCGATCGCGACACCGCTGGGGCGCTCACGTTCATCGAGGAGTTGTCCGAGCAGGGTCAGGACCTCGGTCGACTCGTCGTCGATCTACTCGAACATCTGCGTCACCTGATGCTCGTACAGCACATGGGCGAGGTCCCCGATTCACTGCCCGTCACCGAGGAAACACGCGATCGGTTACGCGCTCAGGCCAATCAGCTCGGCGAGGCGACCGTGATTCGGCTCGTCGACCTCCTGGCGGTCGCCGTGGAGGACATGCGCCAGGGCGGCGACCCACGCCTGCCGCTCGAGCTTGCACTCGTGAAGGTCACGCGACCCGGCGCGGATCTCTCGCGCGAGTCGATCGCCTACCGCCTCGAGCAGCTCGAGAGTCGAGGCCATGTCCCTGCGAGCTACGTACCGGTGCCAGGCACCGACAGGGAAGCGCCACGAGAGCGTGACGAGAGCGTCGCAGCGCCGGCTCCGCCCTCGCTCGAGCTCGAGCAGCTCCAGGAAGCCTGGCAGCGGACGATCGTGCCCGCAGTCGAGGAACGCTCCATCCCCGCCGCCTCCGTGCTGCGCGAAGCCCACCCCGCGGACCTGGCCGACGACACGCTGACGGTCGAGTTCCCCGCGAGCGCCGCCTTCCACCGACAGCTTGCCGAAGAGCCAAAGAACGCCACACTGCTCGCTGAAGCCCTGTACGAGGTCACCGGCCGACATCTGGGACTCGCGTTTGCCGAGGGCGAGGCGAGGGAGGACGACTCCGACGGGGACGACGACCCGCCGGGGGAAGAGAAGATCCTGGAGCTGGTCAAGGAGACCTTGGACGCGCGCGAACGAGAGGATTGAGCCGATGGGCATGGACATGAACAAGCTCATGCAGCAGATGGGTCAGATGCAGGAGCAGATGCAGCAGGCACAGGACGAGCTCGCGAAGGAGACGGTCGAGGCGACCGCGGGTGGCGGGATGATCACCGTCATTGCCAACGGCTCCGGTGAGATCAAGGAGATCAAGATCGATCCGAAGGCCATCGACCCCGAGGATCCAGAGATGCTGGAGGACATGATCGTCGCCGCGGTCAACGAGGCGATCCGCTCCGCACATAGCCTGATGGAGTCGAAGCTCGGCGGGTTGGCAGGCGGAGCGCTCGGCGGGCTCGGCCTTCCGGGCCTCGGCGAGTAAATGCGGGATCGGCTGCGGGCCGCGCCGCTCTTCGCGGACCTCGATGAGGAGCACCTCGAGAAGCTCGCCGCCGCGACCAGCGAGTTCCAGGCCCCCGCGGGACAGGCACTGATCGAGCGGGGCCGGCCCGGTTCCGGGCTGCTGGTGCTCGAGGAGGGCGCGGCAATCGTCGAAGCGCCCGAAGGGCGCCGACAACTCGGTCCTGGCGACGTCTTCGGGGAACGAGCCCTCCTCGGCGAAGACGTGTCCCGCACGGCGCGAGTGCGAGCTCAGACCGACGTCCGCTGCCTCGCGATCGCGCGTCCCGAGCTGGAGCGGCTCCTGGCCGAGTTCCCGCAGCTCGCGGACCGGCTGCGTCAGCTGTCTGCCTGAAGCTCCAGCGCGCGGCCGTCCGGATCTCGCAGATAGGCGGCGCGTCCCCAGTAGAAATCCCTTGGACCGACGACCTGGACTCCCGCCTCGCGGGCACGCTCAGCCGCCCCGTCCTGATCCAGCGCGAACGCAACGTGGTCCTCGTTCGGCGCGCCCTCCACGCCCTCCGTCCCGGCCACGTGGATGAACAGTGTCGTGCCGTGAAGCTCGAAGCTCGCATGCGATTCGGAGCTGGAGTCCGGCGGACGCCCGAGTAACCGCTCGTAGAAGGCGGTCAGCCCGGGAACGTCCTCGGTGAAGAGGGCAACCTCGGCAATCCGGGGCATGTCGGCACAATACGCCTGGTGCTCAGCCCGGCTGTGGAAAACCTCGTCGCCCAGCTCTCACGCCTGCCCGGCGTGGGAACGCGGACGGCTCACCGCCTTGCCTTCCACCTTCTGCAGCGACCGAAGGACGAAGCGCTGGCGCTCTCCGCTGCGATCGAAGACGTGAAGGAGCGTGTCCGTTTCTGCAACGAGTGCGGGAACCTCACCGAAGAGGAGGTCTGCGCGATCTGCCGCGACGCTCGCCGGGACCACACCATGATCTGTGTCGTCGAGCAGCCGGTCGACCTGATCTCAGTGGAGCGGACGAGCGAGTTCCGCGGGCTCTACCACGTCCTCGGCGGTGCACTCTCCCCGCTCGACGGTGTCGAGCCGGAGCATCTGCGCATCGACGAGCTGCTCGGGCGTGTCGAGCGAAACGGCGTTCAAGAGGTCGTGCTCGCAACGAACCCGAACATGACGGGCGAGGCGACCGCGGCGTATCTCGCTGATCGCTTGCGCGGCCGCGTGCGGGTGACGCGTCTCGCCAGCGGCCTTCCGGTCGGCGGCGACCTCGAGTACGCCGACGAGGTCACGCTCGGACGCGCCCTAGCCGGCCGCAGAGAGATGTAACACGGCCGAGCCGTGGACTTCCCCGCGGCGGAGGTGATCGATCGCTTCGTTCGCCTCTTCGAGCGCGAACGACCGGACCTGCGTCCGCACAGGAACGCGCGGCGCCAGGCCGAGGAACTCCTCCCCATCGCGCCTGCTGAGATTCGCGACGGAGCGCACGACGCGCTCGCCCCACAGGAGCTCGTACGGAAACGAGGGAATGTCGCTCATGTGAATCCCCGCGCAGACGACCACACCGCCCTTGCGCACTGCTCGAAGTGCCGCCGGTACGAGGGCACCGACCGGCGCAAAGATGATGGCCCCATCGACCTCTTCCGGCGGCGACTCGTCCGAGCCTCCCGTCCATTCGGCCCCGAGCCCCCGCGCGAATGCCTGGCCCTCTGTGTCACCGGGGCGCGTGAACGCGAAGACGCGCCTCCCCTGATGGAGCGCGACCTGCACGATGATGTGCGCCGACGCGCCGAAGCCGTAGAGCCCGAGCCGCTCGGCATCTCCCGTGAATCGGAGCGCTCGGTAGCCGATCAGGCCGGAGCACAGGAGCGGCGCGACATCGAGGTCGTCGTACTCCTCCGGCAAGGCGAAGCAGAAGCGTTCATCGGCGACGGCGAATTCGGCGAAGCCGCCGTCACGGTCGTACCCGGTGAACTGCGCCCGGTCGCAGAGATTCTCGAGATCGGCCAGGCAATACCGGCAGGTGCCATCCGTCCAGCCGAGCCACGGAACGCCGACACGCCGCTTGTCGTCGACGACGTCCGCCACGATCATGTGCCCGAGCACGAGCGGGAGCTTCGGCTGGGTCAGCTCCCCGTCGACGATGTGGAGATCGGTCCGGCACACGGCGCACGCACGGACGCGCAGGAGCAGTTCGCCGTCGCCGGGCTGCGGCTCCGCTATCTCGGCGGCTCGAAGCGGCGTGCCGGGAGCATCCAGGAGCATGGCGCGCATGGGTGAACCCTAGACTTCAGATCATGGCAACCACCGACTACGAGGCCGTTCCGGCCGTCCAGCGGGACGATTCGACACCGCGACTCGGCACTGTCGTGATGAAGTTCGGTGGCACCTCGGTCGCCGACGCGGAGAAGCTGAAGAACGTCGCACGGCGTCTGGTCGCCGCCCGTGAGGGGGGATCGCGCGTCGTCGCGGTCCTGTCGGCGATGGGCAGCACGACCGACGAGCTGCTCGATCTCGCGCGCCAGATCTCGGATCGCCCCGTGCCACGCGAGCTCGACATGCTCATCTCGGTCGGCGAGCGCATCTCCTGCGCGCTGGCTGCGATGGCAATCCACGACCTCGGGCACGAAGCGATCTCCCTCACCGGCTCCCAGGCGGGAATCGTCACCGACACCGTCCACGGCAAGGCGAAGATCGTCGACGTCCGCGCGCGGCGGATCCACGAGGCCCTCGACCAGGATCGGATCGTGCTCGTCGCGGGCTTCCAGGGAATCTCGGCCGACTCGCTCGACGTGACAACGCTCGGCCGGGGCGGCTCCGACACGACCGCGGTGGCGCTTGCGGCCGCGCTCGGCGCAAGCGTCTGCGAGGTCTACACCGACGTCGACGGTGTGTACAGCGCCGACCCCCGGCTCGTGCCCACCGCGCGCAGGCTTGACGTCCTCAGCTTCGAAGAGATGCTGGAAATGGCCTCGTCCGGAGCACGCGTGATGGCAACCCGTTCGATCGAGGTCGCCCGCAGCCACAATGTGAAGCTCCACGTCCGCTCGACCTTCAACGATTCCGAGGGGACCTGGATCCGCGAGGAGGACGAGACGATGCTCGAAAAGGCGCTGATCTCCGGAGTCGTGCACCAGCGCGAGGAGACGGTCTACCGCGTGGAAGGAACGAAGCCGGCGCGGCTGTTCGCGGCTCTCGCGGACGCGAGCATCAATGTCGACACGATCGTCCAGACGAGTGAGGAAATCGTCTTCTCCGCACCCGTCGAGGACCGCCCCGACGCAGAGCGCGCACTCGACTCGCTCGGTGTGACCTGGTCGGCACGCGACGACCTGGGCAAGGTCTCACTCGTCGGCGCAGGGATGAAGAGCCACCCGGGTGTGGCCGCGAAGACCTTCGCAACGCTCGAGGCGGCGGGCATCGACGCGCCGGTGGTCTCGACATCACCGATCAAAATCGCGTGCCACGTCCCGAGCGTGGACGTCGAGCGCGCGGTGCAGGCGCTGCACGAGGCGTTCGAGCTTGGTTAGGTCGGCGCGCATCGGCGTCGTGGGTGCGACCGGAGCTGTCGGCACCGTGGCCCTCGCGCTGCTGCGCGAGCGCGGCTACGAGAACGTGCGCGCCTTTGCGTCCGCACGCTCTGCCGGGAAGCAGCTCGACGGCCTCACGGTCGAGGAAGCGAGTCCTGAAGCACTGTCAGCCGGCGATCTCGACGTCTGCCTGTTCTCCGTCGGCACGTCCGCGTCGCGAGAGCTCGTGCCACTCGCAGTGCGCGGTGGCGCAATCGCCGTCGACAAGTCGTCGGCGTACCGGCTGCAGGACGGCATCCCGCTCGTCGTGCCCGAAGTGAACGGCGACCGAGCACTCGAGCACGAAGGCATCGTCGCGAATCCGAACTGCTGCACGATCCCGCTGACGATGGCGCTGAAGCCGTTGCACGATGCAGCGGGCCTCGTTCGCGTCCGCGTGTCCACCTACCAGTCGATGTCCGGCGCGGGCGCGCATCGGATGGAAGAGCTCCGCTCCACTCCACCTGCCGAGGCCCACCTCGACATGGACTGGGATTTCGACGGCGAGGATTTCGAGGAAGAGTCGAAGCTCCGCGCGGAGACGCGCAAGATCCTCGAGCTGCAGGACCTGCCCATCTCCGTCACATGCGTCCGCGTGCCTGTCCTGATCGGGCACGCGGAGGCCGTCTGGATCGAGACGGATGAGCATCTCTCCGCAGCCGACGCGCGCAGCCTGCTCGCGGATGCTCCAGGAGTACGTCTCGAGTCGGTTCCGCGTCCCCAGGACGCCGTCGGGAGCGACGACGTCCTGATCGGCCGTGTGCGTCAGGATCAGACCGTCGAGAACGGACTTGTCCTGTTCGTCGTCTGCGACAACCTACGCAAGGGCGCAGCACTCAACGCGATCCAGATCGCGGAGTTGCTGCTCGAACGCCGGGCAGTCGCAGCCTGAGCGCCTGGACTTGGCTGGCCGTCGCGCTCGCCGCGACGATCGCATTCTGGCTCGTGCTCATCATTGTGTTGTTCGTGCTCGGCCGCGGACGCGACGCGCGTGATGTCGCACGTTTCATTCCCGATTGCATCGTCCTGTTCAAGCGCTTGCTGGGAGACCCGCGAGTCCCGCGCAGCGCCAAGCTCGCGATCGGCTTACTTGTCCCCTATCTCGCGATGCCGTTTGACCTCGTGCCGGACTTCATCCCGGTCGCGGGTCAACTAGACGATGCAATTCTTGTGGTTGTGACGATCGCATACGTCGTTCGCCGTGCGGGCCGCGAAGTGATCGAGGATCTCTGGCCCGGTTCCGAGCGAAGTCTGAGGGTCGTGCTCGCGCTCTCCTGACAAGCGCTTTATGCGAGTTTTCCGGTTCTCCGGGTCGCGCAGGTCCGGGATCGTCGAGGGCAGCAGACCCAGACTCCTTTCTCTCCGGAACATTGAACGCGAAGCAGGCCTCTCAGACGTTCGCCCTCGACATCGGGTCCGGACAGGTTGACGAAGCGCTCACCTTCTCTAAATTGTCATCGTTGACGCTGACCATCACGGCCGCGGATGGAACTGTTGTGGCTAGCGCCAGCGGATCAAGCGTACTCAAGCTGACCAAGACACTTGGGGCTGGAAGCTACCGCTTCAAGGTGGGCGGGTCCGGCAAGGCGGCCTGCTCCTTTATCCTCGCACTCAACTACGCCAACCCCGTAAAACGGAGGGCCCCGTCGCCGGGGCCCTCAATTGTTCCAGTCGTTCGGGTTCTAGAACGACCCGAACGCGAGTTGGTTGTTGAACTGATCGAACACGTTCTTGGCAACTTCCTGCTCGGTCTTCAGTGCCAGGCCGGCGGCCGCTGCCTCGACCGAATACCAGCCGCCTGCTTCACCGTAGGCACCTGCCGCATACTGCAAGATGCTCAACATCGTCATCGGCGAGGACGGGAACGCTTTTGCAGCGACCGCATCCGTTGACGGCGTGTTGTTCTTGCACGTCGCGGTACCCGTGCTGAGGTTGTCGATCATCGGGCAGATCGCCGTCAGGTCCATCTTCCAAGCTCCGAGACCGGTGCCCGGGAGGAAGTTCGACGGATACTTCGTCTTCGTCCCGCTCGGTTGCTGCACCCAGCCGAGACTCGGCGTGCTGAAGTAGACATCTAGTGCTGTAGCAAGCATCTGTGCCTTCAGCATCGTCGTCATGGTCGATGCGTTCGCACCGTTGAAGATCGGCAGGATGTAGCTCGTGTACAGCGACGAGCAGGTCGACGCCGAATACGCGCTCGCACCCGCGAACGGGCCGCCGATCGTGCTGCCGAGCCAGTTTGCGAGCGAGGTGTTTCCGCCGCTTGGCTTGCAGTAGTTGACGACGACCAACTGGCCGTTCGTGGTCTTCCAGAAGCCCATCGTCAATGCGCCGGTGTTGGCCGGACCGCAGACAGTGACCGATGCGTCGTCGCTGTTGTCTCCCGACGTCGCGTCGGCACTGAGGGTGGCCGTGTTGTTGTAGGTCGTACAGGTGTTCCGCACGACGGTCACTGACCGCGTGTACGTCAGCGTGAACGTCTTGGTCGACGAGTCATAAGAGCTCGCCCAGTTTGCGAGGTTGTTCCCATTGTCCTTCGTGAACGTCCCGTTCACGTTGGCGACGCCCAGCGTCTGGGCTGCCCCGCCGTTGAACGCGTCCTTCACCGTCGTGGTGTCGTGAGTCACTGTTGGACTCGGGAAGGAGAAGCTCGCGTCGCCGGACGCTGACGTATCGGGAAGCGCGTTCGAGGCATCCCACGTCGCCGTGGCCCGGTTGGTCTCGCTTGTCGAGGCCGGAGCCGCGGAATACGTGCACGAGTAGCCGTAGTCGACGGTCACCCCGGAAGGAATCGTTCCATTCGTATGACTGACCGAATGGGTTCCTGAACCATCCGTGTAAGAACCGTCCTCAACGCTACAGCTGTCGGCGGTATCGCTAAGGATGTCGTCGGTTACGCCGACACCGGTCACGTCATAGGAGTTCGGGTTGTTGACGTGAATCGTCCCGCTCACGCCATACGTATCGGTGGGTCCGCTCCAGGTGACCTTCACGCGGTAGGCCACCGTCACGGATGAACCCGTGGAATTGATCGACGTGCTGCTGGTGGTTTGATCCTTCACGACACTCCAGTCGTAATCCCGGGCGAAGGATGCAACCGCGTTCTTGGTCACCACCAGATTGGACGACGGAGGCGTCGTTTCGCTCTGGCTGATCTTGAAGGCGTCGTATTTGCAGTCTTGTGGCTTGGCACCAGGCGAGTCGGCGATCGGGTCCGGCAGCTCACAGACCGCGAGGATGTAGACGCCGCCGTTGTTGTCCGTGTCCTGGAACCAATCCGGACCCCCACTGACCAGCGCCGGACTGACGCCAACGCGGATCCTGTTGCCGGATATGTCGTGGTTTCCCGGAGACGTCAGATTGCCACTCGCATCGATCGTAAATATGCGATTGGTATACGGATCCGTATCGTCGGAGAGGTTTCCGGGCGTGCCGTCGTTCGGGTTCCGCTGGCCGCCGGGATCCAGGACTGCGAAGAAGTACGTTCCGGGATCAAGGTTTGCCGAATCCGGCAACCCGCTCAACCACACGTACTGCTTGGCCGTGTAGATGTTGCAGTTAACGGCGCCCGGAGGCGCATTTGCCCCAGAGCCGCCGTTGAGACACAACGTCAGCGTCCCAGTTGGGTTATCGACGGCAGGATTCGTAGTCGACGAGATCGCACCGGCCAAGGCGATCGGGATGATTACGAGTGCCGCCACAGCAACGGTGGTAAGGCCCGCTATACGTCGTCGCAGGCCGACCCTCCTTCGGTTCTTCAAAGGTCTCCCTCCTTGTACCGCCCTCACGACGCCGTGAGGCCTGCGCGCCGGCGGTGGCCGCAGTACGCAGGCAACTACATAGCTTCAAACTCGGGTGCAGGCCTTTCAATGGGCCTAACGCCCTAAAAGGCGTCGAGTTTTCTCAACGCCCGGCGGCCACACGGGAGCCCGGCCGGAGGCCGCGCTCCCGCGGTGACCCGCTTGACACCTGCGGCGGCGTCGAGAGCAACGGGTCGAGGGGCTGGCCACGGCCGTAACCGCAGCCGTTTGGGACACCCCAGCCAGGGCCTACTCAGCTTGCGTGACGTGACCGGTCCAAGGCAAGGGCCACCCGGCCGGTCTTGCGTTGAGTTACCTCAACGCCCCGTGCCCCTTCCAGTAATGCCGCCGAGTTTCTGGGTCGCGAGCACCAAGCCAGAGGCCGCACTCGTCCGCAGCCAAGGCTGGCAGCCTTGGTAAGGACGAGGGTGGACTCTGGCGCCGCGTGATCGCGGGCCAGAAGCCGGCATGTATTGCTGGAAGGGGCACCGCTAGAAGCCTGGCGGAACGGGCTCCGGAGCCGGCGCGAATGCCTCCTTGACGACCCGCATCACCTTCTCGCGCTTGCCCTCGACGACCGGCACCAGACCGCCGAAGTCGAGCCGAGCCAGCTCGACGCTGCCTGCTCGCCGCAGCGTCCTGAAGCCGAAGTCCGCCAGGAAGTCCGACGGGAAGATCGTCTTGTGTACCTGGAACCGCTCGTATTGCGACTCGCCCTCGCGATAGCGATAGGCGAATGTCTCCAGCGCTTTCGCCCCCCGGTCACGCGCATCGCCGATGGCGGCGAGGAACAGCGACTGCACCACCCAGGGACTCGACGTCTCGACGAGGTAGGCGCAGGTGACGAGCACGGCGTCCGCCGAAGGCGGGCCGGCCGGGAGCTCGGCTGCACGTGGGAAGAGCTCGGCAGGCCCGTACTGCATCGAGCCGAGCACCTGGCCATCGGCGTCGTAGTACACGGTCCCCCAAGCCCCCCACTCCGTCTCGGCCTTGTCGATCCACTTACCCTTCTCGGCCGTGCGACCGCTGCGCGACTGCCACCAGACGCAGCCGTGACAGACGTTCGGCACGTCTTGCAGCGTCACACCGGTCAGTCCGGCAACACGAGGACCGCTCATCGCGTGACGATCTCGTCGATGACGACGTCGACCGCTTCGGGCTCGATGCTCGCCATACGCGCTAGGTACGCAGCCACGCGCTGCTGGACTTGGCGGCCGACGTCCGGCAGAGACGCGCCCCAAGCGACTGCGATATGCAGCTCGACGCGCACATGTCCGTTCTCCTCTTCGATCCGGACGCCCTTGTGGCGCTGCAATCCGCCCTCGACGAGCCCGTACACGCCGTCGACATCACGCGCCGCGTCGGCGGCGTAGCTGGCAAGGATGTCGCTGGAGATGGTTGTCACGCACCTGCGGTTTGTAGCACCAGTTCGGTCGCTTCGGGCCGGGCAAAGAACCTGAAGGGGACGAAGGTCGTCCCGAGGCCGGGCGAAACGTGCATCGTTCCTCCCCGGCGCGCGTAGACCCCGGTTGCGTACCGGGTTCTCGGATGCGCAAAACGATATCGGCGCCCTCGCCCGAGAGGCAGCGAGATCTGGCCGTCGTGCATGTGCCCGGAGAGGACGAGGTCGAACGCGCCGGGAGGGAGGAAGTCGAGCACGTACGGGAAGTGACAGAGCAGGATCCGGAGCTGCGCGGACTCGTCCACCAGCTCCCAGGGGCGAGACGTCCCTTGGCGGTAGGCACGCGGATCGACACCGACGATCTGTACCCGCTGACCACGGAGCTCGATCGTCTCGGCCTCGTCGACGAGCAGGCGCGCCGGCGTGAGGTCGTCGAAACCAGCGGCGCGCGAGAACGGATCGCGGCTGTGCTCGACGTCGTGGTTGCCGAGGACGACAAAGGGTCGGCCAAGGCCTTGGATCACGTCGCGGAGCGCAGCCTCGCCACGCGGCCGTGAGACGAGGTCGCCCGTGATCACGACCAGATCGGGCCTTCTCGAGGTGACCCATTCGACCGCGCGCTCGACGGCACGCGTGCCGCGCGACGGAAGTCCGAAATGGAAGTCCGACAGGTGGGCTACGCGAAGCCCGGCGAGCTCAGCAGGCAACCTCGGAAGCGGAATGTCGAGCGAGCGAAGCCTCACCCAGCCCGCCTCGAACCACCCCCAGCCGACAGCAACCCCTGCGACGCCCCCCAACAAGGTTCCGGCGCGAGACCTCGTGGAGATCATCGCGCCGGAAACCGCCCCTCCGAAAGTTTGTAGATGCCGGAGCCCGTTTGTTCTTGCGGACGATGGACCGTCAGACTTCGAGCTTCTCGAGCACCGGCGCCACCGAAACGACGTGGCGCTTGAACCTCAGCTCCGACTCCTCGAGACCTGCGGCCACTCCGACCAGCTGCGAGAGGTGCAGGATCGGCATCGCGAAGTCTTTCCCGGTCGTCTCCTTCAGCTTCGACTGCCAGGCGTCAAGCGAGAGGTGACAGAGTGGGCACGGCGTCACGAGCGCGTCCGCACCCGCCTCCTTCGCCTGCTCGATCGGCTGAATCAGCTCGCCGAGCGCAGTCTCCTCGCGGGCCTGGATGATCGGAAAGCCGCAGCACTTGATCTTGGCGGGATAGTCGATCGCTTCGCCGCCGCAGGCCTCGATGATGCGCTCGAGCGACCACGGACGGTCGGGATCCTCGAAGCCCAGGATCTTGGACGGCCGCAGGATCTGGCAACCGTAGAAGGGTGCGATCTTCAGCCCCTTCAGCCCCTTGTGCGCCGACTGCTTGAGCAGCTCGTAGCCCTCGCCTTCGGCGATCTCCCAGAGCAGGTGCCGCACCTCGACGTTGCCTGAATACGGCGGGACGCCCACACGCTCGAGGTTCGTGCTCACGCGCTCGCGGAGGTCGGCGTCGTTCTTCAGCTGCCAGTTCGCCTGCCGCAAGTTGAGCGTGCAGACGTTGCAGACCGTGAGCAGGGTGTCGCAGTTCGCAGCCTCGGCGTACGCGAGGATGCGGGCGTTCAGGTGAAGGTAGTAGTCGGGCTCGGCCTCGTGGATGTCGCCGGCGCCGCAGCAGGTCACTGTCTCGAGCTCTACGAGCTCTAGACCGACTTTGGGCGCGAGGGCTTGCGTGGAGGAATCGAGCTCCTTCGCGGAGAGCGACGCCAGACAACCCTTGTAGTACGCAACCCTTCTCATCCTTCGGCGTGCGGCGGCTCGACACCCGGCTGCACTTCGGGATCGCCGGTCTTCACGCCGGCCTGCTCGGCAAACTCGATCCGGCCGAGCGCGTGCTCGCCCTGCACGATGCCAAGAGCCCCGTCACGACCCTGTTCCTTGACGAGGTTGTAGAGCTTGCGGGCCTCGTCCACGCGCTCCGCCACGTGCGGCGGGATCGGCGGCGGCACCTTGCCGTGGCGCGCGAGTTTGAGCGCGAACTTCGTCTGCTTGATCGCAGAGACGACGCCCTGCGTCTTGGGGACGAGTTCGGTCTCCCGCAACCAGCCGGTCGTCTTCGTCGAGGTGACGAACCACTTCGCGTGCTTGACGCCCAGGTCGTGGTCCACTCCCTGCTTGACCGATTCCGCCCCGAGCTTCGCGATCGCATCCCGGGGATCGACCCCTTTCGGGCACCGTTCGTTGCAGAAGTAGCAGCGGGTGCAATCCCAGATCCCGTGCTCGGAGTTGTACTCGTTCAACCGCGCGATATCGGCCTGGTCGCGCACGTCGCCGACGAAGCGCATGCCCTTGGCCAGCGCCGCAGGCCCGAAGAACTCCGGGTCGGACTCCATCGAGTTGCACTCCGAGACGCAGCAGCCGCACATGATGCAGAGCGCCTCCTTGTGAATCACGTTCATCTGCTGTTGCGAGACGATGCGTTCCTTCTCCTGGGGCTCCTCATAGCCGGGATCGAGCCAGGGCTTCATCGCGCGGATCTTGCTCCAGAAGGGATCCATGTCGACGACGAGGTCCTTGCGCACCGGCAGATTCCCCATCGGCGAGATGACGGGCACGTGCCCCGACTTCGCGATGTCGTACATGCGCGTCTTGCAGGCGAGGACGGCGGCTCCGTCCATCCGCATCCCGCACGAGCCGCAGATCATCATGCGGCAGCTCTTCCGATAGGCGAGCGTCCCGTCCTGCTTGTCCTTGATCAGGTCGAGGACGTCGAGGAGGGTCACCCAGTCGGGTGCCTCGACCTCGTAGCGCTTCAGCTCCTTCTCGCCGGTCTCGGCGTCGTAGCGCCAAATCTTCAGCGCGACGTCGATCGTCGTCGATCCTGGTGCGGGGGCGAGCTCTGAGTGCACTAGTGATCCTGCCGATCTCGTTGGTGGATGCCTGGGTGAGCACCAAGCCAGGCAAGGACGCAGGGAGCGCTCGGGCTTGACTTCCCGAGCGCGACTGAGGACGCGGCATGGCGCGGCGTGCTCGCGGGCCAGGGGCCGCCGAACGGGGTCGGTAGGGTCACTAGTACGTCCTCTCCTGGGGTTGCCACTTCGTCAGGGTCACGGGCTTCCAGTCGACCTGCGGGCGGCCGTCCTCGAACGTGACCAACGTATGCCGTAGGTAGTTCTCGTCGTCGCGGTCCGGATAATCGTACGGACGGGCGTGCGCGCCGCGGCTCTCTTTGCGCTCGATTCCACAGACCACCATGCAGGCGGCAAGGTCGAGCAGGAAGCCGAGCTCGAGTGCCTGCGTGAGGTCGTTGTTGAAGACCTGGCCCTTGTCCTCGACGACGACGCGCTCGTACCGCTCCCGCAGGCCCTCCACGATCTGGCCCTGCTTCTTCATCTGGTCCTCGCGGCGAAAGACGCCGAAGTTCTCGTGCATCGTGGAGGCCAGCTCGTCGCGGATCGACCAGGGCCGCTCGCCGTCGCGGCGGTCGAGTAGCTCCTTGAGCTCGCGCTCGGAGTCGGCCTCGACCGAAGGCGGCACCTCCACGGTCGTGTTCGCCAGGGCCCAGTCGGCGGCGTGCCGGCCTACACGCTTGCCGTACGTGATCGTCTCCATCAGGGCGTTGCCACCAAGGCGGTTCGCGCCGTGTACCGAGACGCACGCGCACTCGCCGGCGGCATAGAGCCCTTCGACTGTCGTCAGCCCCCACACGTCCGTATCGACGCCACCCATGTGGTAGTGCGCGCCCGGCCTGACGGGGATCGGCTCGTAGATCGGATCGACGCCCGCAAACGTCATCGCGAGCTCGCGTGTGCCGTGCAGCCGCTCGAGGATCTTCTCTGCACCGAGGTGGCGCAGGTCGAGCATGACGTTGCCGTTGACCCCGCGGCCCTCGTCGATCTCGGTCTGCTCCGCTCGGGAGATGACGTCGCGCGAGGCGAGTTCCATCGCGTTGGGCGCGTATCGCTCGAGGAACCGCTCGGCCTCCGAATTGAGGAGGTACGCCCCCTCTCCACGCGTCCCTTCCGTGATCAGGACGCCAGTCGGCGAAAGCGTCGTCGGATGGAACTGCATCATCTCCATGTCCTTGAGCGCGACTCCGACGCGGAGCGCGAGCGACATGCCGTCGCCGGTGCAGGCGTAAGCGTTGGTCGTCCCCGTGTAGAGGCGGCCCGCCCCACCGGTCGTCAGGATGACCGTCTTCGCGCCGATCGACTTGAGCCCGCCGTTGAGCAGATCCCAGGCGATGACGCCCTGGCAGCGGTCGTCGTTCATGACGAGCTTCCAGGCGAAGAACTCCTCGTAGGTCGGAATCTCGCGCTTCATCACCTGCTCGTAGAGGACGTGGACGAGAACGTGCCCGGTGATGTCGGCCGCGTACGCCGTGCGCGGCGCGCCGGCCGCGCCAAAGGGCCGCTGCGCAATCCGACCGTCTTCCGTCCGGGAAAACACCGCCCCCCAGTGCTCGAGCTGGTAGACGTCGCCCGGCGCCTCGTTGCAGAGGATCTCGATCGCGTCCTGGTCGCCGAGGTAGTCCGAGCCCTTGACCGTGTCGTAGGCGTGGGTTTCCGGATCGTCCTCGGACGCGTTACCGAGCGCGGCGTTGATGCCTCCCTCGGCCGCTCCAGAGTGGCTACGGACGGGGTGGATCTTTGAGAGCACGGCGACGTCGGCGCCCGCATCGTGCGCCTCGATGGCCGCGCGCATGCCCGCGCAGCCTGCACCGACGATGAGGACGTCGTGCTTGGCTTCCACTCCGAAGGAAGCTACACAATGCTTTTGGGACGGGTAGCGGTTGAGTGGGAGCCGTCCCCGCCGGCTCCCACCCTGCACCGCGCCCCTCTCCCCTCGCTTAACGAGCCCTTACCAGACCCCGTCCCTGATCTAGGAGCGGCGGGCACTCGTTCGGTGCCCGCCGCCTTTTCCCGGCCTCGAGATCCCCGTCAAGCAGCGTGAACGCAGGTTCACGCGCCGCTCGGGCTGGGAGACCGCTGCTTCTGGTCGAGCGCATCGAGGGCACGTTGCCGCATTCCACTAACCGCGCTCTAACCAGAGATCTATTCCGCCTCGAGCAGCCGGTGCTACAAAGATCACTATCCCCGTCGAATTTCGCATCCTCGGGCCGCTCGACGTGGTCGAGGACGGCCGTCACGTGCCACTGGACCGCCGGCGCACGCGTGCCTTGCTCGGCTACCTGCTTCTGCACGCGAACGAGCTCGTCTCGAGCGATCGACTGATCGACGAGGTCTGGGGACCGGAGCCCGCGAAAACGGCGGCCGCCTCCCTCCAGAACTACGTCTCGCGGCTTCGAAAGGCGATCGGGACGGACGTGCTTCTCTCGCAAGCACCGGGATACGTCCTTCGCGTCGACCCCGAGCGATTCGATCTCGCGCGCTTCGAGCGGCTGACGACGGAGGCGCGTGGCGCGGAACCGCGCGAACGCGCCGAGAAGCTTCGCGCAGCACTCGGTCTGTGGCGTGGCGGCGCCCTCGAGGATCTGGCCTACGAGCCGTTCGCCCGCAACGAGATCGGCCGGCTCGAGGAGGCGCGGCTGACAGCGCTCGAGGCACGGATCGACGCCGACCTCGAGCTCGGGTCAGCCGGAGAGCTCGTCGGCGAGCTCGAGGGGCTTGTGGAGCAGCAACCGTTGCGCGAGCGCTTCCGAGCGCAGCTGATGCTGGCGCTCTATCGCGCCGGGCGCCAGGCCGACGCCCTCGAGGCATATCAGGGGGCGCGCCGCGTCCTGATGGACGAACTCGGGCTGGAGCCGAGCGAGGAGCTTCGTTCCTTGCAGCAGTCGATCCTCCGGCAGGACGTCTCGCTCGGAGCGGTGCGTGGGGCAACGGCAGAACGCGCGCCGGACCGGCGAACCGTCACCGTGCTCTTCTGCGACCTGGTCGAGTCCACCGGCCTGGCCGCCGAGCTCGATCCGGAGGTGTACCGCGCGCTCATCTCACGGTACTTCGAAACGGTGCGCGCGCCGATCGAGCGCCACGGCGGGACGCTGGAGAAGTTCATCGGCGACGCGGTGATGGCCGTTTTCGGTGTCCCTCAGTTGCACGAAGATGATCCTTTGCGGGCAGTGCGGGCGGCGCGTGAGATCCAGGACGCGTTGGCCGGCTTTCCCGATGGCCGCCTCGAGGCTCGCATCGGAGTCAGCACCGGCGAGGTGCACGTGCTCTCCTCGCCAGGTGAACCGCTGCATGTCTCGGGCGCGGTTGCAAGCGTCGCGTCTCAGCTCGAAGCGCGCGCGCCGGTCAGCGGCGTTCTGCTCAGCGACTCAACCTACCGGCTGGTACGTAATGCCGTTCACGCGGAGCAAGCCGGTGACGCGTGGAGGCTGGAGGCGGTTCGTCCCGACGCGCCGGCCTACGCTCGACGCTTCGATGGGCCGCTCGTCGGACGCGAGCAAGAGCTCGAGCGGCTGCGGGACGCGTATGCAAATGCATGCGCCGATAAGCACTGCCGTGTCGTGACGGTCGTCGGCGAAGCCGGGATCGGGAAGACACGACTCGCGCGCGAGCTGATCGCGCCGCTGCGCGACGAGGCACGCGTGCTCGTGGGTCGCTGCGTCTCGTACGGCGAGGGCGCGACTTATCTCCCCATCGCCGAGATCGTTCGTGACGCAGCGGTGGACGATTCGATGGCCGGCATCCGTGCGCTGCTGGGAGACGAAGAAGACGCGGATGCCGTCGCCCAGCGCGTCGCCGAGCTCGTCGGCATCGTCGAGGCGCCGGCCGCACCCGGCGAGACGTTCTGGGCGTTCCGCCGGTTCCTCGAGGCGCTTGCCCGCGAGCGTCCAGTCGTGGTGGCGCTCGACGACATCCATTGGGCGGAGCCGACGCTCCTCGATCTGGTCGAGTACCTCGGCGAATGGGCTGAGGGCCCGATCCTCGTCGTCTGCCTCGCGCGGCCCGACCTTCTGGAGACGCGCTCGAGTTGGGGCGGGCCGACGTCGACCGGCTTCCTCGTCGAGCTGGAACCCCTGCCGCCCGATGCGCTCACCACGTTGGTCGAGCAACTGTCCGACGAGCCGGTGGATCCGCAGGTACGGGAGACGATCGTCGAACAGTCCGGCGGCAACGCCCTCTTTGCCGAGCAGCTGCTTGCGGCGACGATCGAGATGCCTGACGTCATCCTGGAAAGGCCGCCCGCAACCGTCGAAGCGTTGCTGGCGAGCAGACTCGACCGGCTCGATTCACGCGAGCTCGGCGTCCTGAGGCGGGCCTCCGTGATCGGCAGGGGCTTCACGCCCGCAGAGCTCGACGATCTCGCATCAGAAGCAGACACGGGACGGCAGCTTGCGCGCCTGACCGAGCGCGGGCTGGTGGATCCGCGCGACGACCGCTTCCGCTTCCATCACATCCTCGTTCGCGAGGTCGCGTACCGCAGCATTCCGAAGGCCGAACGCTCCAAGCTGCACGAGCTCGCCGCGCGTGGACTGGACCGTCGCGACGGCGCGGACGAGCTCGTCGGCTACCACTTCGAGCAGGCCTTCGTGTACCTGACGGAGCTCTCGGGACCTGAGGAACGTGCGCTTCATCTTGCCCACGAAGGGGGCGAGCGGCTCGGACGTGCCGGCATCCGCGCCTGGAAGCGGGCGGACGCGCCGGCGGCAGTCAATCTCCTGTCTCGCACCGTCAACCTTCTCCCGGCAGCCAACTACTTCAAGTGCGAACTCGGGACCGCCCTGAGAGCATCGAACGAGATCGACCGTGCCGAAAGCATGCTGCTCGACGCCGCCGACGCCCCGGAATCAGTCACTCGATTACGAGCGCAAATCGAGCTCGCGTTCGTGCGATCGCTGCGAGACCCGGACCAGGTCGGCCAACTGCTCGACGTGGCGACTGCGGCGATTCCGGTTCTCGAGGCCGCAGGCGACGACCGCGCTCTGGGACGAGCGTGGCTCTGCGTCGGGCACGTGCGGGGCGGGTTCTATTGCGAATACGCACCATTGGAAGAGGCATCGACCCGTGCGGCCGCACACTACAAACTGGCGGGATGGTCACCATCCACGGCGCTCGAATATCTCGGTACAGCACTCGTCTTCGGTCCAAAGCCGGTAGAGACAGCGCTCGTCCAATGCGCCCAGCTCCTGATTGAACACGACGGCGACCGCGCGAGCGAAGCGAACATCATCGCCTGGCAAGGCAGCCTCGAGGCTATGCAAGGTCGCTTCGATGAAGGACGTCGGCTGGTGGCACGCGCCAAGGCCATCTATGAGGAGCTCGGTTTGGAGAGTGGCGCCGTCGACGTCTGCGGACGGGTCCTCGCGGCAATCGAAATGCTTGCCGGCCGGCCTGACCTGGCAGCTGACGCTTTGCTTGCAAACTGCGAGTTCGTGCAACGCCTCGGACAAACGCCGCTGCTTGCAACGCGCGCGGGCGAGCTCGCGGCCGCTCTCTACGCCGCGAAACGTTACGACGAGGCCGACATATGGGCTGATCTGGCACAACGTTTGGCTGGAGCAGACGATCTCGACGCTGCGCTCTCCTGGCAACCCACAGGGGCGAGGCTCCTGGCAAGGCGGGGGGCGCTAAGCGACGCACGGCAACTCGCGCACAAGGCCGTAGCGGACGCGCGACGGACAGATTCCCTCAACCGCCAGGGCGACTGCTTGCTCGCGCTGGCGGACATTCTTCGGATGGCCGGTGATGACACGAACGCATCGACCGTCACGCAAGACGCCGTCCACCTCTATGAGACCAAGGGGAATCTCAGCGCAGCGCAGCGGGCTCGCGCATTGGTTTCTGACGCCGTACTCACCGAATAGAGCAAAGAGCCCCACCTCGGAGGCTCTTTGCTCAGATGAATCGTCCTCTCCCTAGCATCCAGTGCCACCGTTGCACTGGCCGGCGAGTGCCTGGGCCGGGCCGATGAGCGCGACGCTCGTCGACGGAACGGCGGCGAGCGCCAGAACCGTCAGCGTTGCCGCGAGCAGCTTCTTGATCTTCGACATTTGAGTCACCTCCTTCGCTTGAGCCGTTGCGCATTCGGCTCGAGCGTCGGGGGGTGCACTCACGGCGAGCTACCGCGGCGCCAACGTCTGACTAACGCGTTGTGTTCATGACGGCCACGCTATGGGCCGACCGACCGCGAAACATCGGGACAGCCTTGGAACTGAACCGCCGCTAGCCTTGGCTTACTGTCGGGGTTGGCCGCTCAACAGGCGGGTAAGATCCCCGAGTCCCAGCCGTCGAAGGAGGAGCTGAAACGTGGCGAAGATGCTGTTCCGACTACCGCAGGCGAAGCGGGTGATCGACAACCCGAGCGCCGAGGCAGTCAAGGAGCTCGCCGCGAAGATGCCGACTGCACGCCCGACGAAGTACGGCAACCTCAACGTCCAGACGCAGGTGCTCGCGCGGTCGAAGCGGTCCACCTATCTCGTCACCGAGGAGCCCGACGGCCAGAACCAGGCGATCTCGACCGACGACGCCACGCAGTGGGCCGAGAAGCAGGACCGCTACGTCGCCGGCCAGGAGATGGTCGTCGTCGACGGCTATATCGGAAACGATCCGGAGTTCAGGACGCCCACGCGGCTGTACATCGAGGCGGCGAACGCGAACATCGCCGCGATGCAACAACAGCTCTACTTCGGTCCGGCAGAGGAGGACTTCGAGCCCGAGCTGACCGTGATCTACACGCCGAACCTGAAAGCGGACGGCTTTCCCGACGACCGGCTGATCATGGTCGACCTCGAGCAGGGTGTGACCCGCGTCTTCAACTCCGACTACTTCGGCGAGTCGAAGAAGGGCGGCCTTCGGATGTGGAACAAGCTCGTCTACGACCGCGGCGGCCTCGCGTTGCACGCCGGCTGCAAGATCATCCCGACCGACTCCGGCGACAAGGTCTGCCTGACCGTCGGTCTATCGGGCACGGGCAAGACGACGACGACGTTTACCCGCCAGAACGGCTCTCTGCCGGTCCAGGACGACTTCGTCGCCTGGATGCCCGATGGGCACGTGTACGTGACCGAGAACGGGTGCTTCGCGAAGACCTACGGCTTGAATCCCGAGGACGAGCCGACGATCTACGGCGCGGTCACGCAGCCGGACTCATATCTGGAGAACGTCTCGCAGCACGGTGACGACGTCGACTTCTACGACGAGAGCTACACGCAGAACGGACGCGCGACGTTCCCGTTCGGCGTGATCGAGTCGGCCGCGGACCGCGAGATCGAGAACGCGCACTTCCTGCTCATCCTCAATCGCAACGAGAACGTCATCCCCGCCGTCGCCAGACTCGAAGGACCGCAGGCGGCCGCCTACTTCATGCTCGGCGAGACGAAGGGAACTGCGGCGGGCGGTGCGGATGAGGCCGGGAAGTCACTGCGCGTGCCCGGGACGAATCCGTTCTTTCCGATGCTGCACGATTTGCAAGGGAACCGGTTCCTCGAGTTGCTCGACGAGCATCCGCTCGAGGTCTTTCTCCTCAACACCGGTCGGGTCGGGGGCCCGGAGCAGGACGAGCGCTCGAAGAAGGTGCGCATCAAGCACTCGTCCGCGATCGTGAAGGGCATCGCGGAGGGCACGATCGAATGGGTGCGCGATCCGGACTTCGGCTACCAGGTTGCGACGAGTGTCCCGGGCATCGAGGACGAAGAGATCCTCCAGCCGCGCAAGCTCTACGAACGCACGGGTCGAGCGGACGAGTATCGCGACCAAGTGCAGCGATTGAAGAAAGAGCGGGCGGAGTTCCTCGCCACATTTCCCAGCCTTTCCAGCGAGATCGTCGCCGCCGTCAGCTGAGCGCTGCCCGCTGGTAACAAATCACTCGTAGGAGGGTCATAGGCCCAACGGCCTACCCCGATAAGGGTAGGCATGGGGTTCGCGGCGCAACATCCCGGCGGTCAGGTGAGATTCGGGGTCTCTGCCACCGTGGCGTCGGCGGTCCTGTACAGCGCGGTCGTCTTGTTCGGCCTCGGGCCCGCTTCCCCCTCTGCCCAGGGCCGTGAGACAGACCGCAATTCAACGGTCGTGCGGGTGCCGCGCGATCCGGTCGTGTCAGGCCCCGCGCAGAGACAGCCGCAGGTCTCGCCGGGGCCGGCGCGGCGCCACTCACGACGTCTCGGGCCCGCGCGAGGCGAGCAGGTGACCACCGTCGAGGTGGCCCCGATCGGTGCCGGTCATGACGGCACGAGCTCACCAGCACCACCTCGCACGCCCGAGGCCAAACCAAAGGCTGTGACGTCGCAAACCTCTGTCGTGCAATCGAGTAGTCCGGCCCCCTCGCCTACTCCGGAGGAGCCGGACCCGGTCGTCACGGTTCCCGAGTTGCCGGTGACGCTGCCGGATCCCCCCGTGACGGTTCCAGTGCCAGTCGTGCCTGTGCCGCTTCCGCCGGTACAGGTGCCGACCGTACCGGCCCTCCCGTTGCCCTGAGCTAGCCTCGCGGGTGTGATTCCCGCGCCCGATCCTCCCCTGTCCGATGGCGTCGTGACGTTGCGTCCCTGGTCTCGCGAAGACGTCAACGCCCTCGTTGCGTACCTCGATGGAGAGGACGAAATCGTGCGCTGGCTGGACGCCATCCCACAGCCGTATCGCGAGGCCGAAGCGCTTTCGTGGATCGAACACGCCTCCTCCGCCTGGCGAGAGGGGACGTCGGCGCCGTTCGCTGTCACCGATGCGACGAGCGGCGAGCTCGTCGGCAGTGTCGGGTTCGGCTGGGTCGGCGAACGGGAGGAGCGCGTCGGAGAGGTCGGCTACTGGATCCGGAGAGAGGCGCGTGGGCGCGGCCTCACGACCCGCGCGGTGCGGCTCGTGTCTGGATGGGTGCTCCGCGAGCTCGGCTGCGAACGCCTCCAGCTTCGCGCCGACGAACGGAATGTCCCTTCGCAACGCGTCGCCGAGAAAGCGGGCTTCACACGCGAGGGCGTTCTGCGGTCAGCGCACTTCAACGCACGGCTGGACCGGCGCGTCGACTTCGTGATGTTCTCGCTGCTCCCGTCGGAGCTGGATCGAGGCTAGACCTGCCAGGTCGAGTCGCGTAGCACGGGCACGCGCTCGCCCTCGCGTGTGATGCCCGTCACGTCGACCTCCGGGGAGCCGACCATGAAGTCGATGTGGATCGTGGAATGGTTTATCCGCTCGCGATCGGCTGCGCCGACAGTGGTCTGGTACGCCGAGCCGAGCGCGAGGTGGCTCGCGGCGTTCTCGTCGAGCAAGGTGTCGTAGAAGACGGTCTCGAGCGGTCCGATACGGCCCTCTCGGTCGACGAGGGCGAGTTCGCCCAGCCGGTCGCCTCCCGCGTCCTGCTCGATCAGCGCACGCAAGGTCTCCACGCCGGATTCGGCGTCTACCTGTACCGCATGGCCTCCGTCGAACCGCACCGTCAGTCCCTCCATGATCAGGCCCTGCGTGTAGAGCGGCTTCGTCGCGCGAACCACGCCGTCGACCCGCTCCGGGTCCGGTGTGGTGAAGACCTCCTCGGTCGGCAGGTTGGCCATGTGCGAGATGCCGTCTGTCGTCTCGTCGCTGCCCCCGTTCCACTCGGATGACTCGAGGAGGCCGATGGTCAAATCGGTGCCGGGGCCTTCGAGATGAATCGCATCGAAATGTCGTTCGGTCAGGCGTTCGGCGACGCTGGCGAGCGAGCGGCTGCGCTCCCGCCATGCGGCCACCGGATCGTCCTCGTCCAGACGGCAGACGTGCACGACTTGTTCCCAGAGCTTGTCCAGGGCGCCATCGGGCTCGAGTTCCGGGAAGACGAGCTGGGCCCACTTCGACGACGGCCCCGGCGCCACGCACCAGTTCACCGTTCGCTCGTTGATCACCGTCGCCCACTCCTTGACACGCGGGAACACGTCACGGCCCAGCCGCTCGCGATCCAGATCGTCGAAGAGACGCGGCTCGATCGGGCCGCTGAGGGAGATCGCCGCGGCGCGCTCGTCCCCGAGTTGCAGCGTTCGCTCGCCGTACCACGGGGGCACGAAGTCGAGAGCTTCGGGGGCGACATGCCGCACACGCTCGCGTTTGAGGTGCGGGTCCCAGTAGTAGACGTCGACGAACTTCGCGCCGCGCTTGTACGCGCTGGCGGTGATGGCACGCGTGAGCTCCTCCTTGCCGAGCGCCGAGGCCAGATCCACGATCTGGCCCTCCTGCACGTTGGCGCCGAAGTTGACGATGAGGTCCGCGAAACGCTCGAGGGGGGGTCGCATAGGCAGGCGATGCTAACTGGGCCGCGAAAGGCTTCGGGTGGACACTCGGCGCGCCATCGAGCGGTTCCTGCGATCGCCGTCCCTCGGCGAGGGGACCCGGCGGTCATATCGGCGGGATGTCGAAGAATTCGGCCGCTGGCTGGGCGAGCGCGGAATAGCGCTTTCGGACGTCGACGTACGGGCGCTCACCGACTACGCGACCGAGCTCGGACGTGCGCGGCCGCGGAAGCTCGCGCCGGCAACGATCGCGCGGAAGCTGGCCGCGGTCCGGAGCTTCCTCCGCTTCACGCTCGGGTCAACGAACGTGCCGGATGCGTCGCTTGCACCGCGGCGACCACGGCGTCTGCCGGACACGCCGAAGGCTTCGGAGGTGGAGGCGGCACTGGCGGCGCTCGACGGCGACCAGCCGTTGACAGTGCGAAATCATGCGCTCGTCGAGTTGGTCTACTCCGCCGGCCTCCGGAGCGCTGAGGCGGTCGGGCTCGACCTCGGCGACGTCGACTTCGACCGCGAACAGCTCCATGTGCGCGGGAAGGGCGGGAAGGAGCGCATCGTCCCGCTCGGCGAAGAAGCTGCCCACGCGCTCGCGCGCTATCTCCACCAAGCACGGCCGGAGCTGGTGAGCGGGCCGGAGACCGCGTTGTTCCTCTCCGCCCGCGGTCGGCGGCTCGACACCTCCACGTTGCGTCGCGTGTTCGCGCATCCGCATCGCCTCCGCCACGCGTTCGCAACGCACCTGCTCGAAGGGGGCGCCGACCTCCGCACGATCCAGGAACTGCTCGGCCACAGCTCCCTGTCCACCACGCAGCTGTACAGCCACGTCGACGGCCGGCGCCTGCGTCGCGTGTACGACCGCTCGCACCCCAGGTCCTAGCCGCCCCGGACCCGTCACGTTGTCGCATGTCTGGGGTCTGTCCCTGGGTCGTGGCTGATGGGGGCACGTCCGAGGGCAACGAGAGTGTGACGCGTCCCTGCGCGCCTGACCCCCGAGTGCAGGCGATCACTCACGCGCCGCGAAAGCGTCCGCCGTGGAGACTCCAGAGCTCGATCCCGAGGTCAACGGATTCCTGGCCTTGCTTGCGACACGGCGGGCGCCGAAGACCGTGGATGCCTACCGCCGCGACCTCGTGGCCCTCGCAGCCTGGCTCGACGGCCCGCTCGGGCGCATCACGACCGAGCAATTGGAGCAGTACCTTGCGGAGCTGCGCGCGGAGGGACTCGCTCCCGCAACGATCGCCCGACGCGTGGCCGCGATCCGCTCCTTCTTCCGACACCAGGCGCTGCTCGGCATGCGCTCCGACAATCCCGCCGCGGAGCTCGACTTACCGCGCAGGCGCCGAACCTTGCCTCGCACGCTCTCGCCCGCCGAGGCCGAGCGTCTCGTCGAAGCGGCGAACGGAACGACTCCACGCGCGCTGCGAGACCGCGCGCTCGTCGAGCTCCTGTACGGCGCCGGCCTGCGGGTCAGCGAAGCCGTCGGGCTACAGAAGTCGAGCGTCGACCTCGAGGCTCGGCTGGTCCGCTGCATCGGCAAGGGCTCGAAAGAGCGGGTCGTCCCGATCGGACGCCAGGCGGCGCAGGCACTCCGGCGTTACCTGGCACGGGGCCGCCCGTACCTCGACTCGCGCCACCGGCCTGAGCTCTTCCTGAACGCCAAGGGCGGCGGCCTCACACGCGCCGGTGTCTTCCTGATCCTGCGCCGGCTCGCCACCACGGCCGGCCTCGAGCCCGAACGCGTGCATCCCCACCTGCTCCGCCACTCCTTCGCCACCCACCTGCTCGAGGGTGGCGCCGACCTTCGCTCGGTACAGGAGATGCTCGGACACGCCGACCTGGCGACCACCGAGCTCTATACGCACGTATCCGATCGGCGACGTCGGGAGTTGTATTTTCAGGCGCATCCACACGCGCGCCGAAAGCCAAACTAGGGAGTCATGCACCTCGTTCCGAACATCACCATCTTCACCGCCGTCAGCTGCGCGATCGGTTACCTCATGATCGTCGCGGGGGTGCAGAAGAACGCACTCGAGCACAAGCGCCGGCGGCGCAGCTGTCCCAGTTGCGGACGCATCATCGAAGCGCGCGTCTGCAGCACCTGCAGCTCCTAGCCCTTCGGGCCTGCTCGCTTCCTCAACTCGCCTGCGACGGTGCGAGCTGTGTTGCGTAGCTCTTGCTCCTGATCGTCATCGTCCGCAAGCCCGGCCAGCAGCACGATCGTCTCGCGTTGGGGAGAGCCGTTTCGTAGACAGAGGACGGCAAGCCTCCGCACTGCCTGGTTTCCGTCGGAGGTGGCCATCGTGTGCAGCAGCGGCCGGATCGAATTGACGACACCCGGAGCATCCTTCGAAAGAAGCTGGACGGACAGCAGCGCCGAGCCGCGCGCCGCCGGGCTCTCGTCCTCGAGCCCGCGCCGCAGCAGCTCGAGCTTCTGCCGGAAGCGAAACTGTCCGATTGCACGATAGGCCACGGCGCGCTGCCGGTAGTCGCCGCTGCGGGCGGCGGACTCGAGCTCGTCGTCCCACTGCTGACGCAGCATTGCAAGCTCGCGTTCTGCGCCTGACTGTGCGAGCTCGTCGGCCTGGGCTGCTGCCTCGACAAGAGACATGCGGCGCGGGACTCTACCGGGCACAGTTAAAGTCCGGCGCCGTGGCGCACAAAGTCATCCTCATCCCGGGCGACGGCACAGGGCCCGAACTGACCGAGGCGACGCGTCGCGTACTCCAGGCAACCGGGGTCGAGTTCGAATGGGACGTGCGCGAGGCCGGAGCGGACGCGATGGAAAAACACGGCGGCAACCCACTCCCGGATGACGTGCTCGAGGCGATCCGAGAGACCGGCGTCGCCCTCAAGGGCCCGATCACGACGCCCGTCGGAGGCGGCTTCCGCTCGGTGAACGTCGCGTTGCGCAAGTCCCTCGACCTCTATGGACAGGTGCGCCCCTGCAAGACCTATCCGGGGGTGCGCACTCGGTTCGAGGACGTCGACCTGATCATCGTCCGGGAGAACACGGAAGACCTCTACGCGGGCATCGAGTACGAACAGGGCTCGGAGGAAGCAGAGGAGCTGATCGCCTGGATCAAGTCGAAGGGCGGATCGCTCGCTCACGACGACGCCGGCATCTCGATCAAGCCGATCTCGATTTCCGGAACGCGCCGCATCGTCCAATTTGCATTCGACTACGCGCGCCGAAACGGTCGCGGCAAGGTCACAGCGGTGCACAAGGCCAACATCATGAAGTTCTCGGACGGCCTGTATCTGCGCGTCGCCCAGGAGGTGGCCGCAGAGAACGACGACATCGAGTTCGACGACCGCATCGTGGACAACATGTGCATGCAGCTCGTCCAGCGGCCCGAGGAATACGACGTGCTCGTTCTCCCCAACCTCTACGGCGACGTCGTCTCGGATCTCTGCGCGGGCATGATCGGTGGGCTCGGCCTGGCGCCGGGCGCCAACTTCGGCGAGGGGATCGCGATCTTCGAGCCGACCCACGGCTCCGCGCCGAAGTACGCCGGGCAGAACAAGGTCAACCCGATGGCGGAGATGCTGTCCGGGATGCTCATGCTGCGGCATCTCGACGAGCAGGAGGCCGCTGACAACCTCGAGCAGGCGATCGCGGCGGTGATTCGCGAAGGCAAGAGCGTGACCTACGACATGAAGCCGACGCGTTCGGATCCCACCGCCGTCGGAACGAGCGAGGTCGCAGACGCGATCATCGAGAAGCTCGGAGTACGCGTATGAGACGGAAGGTCACGGTGGTCGGTGCCGGCAACGTCGGCGCCACCTGCGCGCAGGCGCTCGCAGCCCGAGACTACGCCGACGTCGTCCTGGTCGACATCAAAGAGGGCCTCCCGCAAGGCAAGGCGCTCGACATCAACCAGATGGGCGCGGTGCTCGG
>JBKPTB010000183.1:0-15055 GCA_046735315.1 Actinomycetota bacterium
GTGACTGAGGTCCGGCGCGTCGCGGAGTCGGAGAAGGCGGTGCCCGAGGTGCAACCGATCGGGCTGCCGTTGACCTGGTCCGGGTCGAACCCGCCTCTGACGGTCGCCTCCGTACATCCGGGCTCCGAGCGCCACGTCGACCTTCTGCACCTCGACTGTCCCACCGGAGATGGGGTCGACATCACGCCAGAGTTGTCGGAGATCGCGCCGTGTCAACTCGACCTCCACCCGAAACCTGCGGGCAGCCAGGAGATCCTCGGTGCCGGCACATACGAGATCTCGGCAGAGGTTCGTGCCCGAAACGCAGACCCCACCCGCTACGTCATCTCTGTCGACTGGGACGGCAAGTGGTCCGGCAGGGCGGCGGTGTGGGACCACCTCCGCGTCGAGCCGCCGCGGAAGGTTCGGCGAGCGCCTCAGTCAAGCCGCCGGAAAACCCTGCGTCACTTGATCAGGTTCGCGACCGCGTTGATCGCGACGGCGATGATCGTCGTCCCGAACACGAACGAGAGGAGCGCATGCCTGATGACGATGTGCCGCAGGCGCTTCTGGCTGATCTGGGTGTCCGATACCTGGTAGGTCATGCCGATCGTGAACGCTGTGTATGCGAAGTCGCGATAGTCGGGTTCACCGTCCTCGAAATCGATCCCGCCTCTCGGTGACCCGTAGTAGAGGCGCGCGTACATAAGCGTGAACGTGGTCTGGATCGCGGCCCAGCCAAACACGATGCTGATCACGGCGAGAGCCGCCAACAGGACGGCGTCCGATCCGCTCGCCTTTGCCGCCTGCGCAAGCGTGAAGACGATCGCCACGAGACTGGCGAGACTGGCGCCGAGGATGATCGCATCGGCCGCTGTGCGAGAGTCGTCCTCGGCGAGCGCGAGCCGCTCAGTGGCCTCTGCGTCCCTCGTGAGGATGGTCCTCCAGACCAACACCACGAAGATGAGCGTGAGCGTGTCCCACCCGACCAGCACCGCGACAGACCACGTTGCGCCGATGACGGCAGCGACGCCGGCGGCGATCGCGCCCGCCGTGGTTCCCACGATGATGCGTCGCCGCGCAAGGCCCTGGATGTCGTGTACCTCGGGCATCAACACACGATCCCCGATTCCGCCCTTGGTCGCCTAGAAAGTTAAGTACGAGAAGCGCACGGGGATGGTTACCAAATGGATCTGCGATCCGTCGCCAGAGCGCTTGATCCGAGGAACCTCTTCAACCTGCGCCCGAAGGCGTGATCGAGGACATCCGCCCCGGCCTGGCCCGCTGGGTGACACCGCACCCGGAGTGGAAGCCCGAGGAGGACTTCCTCGACGAGTCGTATCGTGACGTCGCCTCCGTACTGTACGTCGCGCCGGACGCCCTCGCCCTCGTCGACCCGCTCGTGCCCAACTCGTTGTGGCCCGCCCTCGACGCTCGGATTGAGGCGGTCGGGAAGCCGGTGGTCGTCCTCACCACGATCCACTGGCACGCGCGCAGCCGCGACGAAGTCGCGAAGCGGTACGACGCCCAGCTGGGCGGGGACCTTCAGGGCGTGCGCGCCGTTGATGCAGCTCGCCAGAGGGAGGTCGCGCTCTGGCTCGAGGGAGCGCGGGCCGTCGTCCTCGGTGATGCCGTGCTCGGGGACCAACAAGGCGGGCTGCGCATCTCCCCCTGGTACAAGGACGACGAGGAGCGGGAGCGGACGCGTCTAGCGCTTCGGCCGCTGCTCGACCTCCCGATTGCGGTCGTCCTTCCCGCTCATGGTAACCCCGTCCTCGAGGGCGGAAGAGAGGCGCTCGAAAAGGCGCTCGACGCATGACCTCTTCGGATCTAGGTCTTGCCCGGATAGGTCAGGATGCGGCTCGGCTTCCCAACCAGGTCGCGTCTTCAACTATGGGATGCAGCCGGTCGTGACCGGTTCGCTCTGATGGACGGTGCCGTTCGCGTCGACCCACGCCGTGACGCTCGATGCACCCCCGGTGCAGTCCTGCTTGTTTGACAGCGCCGACGTCGCGCCAGAGGCACCGAACGCCAGGCTGACGATCGTCATGGCAATCGCCATACGGCTAATGACCGGCGCCTTAGCGCGTAGCTGACTCATCCTCAACCCTTCTGTTTAGAGAGAACCGCAAGCAGCAGGACCACACCAAAAATGAAGCGAGAAAGACGCGCGGGAAAGATTCTCCAGACGGTCACCGAGCATGTCCATGGGCCGTCCGGCCCATCTTTGAGCTCCACCCGGCCCATGCCAAGCCCCGGCTATGGGGGCTGATACGTTTCGAGACCGTCGCTGTCGGCGCGTTCGACGGTGCGCGCGAGCTCCACTCGGGAAGACACGTCGACCTTGCGAAAGATGTTGCGCAGGTGAGTCTCCACCGTCTTTTGGCTGAGGAACAGCTCGGCGGCGATCTGGGGGTTCGTCTTCCGGTCGACGACTAGGCGCGCGACCTGCAGCTCGCGCGAGGTCAAGGCTTCGATCCCCGTCGCGCCGGCTTTGCCGCGTCGTGTTCGGTGATGGACGCGGTGGCCGAGCTTGCGCAGCTCGCGCTCGGCCTCGTCACGCCAACGCAGTGCGCCGCAGGCCTCGAGCGCCGCCGCAGCGTGCTGCAACTCCGAAACGGCTCGATCGGCCTCGCCGATTTGCGCCAGAGCGCGTCCCGCCAGCGTGCGCGAGAGCGCTGCCTCGATCGGCGCCCCCACTTTCTCAGCGCCGGCCACTGCCAGCAGCGCCCGTTCAGCCGCCGCCGAGGCGTTCCCTGTATAGAGATCGACCGCCGCCGCCGCTCGATTGGCCCAGGCGATCGCCATCGGAAGCTGCAGCGACGAGGCCCAGGCCCAAGCCGCGACGGCTGCACGCCTCGCATCGGCGGGGCGGTCGAGCGCAAGCCAACAGAGCGTGAGCGACTCAAGGTAATGCGCCCTCGGGCCACCGGCGATGAGCACCAACTCCTCGCCTCCTGCGGAACGAACGAGCAAGTCGGCCGCGCGTTGCGGTTCCCCCGTTTCGAGAAGCGCACGGGCGAGGTCCACGGCAGCCTCAGCTGAGTGGAAGCCCTCGTCGAGATCTGCGGTGAGGTCGACGGCCTCCTGTGCGGCCGCGAGCGCCAGGGCAACGTCACCGGCATGGAGCGCCGCTGCCGAACGGCTGCCGAGGCTCCACACCAGCGCGTGCGTGTTGCCGAGGAGGCGCGCTGCCTCGATGCCACCGTCGAGCAGCTCGCCCGCCTGCGCAAGCTTCCCGCGCATGCGCCAAAGCCCGCCCAACGTCAGGACGAGCACGAGAAAGAGCTCGCCCCCCTGCCCGGTGGCGCGTGCGACGGCAAGTGCACGGGTTGCGTGTTTGTCACCGTCGGCGTACCAACCGGCATAGAGCTCCGTCCCGGCGAGCCTGGTCGCGGACTCCGGGTGGCGGGCGAGGTCTTCGTCCGACAGCGAATCGACGAGGGCCGTAGCTTCTCGGCGACAAGCCTTCGCACGCTCAGCCGCGCCGGTCATCGACTCCGCCAGCGTGAGCAGGGCGAGTGCCGCCGCGGTCAAGGGCGGGTCTCCGAGCCGTCGCGCCGCGCCCACTGCACGCTCGGCGCACGCGTGCATCTCTTCGTATCGCGCTCGCCAGACGAGATTCACCGCAAGCTCATTCATGAGTGCCACAGCCTCGGGAGAGCCCTGATCAGGAAGGCGCTCGATCGCGCTCGCAAGGCGCGCGCCGGCCTGCTCGTGTCGTCCGAGCAAACTCTCGACGGCAGCGCACCTGCGCGCGACTGTCGCGTCGTCGGGAGTGATCGCGAGCGCGTCCAACAGGACGCTATGACTGTCGGCGAAGTGTCCGCTCGCCGTGTGCGCTGCAGAACGCGCGAGCAGGAGCTCGATCCGCTCGGCCGGGGCAGCGCTCGCCGGAAGGAGGCGAAGTGCGTGGGCGAACCAGTTCGCCGCGCTTGCTGGTGCGAGCCGCGCGGCGCCCTCACCCGCCTCGCGCAGAACGGCCACTGCGCGGAGGTCGCCCTCGCGCGCGGAGCGTAGGACGTGGTGGGCGCGCGCCGCCGCCGACGCGCCGCGCGCCGCAAGCAATTCGGCACAGCGCTCGTGTGCGCCCAGTCGCCAACCACCGGGCGTCGCCTCGTACACGGCACGGCGGATGAGCGGATGCCGGAAACGAAAGCGGCGCGGCACTTCGGTGCTCCGAACGAGGTCGAGCAGGAGCAGCTCGTCGATCGCTTCCATGGCGGCGGCCTCCGACGTTGCGGCAGCTGCTGCAGCCAACTCGGGCTCGAAGGGGTCGCCGGCCACCGACGCTCCTTCGAGCACCCGGCGCGCATCGTCCGACAAAAGGCCGAGCTCCTCGCTGAGCGATGCGGCGACGGCCGATGGCACCTCGATGCCGCTGAGCGAGACATCAGGTGCGTCCCCGGCCTCGCCGTGACGGCGGAGCGACCGCGCAAGCTGTTCGAGATAGAACGGATTGCCGCCGCTCTCTTCATAGAGAACGCTGGCGTCCTCACCGAGGAGCTGCCTAGCTTCGAGCGCGGTCAGCGCGCCGAGCTCGATCCTGACCACCGCCCCCGCGCGCTCGGCCCGTTCGATTGTGGCAGAGAGGCGCTCTGCCATCTGGTGTGGGCGGACGGCCAGGACAATGAGGACGCCTGCGCTGGGCGGCCGCCGGAGTAGCGCGCCGAGAAGCTCGACGGACGCCGAGTCGGCCCAATGGACGTCGTCGAGTAGGAGAACGAGGGACCGCGTCTTCGCCAGCTCCTCGAGCAGCCCGCGTACCGCCCGGTGACTGCGGTAGCGCTCGTGCTGAAGCGCGACACCGCTCGCTGTGCGGAGAGCAGAGAGCGACGGGAAGACGTGCGAAAGCTCCGTGCGTACGTCTTTGTCCAACCCGGCCAGGCGATCGGGACTGAGTCCGCGCAGGTACTCGTCGAGCGCGTCCACGAAGACCGAGAACGGCAGGTCGCGCTCGAGCTCCGACGCGGAGCCGGCAAGGATGAGCCGTCCGTTCTGGTCGGCGGAATGCGCGAACTCGGCGAGAAAACGTGTCTTGCCGATCCCGGGCTCCCCGATGAGGGCGATCGCGGATGGGATCCCCTGATCGACCTCCCCGAGCGCCTGGTCGAACGTGCCGAACTCGTCGGCGCGGCCGACGAATTGGTCGGTTAGCAGGGCCATTTCGTTCTACGGCCAGGGTAGATCAGCCTGACCTGATCCCAAAATCAGGGTGCAAGATCAGGGTGTCCCCCCGATGTCGGAGCGGCCGCGCGGAGCCAGTCTCGGCCCATGGCCCAGTACTTGCTCCACCACCACCACGAGCCCAATGAGTGCGGCACCGTTTTCGCCTCGTTCAAGGGGCACGAAAGCCCACTTCGTCACCTGCCGACACTCGCCTCGTGCCGCTCCGGCGATCACGCGATCTGGTGGACGGTCGAGAGCGCGACCGCAGAGGACGCGCTCCGGTTGTTGCCCCGCTACGTCGCTGAGCGTACGACCGCCACGAGCGTGAGTGAGGTCGACATCCCATGACAGGAGGACCCATGAGCCCCGCAACTCCGAATACGCGCGAGCTCGCTGCACGCGAGAGCAACGGCATCTCCGTCCTGCTGCTCTGGCACCCGCGAGAGGACGCGATCACGGTCTCCGTTGAGGACGACCGCCGCGGAGACCGCTTCCGCATCGCCGTCGCGTCGAATCGCGCCCTCGATGCCTTCTACCACCCCTTCGCGTACGCCGCCTAGCGGCTGAAAGGAGAATCGACATGTCCCGTAACAAGCACCAGACCCGCAACCTGGCGGCTCGCATGGGCCGCTGGAGCGCCGCCCACTGGAAGACCGCAACCTTTGGTTGGCTCGCACTCGTGGTCGTCGCCTTCGCCCTCGGCGGCCAGATCGGGACGAAGCAGATCGATCCGAACGCCAAGGGGCCGGGCGAGTCGGGCCGGATGGACAAGATTCTCGACGCCGGCTTCAAGCAGCCCGCCGGCGAAAGCGTTCTGATCCAGAACCGCTCGCTGCAGGCGGGCACGCCCGCTTTTGCAGCCGCGGTCGATGACGTCGTCGCACGCCTGTCGAAGGTGGCAGTCGTTCGGAACGTACAGGCGCCGAAGATCGCCGGCGACCGCCACGCAGTGCTGATCGATTTCGACATCAGCGGCGACAAGGACACCGCAGCCGACAGGCTCGATCCGGTGCTCGCGAGTGTCGGCGATGCTGGGAAGGCCCATCCCTCGTTCTTCGTCGGCGAGTTCGGCGGCGCGAGCGCTGCGAAGGGCGTCGACAGCGCGTTCGCCGACGACCTGAAGAGCGCCGGCGTGTACTCAATCCCGCTGACGCTGATCATCCTCGTCGCGGCGTTCGGCGCACTGGTCGCCGCGGGGATCCCGCTGCTGCTCGCACTCACGGCGGTGTTCGCGACCTTCGGGCTCGCGGCGTTGCCGAGTCACGTGATTCCGCTGGCACAGGAAGCGTTCGCGGTCGTGCTGCTGATCGGACTCGCCGTTGGCGTGGACTACTCGCTCTTCTATCTGCGCCGAGAGCGCGAAGAGCGAGCGGCCGGCCGGAGCCCGAAGGCCGCGCTCGAGGTTGCCGCTGCAACATCGGGCCGCTCGGTGCTCATTTCCGGATTCACGGTGATGGTTGCCATGGCCGGGCTGTTCCTGACGGGCGACGCGACATTCGCATCCTTCGGGTACGCGACGATCATCGTCGTCGCCGTCGCGATGCTCGGCTCGCTCACGGTTCTGCCCGCGCTGCTGTCGAAGCTCGGCGACCGCGTCGACCGGCTTCACGTTCCACTCGTCCGCCGGCGACGTCGCAGCAGCCGCGAGGGTGGCGCCTGGGGTGGGATGGTCGACGCCGTGCTGCGCCGGCCGCTCCTCTACGCCTCACTCGCCGGCGGCTTGCTCATTGCGCTCGCGATTCCAGCGCTGCAGATGCACATGGCAACGCCGGGTCCGGACACATTCCCGCAGAAGCTGGCGGTGGTCAAGACGTACGAGCGCATGCAGCAGGAGTTCCCTGGGAACGCGTTGCCGGCCAACGTCGTCATCAAGACGTCCAACGTGAACGCTCCAACAGTCCGTAACGCAATCGCGGCGCTCGAGCGTCGCGCGCTCGCCACAGGACAGATCGAGAAGCCGATCACGGTCGACACGAATCGAAGCGGAACGGTGGCGAACATCACGATGCCGATCAAAGGCACGGGCACCGACGCTGCCTCGATGAACGCGCTCGCGCTGTTGCGCGACGAGCTCATCCCGGCGACCGTCGGCACCGTCCCCGCGGCGGAGGTCGGCGTCACCGGCATCGCCGCCCGCTGGAGCGACGAATTGTCGCAGCAAAGATCCAAGCTCCCCTACGTCGTGGCGTTCGTGCTGATCTTCGCCTTCTGCCTGATGCTGATCGCGTTCCGCTCGATCGTCGTCGCATTGAAGGCAATCGTCCTGAACCTCCTGTCTGTTGGCGCGGCGTTCGGGATCCTCGTGCTGGTCTTCCAACACGGGGTTGGCAAGGGCATGCTCGGCTTCAGCTCGACCGCGGGCATCTCCCCCGTCGTGCCGATGCTCCTGTTCGTGATCCTGTTCGGGCTCTCGATGGACTACCACGTGTTCATCGTCAGCCGGATCCGAGAGACGTTCAATCGCGGCGCGAGCATGGACGACGCGATCTCGTATGGGATCAAATCGACCGCTGGAACGGTTACGAGCGCCGCGATCGTCATGGTCGCGGTGTTTTCGATCTTCGCGACGTTGTCGATGCTGATGTTCAAGCAGTTCGGCGTCGGGCTGGCGGCCGCGATCTTGATCGACGCCACGATCGTTCGCGGCGTGCTGCTCCCCGCGACGATGAAGCTGCTGGGCGAGTGGAACTGGTACCTGCCCAGGTGGCTTGAGTGGCTTCCGCGGCTCGAAGGGCGCGAATCAGAGCCCGCGGTGGATGCAAAGCCTGCCCTCTCTGCCTAAGACCAACACGGCTAGACCTCCGGCCTCGACGGCCGGAGGTCTAGCCGTCTCGATGAAGGGAGTACTCATGAAAGCTGACGCACATCCGAAGAAGGGCACCGGTCTCACGATTGGTGCCTGGGTCGCAGCCGTCCTCGGCGTGCTCGTGCTCGCAGCGGGTGTGACGGCGATCTGGGCCGACACCTCGAAGCGGGACGACAACGGCTACTTCTCCGCCAACGCGCACCGCTACCAGACTCACACGCGGGCGATCTCCACCGAGAGCATCACCGTCGGGAGCTACGTTCCCACGTGGCTCGCAGGAAAGGTCCGACTCGACGTCTCCGGCGACAAGCCGTTGTTCGTCGGCATCGCGCCGAAAGCCACCGTGGACGCCTACCTGGCCCGAATCGAGCACACGGAAGCGACCCGTCTCAACCTCGACCCATTCAAGGTCACCTACGTCGACCACGCAGGGACGGCCGATCCCGGCCGGCCCGCGCGCGAACCGTTCTGGGCGGCAGGGGAGTCCGGTGTCAGTAAGCCGCTGTCCTGGAAACTCCGCTCTGGCAAGTGGTCGATCGTCGTGATGAATGCCGACGGCTCTCGCAATGTCGCGGCGACGATCGGCGTCGGCGTCAAGGTGCCGGCGGCGCTGTGGGCCGGGATCGGGTTGAGCCTGTTCGGAGCCGCGCTGCTCGTCGCTGCAGGGTTGATCTTCACCGCCCGCTCCCGGGCGAACCGTCGCGGGGAAACGAAAGCCGCCTTGGCTAGCTGAGACGCGGACGTCGGGCCCGAGCGTCGATCCCTTCCGGCTCCTCCACTGTCGGATCGCCGATGTAGTCGAGCGCCTGCTCGGCGGGGAGGCGGCTCAGGATCGCGAAGGCATAGATGACGAGACTGAGGAGCGCGACGGCGAGAATGTCCCAGCCGAACGTCAGCCCGTTGCGAGGTCCGTGAAGGCCGAGCAGCGGGACGGAGCTCGGCGTTCTCGTGTCGAACGAGCTGAAATACGAGATCGCACCCATGCCGAGCAGGTACGGCCAAAGCCAAACCGCGCTTCGCCAGTCGAGCGACAGGTTCCGCGCGGTCGAATCGGTGGCAGTCGAGAGAGCCAGCAGCGCAAAGCCGATCAGGATCGCTGCGATCAGCTTCCAGACCACGGCCCAGCCGGTGAAGAGCAGGATCTCGCTCGCGGCGACGAATGTTGCAGGCGCCAACAACGATGCAGCCGCAAGCCTGAAGGGGCGTGGCCGCTCAGGATCTTGGCGCCTGAGAGCTCCGAGCGCGAGCGGGGCCATTGCGTACACGGCAACGGCCGCCGCCGAGATGAAGCCGACGAGCTGCTGCCAGCCGGGAAACGGAAGGAGGATCACCAGGCCGCAGAGGAACGAGAACGCGATCGCGAGGAACGGCGTTCCGCGTGGCGAGAGGCGGGCGAAGGCCGAGGGGATAAAGCCGTTGCGAGCGAGTGCGAAGGTGAGGCGCGCGCTCGCGCCCGTGTAGATCAGACCGGTGCCTCCAGGCGAGACGATTGCGTCTGTGTAAAGCAGGACAGCGAGCCAGCCCAGGCCGAGTGCCGTCGCCAGTGCGGCGAAGGGCCCGAACCCTCCCGAGAACGAGACCGCCCCCCAACCCTTCGAGAGCTCCGAAGGGTCGAGTGCCAAGATGAACGCCACCTGGAGGGCGATGTAGAGGACGATCGCCACGGTCATCCCGCCGATGATCGCGAAGGGGATGTTCCGCCTCGGGTTGCGAGTCTCCCCACCGAGCTGGACCGCCTGTTCGAAGCCGAGGCCGGCGAAGATGACCCCGCCCGACGACAACGCAAGAAACACTCCCTTCCAACCGAAGGGCATGAAGCCACCGTGCTCGCTGTAGTTCTCGGTGTGTGCGGAGGTTGCGATCAGCGCGACAACCGTCACGGCCGGAACCAGGAGCTTCCAGCAGACCGCGAGCATGTTGATGTCGGCGAGCCAGCGCACGCCCATGACGTTGATCGTGCAGAAGAGCAAGAGCAGCGTTCCCGCGACGAAGTAGCCCTGGACGGTCAGCACCGGCCGGCCGCCCGAGACGGTCGTGAGCGAAGAGATGTAGTTCGATGTGTACAGGAGCATGGCTTCGACCATGATCGGCCCCACGGTCACGGCGCCGAGAAACGCGATCCAGCCACTGGTGAAGCCGATCAAGTTCCCGAAGGCGTATCGGGGGAACCGCGCGCTGCCTCCCGCCACCGGGTACATCCCTCCGAGCTCCGCGTGAGTCAATGCGAGGAGCATCACCACGCCGCCTCCGAGCACCCAGGAGATGACGGCGGCCGGCCCGGCGAGCGACGAGGCATACAGGGCGCCGAACAACCAGCCCGCGCCGATGATCGATCCCAAGGACGCGAAAAGGAGCCCGAGCAAGCCGATATCGCGCCGCAGCTTTCGCGCCGTGCGCTCGGGAGTAGCCGCCAATGGTGGCGCGAGTTCGGCCGTCGCTGGACCCCTTCCAATGTGGCCGCCCGGAGATCTACTCGGGGATGGGCCCGATCATGGCCCATCTCCACGCGTGTCACAACCTCTTAGACGCCTGTGCGACAAGCCCGCCGCCGGCGCCTTTCGTCCCCTCGGCCGGCGCGGCTTCTGCGGTCCTCGACGTCCGAGGTAAGACTGTCGTCGTCTACATCGAGTCCGGCTTTGCGGATCAACCGCGGTTCCCGCCCGCGAAGACCTTTGCGACGTTTCTTCGCTACGCACGGGAAATGCTGGCTGCCTTACGCTTCTCCGGCTAGCCGCGCCGCGAGGGAGCGTCGCCTCCCTTCTACCTGAGCGTAGGCTCGGCTCAGCCTCTCGCGCCGGAAACACACCCGGTGCAACTCGCGCCGCGTGCGCTTTGCAAGCGGAGGTCACCGGTTCGATCCCGGTACGCTCCACTGCCCGCTGCCTTACGGGCGTGGACTGAGCGCGAGTTCTTCCGCGACTGCGGCCACTGAGTGTTCGTTGATCGGGTCGAGGACGAGGATGACGTCGTCGGCACCGGCCGCGTCGAGTTCGTTGAGGTGTTGGCGTAGCGCGGACGCATCGACGGGTGGCGATGTCGGGTCGGGCGGTCGCTCGCCGCCGGCGCCGACGGTCACGAGCACGCAGGCGCTGCGTCGGAAGTTCCCTTCGAAGGTTGCGCTGAGCTTCGCGAATCCCGAGGGCGTGTTGCCGTACCAGGAGTACCAACAGTTCCAGTAGTGGATGTGGGGTGAACTTGTGGCGAGCACGCGCGGGCCGGAGGTACCGACGAGCAGCGGCAGCTGCCGGTTTGGCGGCGGCAGAAGCACCGCATCGTCCATCCGGTGAAAGCGTCCGGTGAAGGTCACGCGCTCGCCTGCCAGCAGCCGCCGAATGATCGTAAAGGCCTCTTCGAACCGCGCGACCTTATGTTCGAACGGGATCCCGAAGGCGAGGAACTCTGCCTCGTTCCAGCCGGTGCCGAGGCCAAGGATGAACCGGCCGCTCGAGATCTCGTCGATCGCCGCAGCCATCCGCGCGACCAAACCCGGTGGGTGAAAGGCGGTCGAGGCGACGAGTGGTCCGAGCTGGACGCGCTCGGTTGACGCGGCCAGTGCTGCAAGCGTCGTCCACACATCCCAGGGGCCACGCTCTTGGCGATCGCCGCCACGGTAGAGCATGTGGTCGCCAAGCCAGATCGAGTCGTAGCCTAATGCCTCTGCGGTCCGGGCGATCGCGAGCATCTCCAGCCAACGAACCTCGCGTTCGACCTCCGGTAGCTGGATCCCGACCCGCAAACGCTCTTCGCTCAGCCGACTACACCGCCTCACCTTTGGTACCCCTCAAAGGGCGACCACTGCTTCCACCGTAACTTTGCGGAGCCGGGATCTCAACGTCCCTTGGATGACTGCGGTCGCCGTGATCGCGGGTATTTGAGAATCTGTGGGCGTGGATCGGCCGGAGACGCGGTACGCGCGAAGCGGCGACCTCAACATCGCGTACCAGGTGACGGGTGAGGGACCGCGAGACCTCGTTTACGTGCCGGGGTGGGTCTCGAACGTCGAGTTGGTGTGGGAGGAACCGGCGCTGGCGCGCTTCCTCGAGCGCCTCGCGTCCTTCTCGCGTCTCATCTTGTTTGACAAGCGCGGCACGGGGCTTTCCGACCGCGTCTCGAACGATGAGCTTCCGACCCTCGAGGAGCGCATGGACGACGTGCGCGCCGTGCTGGAGGCGGTCGGCTCCGACCGCGCGGCGCTCTTCGGGCATTCCGAGGGCGGGAACATGTGCGTCCTCTTCGCTGCGACCTATCCCGAGCGGACGGTCGCGCTCATCACGCTCGGCTGTTTCGCGAAGCGACGCGACCCGGACGACGACTACCCGTGGGCGCCAACAGCCGAGAACCGCGAGGAGTCGGCGGCGGACGTCGAGCGGAACTGGGGGCACCTTCGGCCGGAGGACGTCGAGTACTACGCGCCCAGCCGTCTCGGGGATCAGCAGTTCGTGCAGAACCTCGAGCGCTACCTCCGACGCGCTGCGAGCCCCGGGGCCGCAGCGGCGCTCCTGCGTATGAACTCGTACATCGACGTGCGGGAGGTGCTGCCGACGATCCAGGTGCCTGCGCTCGTCCTCCACCGCGCCGGCGACCACGACGTCAACGTCGCGGAGGGGCGCTACCTCGCTTTGAAGATCCCCGGCGCGAAGTTCGTCGAGCTGGCCGGTGCCGACCACTGGATCTCGGCCGGGGACACCGACGCCATCGCTGACGAGATCGAAGAGTTCCTCACCGGCACGCGACCGGTTCCGGAGCCCGATCGGGTGCTCGCGACCGTGCTCTTCACCGACATCGTTGGCTCGACCGAACGCGCCGCAGCCCTAGGAGACCGGCGCTGGCGCGAACTGCTCGCAGCACATCACGCGACCGCCCGCCACCAGCTCGACCACTGGTCCGGGCGAGAGATCGACACCGCCGGCGACGGGTTCCTCGCCTCCTTCGACGGGCCTGCCCGCGCGATCCGCTGTGCATGCGCGATCCGCGACCAGGTGCGCACGCTCGGCCTCGAGATCCGCGCCGGCCTGCACACGGGCGAGTGCGAACGCGTCGGCGCGAAGCTTGAAGGACTCGCCGTCCACACCGGAGCACGAGTCGCAGCACTGGCCGGGCCAAGCGAGGTGCTCGTCTCGCGGACGGTCCAGGACCTCGTCGCCGGCTCCGGGATCGAGTTCGAGTCGCGCGGAGTTCACGTGTTGAAAGGCGTTCCCGGTGAGTGGCAACTGTTCTCCGTTGCATGAGCACGCTCAGAGGAGGGAGCTGCGTCGACTCCCGTGGTGCTGTAAGAGGAAGGCTCAGTCGTTGCCCGACGAGGGCTGATCGCTAGAGCCGGCGGTCTGGGCATTCGTCGACGTTTCGCGCTCACGCCTTGTCGACTCCCTTTCTCCGCAGATGCGGAGCGACTAGATGATCATCGACGGCAAGGAGGATTCCTGTTCAAAGACCGCGATGGATTTGGGTCAACGGAGCGGCACAGGAGTCGAACCTGCCTAGCGTCGGGCTACGACGCCGTACTGGTTTTGAAGACCAGTTGGGGCACCGGCCCCGGCCGCTCCGCGGCGGACACTAGCTAGACGCGGAGGCTGTCTCGACCCTTCGTCTGCCGACGTACGGTCGTGGCAGAAGAAGTACCAGCGCGATGGCGAGCAGCGCGAGATTCCGCGCCAGCAAGATTGATGCCGGCCCGGCTTCGAGGTGCTGCTGGTACTCGAAGTACCTGTCCGGGATCCAGACGTTGGTGAGTACCGCTGCCACGACAAAGAGCAGGATGGCCACGGTTCCTCTTCCGCCGCCGACGAGCGGAACCAGAGGAATGAGCCACACCACGTACTGTGGTGAAAGAACGGTCCCGAGCACGAGCACCGTCGCCAAGCTCCCAGCGGCGTAGCGAAGCAGGTCTTCGCGGGCATCGCGTTTGCTGCGGGCCAGGTTGACCCAGAGCAGGCACAAAGCGGCCGGGACGAGCACGTCGAGCACGGTGGTCGTCACGCCCACGCCGGGGCCGTCCAGATTGATGCGGATCAATCCGCCTCCCGCTCCATGGGTCGTGAAATCCGAGGCCTTGTCGGCAACGTGGCTCGCGATCACGAGCAAAGAACTTGCCAGACTCTCGATCTGGAGACCGCCGGTGAACTGAATTCGCAGCGACCGCCAGGTGCCGGAGAAGGACGCGATCGAGAACGGCACAAGCACCGCGACCAAAGCGCCGACCGCGCACGCCGCGACGAGCACCCCTTCGCGGGCTCCCCGCCGACGGACGGCAACGATCACGAGTACAGGTAGGAGGACGACTGGATAGATCTTCGCCGCCGCGCCGAACCCGAGCATGGTCCCGCCCACGCGGTACCGCTCGCGGACAAACGCGGCAAGAGCCGCGCCGGTCAGGGCCGCGGGCCATACGTCGAAGCGCTCTGGGAGCACCTGTCCGATCAATAACGGTGAGAGAGCAACGACGGCGAGCGACAGCATCACCGTTCGATAGGGCCGAGCCATCGCACTGAGCGTTAGAGCCGTGAGAACGATGATTGCGGCCATGAGGAAGAGGACGAGCGATTCAAAGCCGCGGTAGTAACGGCGGCCCGCAGCGTTCAGCGGCGTCCACGAAGGGTCGTCGGTCGAACCTCCCGCCACAGCCGGGGTCGCGGGAAGCACGAACATCACGACGGCCCCTGGGGGGTACTCCATCGCAAAGTCCCGATAGGGCACCGCCCCGTCGTGCATCTTCGTCCCGTACGTCGCGTACACCGTGACGTCGGAGCCGGCAAGTGATTGTGCCGGGCGTATCGTCACCGCAAGTGCGACGACGAGCAGGGCAAGCGCGGCACCGACCAACCCGACGTAGGCTCGCGGGCTCGGTGGTCGTTCAAGCCACCCCGTCGAACTCACCGTGGCCACCGTACATCGGTTCCGGCGGGAACAAATACGCGGCCGTCTCTTCCGTAGTACGCCTTGGATCTGGCATGTATTTCGTGTGCCTACCGAGTTCGAGATATCGCTGAAGGGTCCCAGAGGCGAGCCCGTCGACCTCGTTCGGACGTTCATGTCGCACGGCGTGGCTGACCTACGACCCCGCGCTCACCCAGACGGTCGCGCACATGTTCCGTCTCGACGAGG
>JBKPTB010000184.1:0-7639 GCA_046735315.1 Actinomycetota bacterium
CTCCACGGCTGGTGCACGTGGTAGAGCGTGAACAGGACACCGTTGGCGACCCAGTCGCGCCTTCCAAAGGCGGCTCGCATCCGCGGTAGCAGCAGCCCCCGGAAGAGCAGCTCCTCGCCGATGACGGTGTTGAAGACGACAAACACGACGACGAGCGCGAACCAGCCCCACGCGCCGCTGAAGAAATGCTCGGCACGGTCGGCGCCGAGGAAATTGCCGAGATCCCGGGGTGAGGGCCCTGCGATGGCGCCCGCCGCCGCGAGCGACCAGAAGGTGACGAGGACGGCGAACAGCAGCGCCCACCACCAGACCTTTCCGCCGACGCGTCCGGTCTTCGGATCTCGCGGCGGCCGGAGCCACAGGGCGTCGCGCATGCGCGTCCATTGAAGGGCGCCCAGCTCCTGTCTGAGGAGGATGAGGACCAAGACGAACTGCCAGATGAGCCCCGCGGTCAGGCAGATCAAGAGCGCCTCGACGAACGGGTCGCGACCCCCGAGCTGGTCCCTCAGCCACGGGGCGACGATCCAAGCGAGCACCCCCATCGGGACGGCCGCGGCCGCCCACACGCCAATGATCTTGGCGAGCGAGTACTGCTGTACAGCCTCATACCGGTCGGCTCCTTGGTCGATCGGCGCCGCCACGGCTTGAGGCGGCTGGGCGACGGTTGCCGCAGACACTGGAGGCCCCCCCTTGAGGAAGTTAGCTGGCTGGCAACAGCCCAGCCTCTCGCTGGGGACCTCGAAGCGCATCTGTATTTCGAGGCCGTTCCGACCGTAGAAACTACGTATCGTTCGCGATGGGCCGGGAAGGATTCGAACCTTCGTCTGACGGATTATGAGTCCGCTGCTCTGACCGCTGAGCTACCGGCCCGCGGCCATTGTGGCGGGCCGTGGGGTCAGGCTGTCCCGAGCGTCACGTCCGCGCGCTCCTCGGCGACCGTGCCGGTCAGCTCGAACAGCCAGAAGTCGCGCTGCATCACGGGGACGCTGACGTTGTAGACCGGCACGTCGCCGATCGTGCCGCGCAGGCGCCCGGCGTGGGCGTGGCCGTGCAGGACGAGGTCTGGTCGATGGCGGTCGATCGGCGGCGCGAGGCGCTCGGAGCCCAGGAACGTGTGGATCCCCACCGGCTCGCCCTCGAGCGTCGACTGCACCGGCGCGTAGTGCAGGAGCACCACGCGGACCGCGCAGTGCGCCACGGCCTGCAGGCCGCGGTCGATCGCATCGGCCTCGCGCGTCGTCTCGGCGTAGACCTCGCGCAGCAGGGGCTCGCCGAAATCCGGCAGCGAGGAGCCCGGGAAGCCGCCGACGAAGCCCTTCGCGCCGACCACCCCAACCGACACGCCGTCGCAGTTGTGCACGCTGAAGCTGCGCTGGAGCACCTCCACCCCGCCCTGCTCGAGGACCTGCACGACCTCCTCGACGCACCCGTCGTGGTGGTCGTGGTTGCCGAGCACGGCGAGCACCGGCGCGCCCGTCAGCGCGGCCGCCTCGGCGGCGATCGCCGCCTGCTCGGGATGGCCGTGCGTGGTCAGGTCGCCCGCGAGGAGCACGAGGTCGCAGCGCCCCTCGAGCCCGGCGAACGCCCGCAGCGTCTCGTCGCGGTTGTGCGGCCCGCAGTGGACGTCGCCGGCTGCGGCGATGCGAACCGTTCTTTGCGCACCATTCATCGACACGCTCGACCGACTACCCAGATCGGCCCTCGGGTAGTGCCGAGCACGAACGCATGGCCGAGCTCGACGTCCCATTCAGCCTCATCAAGGAGTCGCTCAAGCGCACGGTCGCCGCGCTCGACGAGGCCGGCGTCCCGTTCCTGATCGGTGGCAGCCTCGCCAGCTGGGCGCGCGGCGGGCCCGACACGACGCACGACCTCGACGTCATCGTCAAGCCCGAGGACGCCAACCGCGCCCAGGAGGCGCTCGTCGCGGCAGGGATGCGCGCGGAGGATCCGCCCGAGTCGTGGCTGCTCAAGGTCTGGGACGGCGACGTCCTCATCGATCTCATCTTCGAACCGGCGGGAATGACCATCGACGACGAGCTGATCGAGCGCGCCGAGCTCGCCAACGCCGCCGCCATGGACTTCAGGGTGATGGCGGTCGAGGACGTGCTCTACACGAAGCTCAACGCCCTCAACGAGCACTACCTGGACTTCAGCTCGCTCCTGCAGATCGCGCGCTCGGTGCGCGAGCAGGTCGACTGGGAGCGACTGCGCGAGCGCACCGCCGGCTCCCCCTACGCGACCGCCTTCTTCTGCCTGCTCGACGAGCTCGGGATCGTCGACGACTCGGCTACCGCCGTTCGCTGAGCGAGGCTCGCTCCTGCTTTGCGGGCGAAGCGTGACGTTGGCGGCGCGCAGCGGCGTTGGTTGCGTTCGGTGAGGAGGGGTGAGCCGCCGCGCTGCGGTGTGGGCCCTCGAACTACGAACTATTCGAAGTTTCGGGGCCCACGGCTTCCGCTTTGCGGGCTGAGCGGTGAGCAGCGCATTCGCTCGCTTGGGCGCTCCGCGTCGGTTGCGTTCGGCGAGGGAGGCGGTGAGTGCACGGCGCCCGCTTGGGCTGCAAAGTCCCTCATATGCGAGGAAAAGGCCGCCCAACTCGCGCAACCCACCCAAAGCGACACGGCGAGTCTGGGCCCTCTTATGGCCGGTATGCGGACATTTGAGGGCCCAGATCCCTCGCGGCAGCCGACCCGCCTCCCTCAATGCCCGAACCACGCGCAGCACCACCGCCAACGCCCCGAGCGGCGCGTCCGCTTCTCATCCAAAGGCGTTGACGCAGCCCGCGAACCGCTACGAGACCTTCGCGACCGCCTGCTTGAGCTCGTCGACGCTGAGCGCGCCCTCGAAGCGCTGCACGACCTTGCCGCTGCGATCGATGATGAAGATCCAGGGCTCGGTCTCCAGGCCGTAGGCCGCGAGCTGCGGGCGCAGCCCCTTGTTGGGGTTGTTGTCGTTGTAGATCTCGTTGTGGATGAACGCGACGTCGCCCTTCGTCTGCGACTTGACCTGCTCGGCCACGTCGACGACGGGACCACAGACACGGCTCTGGCACAGCTGTGGTGTGGCGAAGATCAGCACTACGGGCTTCTTGCCGAGGACGTCGTAGAGGTCGTCCTGGAGCATGTCGGTGGCCGGCGGGACGCGCGTGTCGATCGCCTTGGCGTTGCCGCCGACGTCGGTCAGCGTCTGGGTGTGGACGCGCGGCGCCATCTGCCCCACCTGGACCGGCGTCTTGGTGAACTTCGCGCCCAGCGGCGCCGGGCTGGTCGAGACGAGCCGGCCGTCGAGGCGCACCAGCGCGACCATGTTCGCGGGCTTGGTGCTGCGCAGCACCGGGTCGGCTGTGTAGAAGCCCTTCGTCGCCTGCAGGTCGGCCTGAGCCGTCTGGCTGATGAACGCCGGGTCGAGCCCGAAGGTCCGCGACGTCGCCGGGAACGGGCCGCGCAGGCCCGTGCCGTCCGGACGCAGTGTGTAGAGCGCGACCGAGGCGCCGAGCACGGGCTTGCCGTTCTTGTCGATCACCAGGAACGGCATCCGGCTCGGGCCCTTGCTCAGCGCGCCCGCGCCCGGTGCGAGCTGGGCGACCGCGGGATAGCGCTGGCGGAGGTCGTCGAGGGACATGCCCTTGGCGGCGGGGAACTGCTCCGGCTTGGCCGTGCTCGAGGAGGGCGTGCCGGCTAGGGATGAGGTGGAGTCGCTCGAGCTCGAGCCGCAGCCGCCGAGGGCGGCGACGAGCACGAGTGCGACCGCCACGGCGGAGGGACGTCGCATCGCGGTCCAAGGTAGCTGATCGGATTGCGACTTCGGTGCAGTTGAGGAAGAGCAAAGACACGGCTAACAAAGCCGCTCCGCGAGCGCTATGGCCGCATTGACGTTGCTCTTCTAGGAAACCGGTTCGCGTCGCCGCTCCGGCGAGCGGCGGTCGCGCAGCCAGCCCAGCCCGACGCCGCGCGCCTCACGCGCGCGGCGCTCACGGGCGAGCGACTGGTGCTCGGTCACGGCCCCGCCGAGGTCGACGTGCTCCTCGGCGAGCAGGCTCGCCTCGAGATGGGCGACCAGCACCTTGATCTCGCGGTCGGTCGCGCGGCGCGCGTGCTTGCTGCCCGCGAAGCGGTCCCACGCGCGCGCGAACGAGATGAAGTTCGTCCTGCCACCGTTGCGGTGGGCGGCGAGCATCGGGCACACCCCGCCGCGACGGTCGGAGTAGGCGCCGACGATGATCTCGTTGTCGCGCACCCCCGCCAGCATCGCCTGCCGCGTGCGGACCGGCAGGCAATCGATCGCCAGGCGGAGGTCTTCGATGGACGAACGGCGGCTATGGCGCATGGAGTTCTGGAAAGGTACCCGCTCGTCGGGGTGACTTTCCACCCTCCTTCCGCCTGAAAAGGATCCTGCATGAAACTCGGCGTACACATCGGCTACTGGGGGCTCGGGCTCACGCGCGAGGACCAGCTCTCGATCGTCCAGGAGGCCGAGCGCCTCGGGTACGACTCCGTGTGGACGGCGGAGGCCTACGGGTCCGACGCCGCGACGATCCTCGGCTGGATCGCCGGCCTGACGAGCAAGATCAAGATCGGGTCCGCGATCTTCCAGATGCCCGGCCGCTCCCCCGCGATGACGGCGATGACGGCCGCCACGCTCGACCAGCTCTCCGATGGCCGCATGCTGCTCGGGATCGGGTCGTCCGGCCCGCAGGTGAGCGAGGGCTGGCACGGCGTCCGCTTCGGCTCGCAGCTCGGGCGCACCCGCGAGTACATCGAGGTCGTGCGCAAGGCGCTGGCCCGCGAGCGGCTCGAGTACGCGGGCGACCATGTGACGCTGCCGCTGCCCGACGGTCCCGGCAAAGCGCTGAAGCTGACGATCGCGCCGGTGCAGGAGACCATCCCGATCTACCTCGCGGCGATCGGGCCGAAGAACACGGCACTGGCCGGCGAGATCGCCGACGGCTGGATCCCGACGCTGGTGTCGCCCGAGCACCTGCCGGAGCTGCGCACGTCGCTCGAACAGGGCGCGGCGAAGGCGGGCCGTTCGCTCTCCGACTTCGACATCGCGCCGACCGTGAACGTCTACGTCTCCGACGACATCGAGAAGGGCCGCGACGTCATGCGCCCGTTCATCGCGCTGTACGTCGGCGGCATGGGCTCGCGCGACAAGAACTTCTACAACAACCTCGTGCAGCGCTACGGGTTCGAGGACGCGGCCAAGGAGGTCCAGGACCTCTACCTCGAGGGCAAGCGCGACGAGGCGATGGCGGCCCTGCCGGACGAGCTGATCGACCTCGTGTCGCTCAACGGCCCTGCCGACAAGGTGCGCGACCGGCTGCGCGTCTATCGCGAGGCGGGCGTCGGGACGCTCGGCATCACGCCGATGGCCTGGACGCGCGACGAGCGCATCGACCAGCTGCAGAAGATCGCGCAGCTCGCGGAGGAAGCCGCATAGCACGCTTCCTGTTAGGCGCGTTCGGCGACCCGGGGCACGCGTTCCCGGTCATCGCGCTGGGGCGCGAGCTGGTCCGCCGCGGCCACGAGGTGACGCTCGAGACGTGGCAGCGCTGGGAGAAGGCGGCCCGGGACGAGGGCATGGCGTTCGCCGCGGCGCCGGAGTACCACGTCTTCCCCACGCGCGAGCGTCCGCTGAAGCCCTACGAGGTCGTCGCGCGCGCCGCGCACGTGTCGCGCGCGCTGGTCCGCGAGGTCCGGCCCGACGCGGTCGTCGCGGACATCCTGACGCTGGCGCCGGCGCTCGGGGCCGAGCTCGAGGGCGTGCCGGTCGCGACCGTCGTCCCGCACGTGCATCCGGGCACGCCGCCCGGCTGGCCGCCGTACTCGATGGGTGCGCGGCTGCCGCGGACGGGCGTCGGCCGCGCGCTGTGGCGGCTGACGGATCCGATCGTGCGTCGCGGGCTCGAGCAGGGGCGCGTCGAGCTGAACGAGACGCGGCGCCGCCTCGGGCTGGCGCCGCTGGAGCACGTGCACGGCGGGCTGTCGCGGGAGCTGTGCCTGGTGGCCACGTTCCCGCAGCTCGAGTACCCGCGCGCATGGGAGCCCTGGGAGCACGTCGTGGGACCGCTGTTCTGGGAGCAGCCCTTCGGGGACGTCGAGCTGCCGCCGGGCGACGCGCCGCTGGTGCTGGTCGCCCCGTCCACGTCGCAGGACCCATCTCAGCGGCTCCTGCGAGCCGCCATCGAGGGCCTCGCCGGCGAGGACGTCCGGGTGCTCGCCTCGACGAACAGCCGCCCGCCCGGCGCGGCGTTCGAGGTGCCCGCGAACACCCGCGTCGTCGATTGGGTGTCGTACTCGCGCACGATGCCGCGCTGCGACATCGTCGTGTGCCATGGCGGGCACGGGACGGTGGCGCGGGCGCTCGCCAGTGGCGCGGTCGTCGTGGTCGTGCCGGCCGCGGGTGACATGAACGAAAACGCCGCGCGCGTCGACTGGGCGGGCGTCGGGGTGCGGCTCCCGCGCCGCCTGGCGAAGTCTGACGCGGTCCGGCTGGCGGTTCGCGCGGCATTGGCGAACGCGCGGCTGCGCGCGCGGGCGCGCGAGCTCGCGGCCTGGTCGGCGGCGCACGACGGGGCGGCACGGGCTGCCGGTCTCGTCGAGCGTTTCGCTCAGCGCACGCGGCGCAGGAGCGCGCCGACGCTTGCGGTGCCGACGTTGCCCGACGCGTCGCGCACCACCGCATAGCTGCGGACCGAGACCTTGCCGGCGCGGCGCAGGAGCCGCAGCGTCGCATTGCTGAGGCGCGTCGTGATGACGGCGGTGCGACCGCCGGCGATCACGAACGTCGCGGAGCCCAGCTTGCGCTCGTGGCGCAGCCGGCGGACCTTCGAGCGGCGGTTCGCCTGCGAGAACGTCGTGAGCGTCCCGCGGCAGAGCGTCTCGGTCGCCGGGCAGCTGATCGACACGACGATCGCACCGCGCACGGAGCGGGGCTTCGTGAGGGTCGGGTGGGGCGCGAACGTGTCGGCGGCGGACGAGCCGGTCGTAGCGGCCGGCCCGCTGGTCGGTAGCGGCACGACCGCATCGTCGTCGGCGATGGTCGCGGTGCCGACGAGGTCGTTACCGCTCGCTGCGGCGCCCGACGGATTCGACAGCCGAAGCGTGAAGGTCTCGTCACCCTCGTTCAGCGTGTCGTCGACGATCGGCACCGAGACCGTCTTGGAACTGTCGGATCGGTCGAACGTGAGCGTGCCGGACTGCGCCGTGTAGTCGGAGCCCGCCAGTGCGCTGCCGTCCGCGGTCGCGTAGTGGACGGTCACCGTGGCGGCGCCGTCGAGGGATACGGTGAAGACGGCGGCGCCGTCCTTCTCGTTCACGTGTGTGGCCGTGACGCTGAGATGCGGCTTGTCGTCGTTGACGATCGACGACTGGCCCACGCCGTCGGCGATGGTCCCGGCGCTCGGATTGCTCAGGACCAGCTGGAAGGTCTCGTCGCGCTCGGGCGTGGTGTCCCCGTTGACGTTCACCTTCACAGTCGCGGTCGCCGTCCCGCCGAGGAAGCTCGACACGGTTGCCGTGCCGGAGGTCGCCGAGTAGTCGCTCCCGGCGGACGCGGTCCCGTCGGCAGTGGCGTACTGGATCGTGTCCGACTCGAACACGCCGAGGCCCTCGGCGGTGATCGTGAACGTCACCTGTGTCGT
>JBKPTB010000185.1:0-5331 GCA_046735315.1 Actinomycetota bacterium
ACCTGACCTGGATGATCCAGGCACTCGTCCTCCTCTTCATCGGGGCGGACGTCCTGATCATGGCGCTGTGGCAGGCGCGACGCCGCATCCTGCCGCGTCGCCTGAAGCCTCCACCGGCCGCGCCGGAGTCGGCGTAGTGGCAGTCCGAGCAGAAGCGCGTCCGCTCTGGCGCGGGTTCGCGGCGAAAGAGGTGGGAGTGCTCGGCGTCGTGCTGGGCTGCTTCGCCTTCTTCCTCGCGCTCCCGCCGATCTCGCTCAGAGCTGCGTGGTGGTCGATTCTGGTCGGCCTCCTCGCGATCGCGGCGGGCATCTGGACGGTCACGCATGGCGCCAAGCGGGTCGGCTGGTTCGCCGTTGCTGCAGGCATTCTCGGGACCGCTCTCGGTGTTGCGGCAACGAACACGGCCACCTCGAAGCTCGATTCCGTCGTCTCCTGGACGCCTCTCTTCACGGCGATGTTGGTGTTCGCCACTCCGTTGACCTTCGGGGCGCTCGGCGGCCTCTTCTCGGAGCGAAGCGGCGTCGTGAACATCGGTCTCGAGGGGATGATGCTGATCGGCGCGTTCTTCGCGGTGCTCGGGGCGGACAAGCTCGGCAACTGGTCGCTCGGGTTGTTGTGCGCGGCGGTCGCCGGGGGAGTTGCGGCCCTCATTCACGCGTTTGTCTCGATCCATCTCCGGGCCGACCAGATCGTGAGCGGCACGGCCATCAACTTCCTTGCGCTCGGCGTGACCGGCTACTTCTTCATCCAGGTCTACGGCGACAACGGCACGCCGGGGTCGATCTCCCAGGTTCCCAACGTGAACATTCCCGGCGCCGGCCACCTCGGCTTCATCGGCGACGTTTTCGGCGATCTGAACCTGATGATCTGGGTGATGTTCGCAACGCTCATTCTTTCGTACATCGTCATCTTCCGGACGCCGCTCGGACTGCGCATCCGTTCCGTCGGCGAACATCCGCGCGCTGCGGACACGGTTGGCATCTCGGTCTACAGGATCCGCTACGGCTGCGTGATCGTCTCGGGCATCCTCGCTGCGCTCGGGGGCGCGTACCTGTCGATCGGGTTCCTCGGATCGTTCAACGAGAACATGACCGCGGGTCGAGGGTTCATCGCGCTGGCCGCCCTGATCTTCGGCAACTGGCGCCCGTTCGGCGCGTTCGCGGCGGCCCTGCTGTTTGGCTTCTCGACCGCGCTCTCGTTTCGCCTGGCTGATCCGGGGGTCTGGCCGCACCAGGCCGTGCTCTTCCAGGCGCTCCCGTACGTCTTGACGCTGATCGCCGTCGCAGGCGTGATCGGCCGATCGATCCCGCCCGCCGCGAGTGGCCGACCGTATCGCAAGCAGTAGCCGCCGAGCCTGGGTCGCTCTTCTGCTCGGTGTCGCTTCGATTCTGGTGATGCCGGCGGCGATCGAGGTGTCGCGCCGTTCCAAGACGGTGGGCCTCCTCGATACGGCCTACGCGATCCCGCTCGCCTTCGTCCTGGCTCTCGTGAGCGTCGTGATGGCGCGTCGCGCCCGTCACAATCTCCGCTGGCTCCGCGTGCGGGAGGGTGGCACGGCCGTGGCGCAGGCGGCCGTGGTGGTCGGAACAATCGCAATCTGCCTGGCCGTCGCGGCCGCCCTGTCGGTCGGTTTCTACGGGCTGGTCGTGGTCTACCAACACTCGCGCTGACCCCCTAAGATGGGGCGGCCGCCGTGTTCGAAATCGGAACAAGCCTGAGAGAGGCGCGCCTGCGCCAGGGACTCGACTTCCCCGAGCTCGAACAGGGGACGAAGATTCGAGCCAAGTATCTGCGCGCGCTGGAGGACGAGCAGTTCGACGTCCTCCCGGCTCAGACCTACGTCAAGGGCTTCCTGCGGTCATATGCCGAATACCTCGGCCTCGACGGCCAGCTCTACGTCGATGAGTACAACTCGCGCTTCGTCGTGGGAGAGGAGGAGCAACCCTCCCGCCCTAGACGGTCTGCCCCGCAGCCACGGGGCCTCCAGGTTCAGTCCCGCGTCGTCCTGCTGACCCTGCTGGGGATAGCCGCGATGACCGCCCTCGTCATCGTCGCGTGGACGCGGGGTGAACCGCAGAAGGTTCCTCCGGCCGGACTAGGCAGCCCGACCCAGGGCCGCGCCTCGCAGACGCCGAATCGGGCCGCAGTGCCGGTGAGCGCGGTTCGCCTGATCGTCCGCGCGAAACGCGGTCCCTGCTGGCTCTCGGTACATCGCGGCTCGGCGACCGGCTCGATCCTCTATCAGGGAACCCTCGAGCAGGGGCAGGATCAGATCTTCAGCGGGCGGCGACTCTGGCTCACGCTCGATCGCCCGGAGAACCTGCAGATGATCCTCAACGGGCGAACGCGCCTTCTGCCCGTCGGCGGAGTGAAGACGCTGATCGTGACGCCGCGCAGCATCCGCCCGGCCGTGTGACCGAACGCCCTCGCGCGTTCATCGTCGTTACCGGCAGCGAGCTCGTCCGTGGTGACCGGACCGATCTGAACGGACCGTTTCTCGCTACGGAGCTAATCCGCCTCGGGATCGAGCCTGCCCGAATCTCGATCGTCGGCGACACGCCGGAAGAGCTTTCCGCAGCGCTCGCAGAGGGGCTGCGCGCCGATCTCTGCGTCGTTTCGGGTGGTCTCGGACCGACGCACGACGATCGCACCGTCGAGCTCGTGGCACGCGCGACAGGTGTCGGGCTGCGACTCGACGAGGGGCTGCACGAGGAGATCGGTGGGATCTCGCGGGCGTTCGCGGCACGCCTTGGCAGGCCGTACGTCGATTTCGAGCACGGAGTCCGAAAGCAGGCGACGATTCCGGACGGAGCCCTGTCCCTCGGTCTCGCTGGGACGGCCCCCGGTCTCGTGCTCGACCAGGGCGACTCGATCGTGGTCGTCCTGCCTGGTCCGCCTCCTGAGCTGCAGCGCCTGTGGCGCGTCGCTTTGGGGTCGGAACCGGTGCAGCGCGTCCTGCGCCGTGCGCAGCCGCCCGAGTTCCGGAAGCTGCGCTTCTTCGGCGCGAGCGAATCGACGGTGGCGAAGGCGCTGGCCGACGCGGGAGGCGACGGCGACGGCGTCGAGGCCACGATCTGCGCGCGGGACTTCGAGATCCACGTCGACCTCGTGGTCGCGCCGGATGCCGAGCAGCGCGCCGACGAGCTGGCCGAACGGCTCGTCGCCCCGCTCGAGCGGTATCTCTTCACACGCACCGAGCAGCCGGTTGAGGAGATCGTGCTCGAGCTCTGCCGCGCCCGAGGGCTCACGCTTGCCACTGCGGAGTCGTGCACGGGCGGGATGGTCGCGGAGCGAATCACGTCCGTCCCCGGCTCGAGCGACGTCTTCGTCGGAGCGATCGTGGCCTACGCCGACGAAGTGAAGGCGCACGAGCTCGCAGTGCCGGCGGACGTGCTCGAGCGGCACGGCGCGGTGTCGGCGGAGACCGCGGCGGCGATGGCTTCCGGCGCCCGGGAGCGCCTCGGCACCGACGTAGCGGTCTCGGTCACGGGCATTGCGGGTCCCGGGGGCGGCACGGAGACGAAGCCGGTCGGCCTCGTCTACCTGCACGCCGCGGGTCCCGAGGGCACGCGCAGCGCAGACTTCGTCCTGCCGGGCGACCGGGGCACGATCCGCAGGCGCGCGACGGTGACGGCGCTCCACCTCGTTCGGCGACTCTTGCAGCAGAATCGTCACGACTCCGCGTGACGGTTCCGGCTAGCCTCGAAGGTCGTGAACGTGCTCGCCTGTTCTGTGGTCTCCGCCTACCCGACGCGGCGCTGGACGCGTTGTCGGAGTGGCAAGGCGCACACATTCGGGCCGGCCGCCCCGTCCCACGCGAGCACCTGCACATCACGCTGGCCTTCCTCGGCCACCGGCCGGTGGAGGAGCTCGACTCGATCCTCGGCGCTCTGCGCGAGTCCGCTGCAGCGTCCGCGCCCATCCGGCTGCAGCCCGAGCGCTATCGCGAGACCCGGAGCGTCGGCATGCTCGCGCTGACGGATGCGGGCGGCGCGGCAGGGCGTCTTGCCGACGATCTCCAGCGCCGACTGGAGAAGCTCGGCGTCTACGAACGCGAGCGGCGTCCGTGGCTTCCGCACCTGACCGTGGTCCGGTTCCGGCAGCGGCCGCGCCTGCGTCCACCGCTCCCCGATCTGGGTGAGGTCGTGCCGTCCGACGCTGCTGTTTACCTGTCTCGGCTGCGGTCCACCGGGGCCGAGTACTTTGTTGTCGAATCGTTTGTCTTGGGAGGGTGAGGTCAGTGGATCGCGACCAGGCTCTGGATGTCGCTCTCGGCCAGATCGAGCGGCAGTTCGGGAAGGGCGCCGTCATGAAGATGAATGACCACGCGGCGGTGTCGATCGGCGCGATCTCGACGGGCTCGCTCGCCCTCGACCTCGCGCTCGGCATCGGCGGTCTGCCGCGCGGGCGGATCGTCGAGGTCTTCGGACCGGAGTCCTCCGGCAAGACGACCCTCGTCTACCACGTGATCGCGGAGGCGCAGCGGCGCGGCGGTATCTGTGCGTTCATCGATGCGGAGCATGCGATGGACCCGACCTATGCCAAGCGGATCGGCGTCAACATCGACGACCTCCTCGTCTCACAACCCGACACGGGGGAGCAGGGGCTCGAGATCGCAGAGCTCCTGATCCGCTCGGGCGCACTCGACGTGGTCGCAGTCGACTCCGTTGCGGCCCTTACGCCCAAGGCTGAGATCGAAGGCGAGATGGGCGACTCGCACGTCGGTCTCCAGGCGCGGTTGATGTCGCAGGCGTTGCGCAAGCTCGCCGGCACGCTCAACCGCACCGACACGATCTGCATCTTCACGAACCAGCTGCGCGAGAAGATCGGCGTGATGTTCGGCAATCCGGAGACGACACCGGGCGGCCGCGCGCTCAAGTTCTACTCGTCGGTCCGCCTTGACATCCGACGTATCGAGACGCTGAAGGAAGGGGTCGAGGCAATCGGCAACCGAGTCCGCGTGAAGGTGGTGAAGAACAAGGTCGCGCCGCCGTTCAAGCAGGCCGAGTTCGACATCATCTACGGCTCGGGCATCTCCTGGGAAGGCACGGTGCTCGACGCCGGCCTCGAGCGCAAGGTCGTCCAGAAGTCGGGTTCCTACTTCAGCTTCGACGAGGAACGGCTCGGTCAGGGACGTCAGAACGCGACCGCGTTCCTGCGCGAGCACCCTGACGTCTGCGAGGCGATCCTCGCTCGCATCCAGGTCGAGCTCGGCCCTGAGCAGGTGGCTTCGGCGCGGCTCCTTCCGGCAGCAGCGAGTGGTGAGCAGAACGGTCAGGTCAAGGAGGACGCGAAGGAGGCCGTCCAGAAGGCCGCCTCGAAGTAACGGCG
>JBKPTB010000186.1:0-15782 GCA_046735315.1 Actinomycetota bacterium
GACCTCGAGTGCCTGGTCTTCCTCGAGCGGCGGCAGGATCCCCAGCAGACGTCTCGCGAGCATGGTCTTGCCGGTGCCGGGCGGCCCGCCGAGCAGAAGGTTGTGGCGTCCCGCGGCGGCAAGCTCGAGCGCGCGACGGGCACGCTCCTGGCCACGCACATCGCCGAGGTCGAGCGGTTGGCGTCGGGGCTTGCCGTTGCCGGTGACAAACGACGGCGGCTCGATTTCGCCACGCAGATACGCAGCGGCATCCGCGAGATGGCGCACTCCCACAGGTTCGACTCCGGCCAGTGCCGCCTCTGCGCACGCGTCGTAGGGACAGATGATCCGGTCGAGACCCGAGCGGCGGGCGCCCTCCGCCACGGCCAGGACACCGCCGACTCGCCGTAGGCGGCCGTCCAGCGCGAGCTCTCCGCACGACGCGTGCTCCGCAAGCCGTCCACGCGGTAGCTGGTGCGACGCCGCGAGGAGCGACAGCGCGATCGGCAGGTCGAATCCGGACCCCTCCTTCTTCAGCTCTGCCGGCGCCAGATTGACGGTGATCCGGCTTCCAGGCCACTGCAGCTCGGCGGAGACGATTCCACTCCGGACCCGCTGCTTGGCCTCTTGACAGGCGCGATCCGCGAGCCCGACGATCGTGAGCGAGGGCGTCTTGCTGCCCTGGATGTGAGCTTCCACCTCGACGCGACGCGGCTCGAGGCCGACGAGGGCGAAGGTGACCGCGCGCGCGAGCACGGCTCGACGCTACGCGTGATCGTGTGACGCGCCTGTGCCGATTCAGCGCGCGATCAACACGTCTTCGAAGAACTCGCCGGCGCGACGCCCGGTGCGCCGGTTGACGTGCCTGCGGAGTCGTTCTTCCAGACGTAAACCCGCCCGGTGGAGGATCTCCGGGTAGAGATCGCGCCGGTCGTTGACGACGATCACGATCGGCGCGCCCCTGCGCAGCACCGATCTCGCGTTGAGAAGCGTCTCCACGATGCCGTCCGCGTAAGCCGCCAGAGCAGCGCGCGACGTGCCGGCGACCGCGGCTCCGACTTCGAGCTCGCGGCGATCGTCGAGTCCGAGGAGCTCATACGCATACCGGTGCTGTTCGTGGTAGTCGATCAGCCCGGGATACGGCGGCGAGGTCAAGACGCCGTCGTAGCGACCGGGCAGCTTCTCCACCCGGACATCGCCGTGGATCACCGTCGCCGTTCGTGTACGCGCACGCACTCGCGCGAACGCCTTCAGCCGCGCGAGCGTGTCCAGCGTGTAGCGACGGAGGAACTGCGACGCCGTCTCGACCGGACGGCACTCGCGTCGGTGCTTGTGACACCAGTAGGGATCGACTTGCGGCTCGCGCGGAAAGTCCAGGTCGAAGTGAGTCGTCCTGCGAGCCGAGCGAGCGGCCCGAGTCAAGATCACCCGCAGCACCGCGGAGTGCTCGAAGTCGTCGACCACGGCGCGAAAGCCGAGCAGCTCACGCGCCGCCTCTGGAGCGAACCAGCGGCGGACGTATGCAGAGGGGCGTTCGCCAGTCGACTCGCCGATGCGCGCGTGCGCGGCACGCAGCTCCTGTTCGAGCGCGAACGGGTTGTACGCCCGTGTCTTGACGTTCATCAGGAGACAGTTGAAGGCTGCGACGTCGACTCCGGTCGCATCGAGTCGGCTTTCGAGCGCCTGCACGAGCGTCGTCCCCGAGCCGGCGAACGGATCGAGGACGTGCTGCCCCGGTCGGAAGTAGCGAGAGAGAAGCACCTCGACGAGCTGGGGAATGAATTTGCCGAGGTACGGATGCAGCCGGTGAACGTGCCGCGTGCGCTCGCGCTCGGGAAGGTCGCTCTCCGACCAGGAGAGGGCCAGGTCGAGGTCGGCATAGAGGGCATCCTGTGTCGGGGCCACCCGCGCCAGTTCGACGCGGAGCTCAGAAAGCCTCGGCCAATCGCTCGAGACGGCCGTTCCGGACCGCGATCACGTCGAAGGAGACCTCGAGGCCCTGCGTCTCCGGATGGCGCTCCAGCCAGGCATCCGCCGCCCAGAGGAGCCGGCGCTGCTTCTCCTCGTCGACCATCTCGAGGGGATCGCCGAACTGGTCGCCGAGCTTCTCCTTCACCTCGCAGAAGACGAGCCGCCGTCCCCGTCGCGCGACGATGTCCAGCTCGTAGCCGGCGACCCACGCATTCCTGGCCAGGATGCGGTAGCCGCGGAGGCGATACCAGAGCACCGCACGGCGTTCTGCAGCGAGTCCCTTACGAGGCACACCTTCAGGCTACGGCACACTTCTGCACGCGATCGTCAAGGAACGCGCACGATGCTGATGAGGCGTTGCTCCTTCGCGTTGACGACGGCGAGCGTCCTGCTGCGCGAGCGGATGACGAGCCGGGCGTCGGGCGTGAGTCGAAGTTTCAGCCGACCGACGTTGAGCTTGTTCCAGGTCTTCGGTAAGTCGACGCAGACGGCGTGCGCGTGCCGCGTATCGAGTGCGTGCACGAACGGATGCTGACCGCCCGAGTAGAGCGTGTAGACCCAACGACCATTCGCCGTGACGACGCGCGAGTACGGATAACCGCGCATGACGCTTTCCCAAGAAGTCTTGTCGACGATCACCTGAGGAAGCAGCCGCCGAGCACCGAGGTCGTAAGCCCGCACGCGATAGCTGATTGTGTTCTCCGCGGAGACATGCTCGACGAGGTAGAGCATGCGCGCGTTCGGCGAGAGAGCGTCAAATGTGAAATCTCCGCGCAAACGGACGATGTGGCGGAGCCTCAACCCGTGGACCCGCACAATCGCGAACGAGCTCCTTTTCCTCAACTGCGGGCTCGACGCGACATCGCCCAGCACGAGCGCGCGCCCGTCGTGCGAAAGCCCGCCGGTGGTCCCGTCGAATGCAACGACCGGAATCCCGTAGCTGCCCGGCAGGAAGGAGTATCGAACGACGCGCCCGCCTCGCCTCCTGACTACCTCAAGCACCGTATTGGTCCCGGTGGCGACCGCCACGTACCTGACCGGCCCGCGTGCGATCCCGTCCCAACCCTGAACGACTCCCGGCCCAGGGCCGCCGTCCCCCTGAGCGCTCGTCGCGACGATCGCGGCCACGACCGCGATCCCGACCGTGGCAAGCAGGTGCCTACGCATGTTTGCCTCCCGTCTCGCTTCTCGACGGAAGTACGCCTGCCGAGCCCCGTAGGGTCCCTCAGCTCGGTTTCGTCAGCACCGCGTGGATGTCACGCGTCAACGCCGCTACCTGCTCGGTCAGCTCTTTGTCCTGCCGCGTCAGGTCGGTGTTGGAGTTGAGGAGCTCCTGGAGCTTGTCCGTCTCAATCTTCAGCGCCGCCACTCGATCCTCGGCATTGCGTTCCATCTGGTCGCGCCGCTTCTCCGTCATCACACTGGAAATCTTGTCCCGCTCGGCTTGACGAGTCTCCGCGAGCAGGATCAGCGGCGCCGCGTAGGCAGCCTGGGTGGAGAAGGCGAGATTCAAGAGAATGAACGGATAGGGATCCCAGTGTGCCCCGATTGCGACCGCGTTCAGCGCGATCCAAATGATCACAACGATCGTCTGCCCAATGATGTACTGGGGTGTTCCGAAGAACCGAGCCGCCTTCTCTGCCGCACGACCGAAAGCATCCTGGCCGAAGGCGCCGTGCTGCTGCTCGGACACGCGTCCGAGAGTACGCAGTCAGGCGGACAGTGCGGCCAACTCCTCGTCGCTCTTGTAACAGAGCGCCTGGAACGAACGGCGATGGATGCGGGAGGGGCCTCGCTCTCGAACAATTCGCGAATGGCCCGGCGTGATGTAGCCGACGTGTGAGGAGAAGCCGTACTGCGGGAAGAGCGCGTCCATCCTCCGCATCAGCCGGTCGCGCGTGACCTTGGCGACGATCGACGCGGCCGCGATCGCGGCGCTCTTCTCGTCGCCGTCGACCACGGCCTGGTGCTCGGGCGCCGTCGGGCCGAGCCGGAAGCCGTCGACGAGGCAGGCTTCCGCCGGTGGCGAGAGTGCGTGCAGGATGGCGCGCATCGCGGCCAGGTTCGAGCGATGCAGGCCGTTCCGGTCGATCGCGCCATGCGGGATCACGCGGACGACGACCTGCTCCGCGCATCCGAGCACCGCGTGGAAAAGCTCCTCGCGTCGCTCCGGGGAGCACTGCTTCGAGTCGTTGAGAAAGCCCAGCGGCCGCACCTTGTGGTCGCGTAGGCAGCCGTAGTCGAGCAGCACACCCGCGACGACCAGCGGCCCGGCCAGCGAGCCGCGTCCGGCCTCATCGGTCCCAGCCACGAGCCGCGCGCCGAGGTTCCGGTCGAACCGCAGAAGCTTCTGGCCGGTGCGCAGCGCCACGGCCGCGAGGATACCCGGCTACTCGGCGGGCTCTTCGACGCCGTCGGCGGGAACCTCGGTCTCTGCGGGTTCCGCCGCAGGTTGCGAGGTCCTGGCGGCCCGTGGGCCGTCCTGCCGGAGCTCGCGAACGCGGGCCTTCTTGCCCACCTTGCCACGAAGGTAGTAGAGCTTCGCGCGGTTCACGTCGCCGACGGCGGCGACCTCGATCCGGTCGATCTTCGGTGAATGCAGGGGGAACGTCCGCTCGACACCCACTCCGAAGGACTGCTTTCGGACGGTGAACGTCTCCCTGGCACGTGCTCCCTGGCGCTTGATCACGATCCCCTCGAAGACCTGGATCCGCGCGCGCTGGCCCTCGATCACCTTGAAGTGGACCCGCACGGTGTCTCCCGCCTTGAACTGCGGGATGTCGCTGCGCAGCTGGGCGCGCTCGAGCTGTTCGATGACTTTGCTCATAGGAGGGGACCCGAAGGCCGGGGCGGAATGCTAGCAGCGGACTTAGTGGCTCTGAGCCACGAAGTCGCGCTAATGGAAGGAGATGCGGCCGGGTGGCCAGTAGGTCGCGAAGACCTTGCCGATCAGGTTCTTGCGGGGAACGAGACCCCAGCGGCGAGAGTCGCACGACGAACTGCGGTTGTCTCCCATCATCAGGTAATAGTTCTTCGGGATTCGCGTGTAACTGTTCCGCGGCGGGATGTCGGCAAGGGTCATGCTCTCGGTGCCTCGTCGGTCGGCCTTGATGTACGGCTCGATCAGTTTCCTGCCGTTGATGTACACGTAGCCGTCGCGTTCCTCCCAAACCTCACCCGGGAGGCCGATGAGGCGCTTCACGAATGTCCCCTTCGATCCGCACTCCTGCTCCGCCAGCTTCGGGGTGTTGAAGACGACGATCTCACCGCGTTTCGGATTGCGGAAGTGGTAGATGAAACGGTTCGCCAGGACGCGGTCCGAGGTGTTCGCCTCGCAACCCATTGCCGGCTTCGCGCAGTGCAGCGTGGGTTCCATCGAGGAGGACGGAATCCGGTAGGGGTTCACGACCCAGGCCTTGATCGCGAGCACGATCGCGACCGCGCCGGCGATCGTCACCACCCAGTCGATCGCAACCCGCCACCCATGCGGAAGGCCCGGGAAGAGACGGTCGATCGGGTTGTGTGACTTCTTTCCGAGCGCCTGGGGCGGGCGGAATCCGTCCCTGGTCGTGTCGTACCGTGCCCGGCGCTCCGGGTCTTGCAAGACCTCGTAGGCCTCGCGGACGGCGCGCCACGCTTCGTCGTCGTAGCCGGTCTCCAGAGCGGCGCGCCTGTATGCCGCCTCGATCTCCTGCCGCGACGCCTCGGGCCGCAGCCCGAGAATCGCGTAGAGATCTCCTAGCTGGCGGTCCGCTGTCGGCTCTGTTCCCGTCGCCATTCCTCGATCTTTCCGTGATCGCCCGAGAGCAGAACCTCAGGCACGCCCCAGCCGCGGAACTCGGGCGGCCGCGTGTAGTGGGGATACTCGAGCCCACCGTCCAGCTCGGCGGAGAAGCTCTCGAACGTCGCCGACTCTTCCCTGATCGCACCGGGCAGGCGACGTGCGATCGCGTCGAGAAGCACCATCGCCGGCAGGTCGCCGTTCGAGAGGACGTACGGCCCGATCGAGATCGCATCGGACGCGAGGTGCCGAACCACTCGCTCGTCGAAGCCTTCGAAGCGGGCTGAAAGAAGTGTGAGCCGCTCCTCCTCGGCAAGCTCTTCGACGACTCTCTGTGTCAGCTGTCGACCCTGCGGACTGAGGGCCACGACGCGGTGGTCCGGCGCCCCACCGTAGACCGCATCGAGCGCCGCGGCGACGACGTCGACGCGCAACACCATGCCCGCTCCGCCGCCGTACGGCTCGTCGTCCACCTGGGCAGCACGGAGCGGCGTCGTATCCCGGTAGGAGAACAGCCGCAGGTCGAGCTCGGTGCCGAGCACGCTCGCGACAGGCCGCTGCTCGGTGAGCCACGCGAAGGCGTGTGGAACAAGAGTGAAGACATCGAGCTGCACAGGGCGACCCCGATCAGGTTAGCTAGCGTCCGTGAAACCGGGCGCGACAACAATGTGACCGGCGCGGAGGTCGACGTCCAGGATGCAGTCCTCGACCATGGGCAGGAACAGCCCTGAATCGAGCTCGAGCACGTCGTTTGCAACACCGGGGGACACGTCGCTCACGAGTCCCAGCGTGCGACCTCCTTCCTCCTCGACGCGCAGGCCGACGAGCTGGAAGACGTAGTACTCACCTTCATCGGGCGGCTCGAGCCGGTCTCGCGGTATCTCGAGCGCAGCTCCGCGGGGAACGCGACGGTCGAGTCGGATCACCGGTCGTCCCCGCGCCTGCCGGGCGGTGACGATCCGCGCAGGTTCGTTCTCGACGATCAGCTCCGCGCCCTTTTTGAAGCGCCCCTCCACCTCGCTGGCCTCCTCGACGACGAACGAGCCGTCGAGGCCGTGCGACTTGCCGACCCGGCCGACGACCACCAGGTCGTTGCCGCTCACCGACCGCTCGCCGGTCGGTGAGCGGTGGAAGGGGCCAAGGCCAAGGGGGAAACCGGGAGGTTTCCCCTCACCCTCTCCTCGGCGCACGCGGCGATCTCAGCGGCGCGGGTGCCGAGGCGATCCCCAAAGAAGGGAGCTCGTGAGGGAAACATGGTTTCCCTCACGGGAGCGAGCCGAAGGCGAGCGACGCTCATGTCCCTGCGGGTCGAAACTGTGCCGTTGCCTCTGCGCGCGTCGGGGACTGGAGCAGGTTCTCCTCGACGAACGTTTCCGCCAAAGGCCACTCACTGCGCCGCACAGCAGCGACTGCACGCTCTACGTCGAATGCCGTTCGACGGAACTCGGCATCCTCATCGATCACCGCCCAGAATGCCGCGACCTCGCCTTCGTAGGGCATGCCGACGCTGCCCGCGTTGACGTAGCGACCACGACGTTGCTGCATGTGCGTGTGGCCGCCTACGACGAGGCGCTCCTCGACATTCGAAAGCATTTCTTCGAGCAGCTCGTCGGGCGTCTCCGGAGTGACGATCTCCTCGTCGCTTCTGGGTGTTGCGTGGCAGTAGTAGACGTCGTCGACGCGCACGGCCGGCGGGAGCTCCGAAAGCCATTTGAGCTCCCCCTCGCCGAGCTGCGCTTCGACCCACTCGCCCGGATCGCGGTCGGTGTTCCCGCGAACGACTCGAGCATCCAGGGATCTGATCAGGACCAGTGTCTCGCGTGGATACGGTCCCCAGACGAGGTCGCCGCCGAAAACGATCGCGTCGGTGTCGACTTCGGCAAGCACCGCTTCCAGCGCCCACGGCATCCCGTGCACGTCGTAAAGCGCTGCGGTGCGCATCTGCCTAGTCGACGATCTCGAGCTGCACGCGACGCCGCTCCCGCACGCTGCCTGCCCGCACGATGGTGCGCAGCGCGCGTGCGATGCGTCCCTGCCGTCCGATGACCTTGCCGAGATCGTCCTGCGCGACGTGCAGGCGGAGCACTACGGCGTCTTCCTCGTCGATGCGCTCGACGCGCACAGATGCCGGATCGTCGACGAGTTGCTTCGCCAGGTACTCCAGGAGTTCGGCCATCTACTTCTGGAGGTTCTTCGCCTTCAGCAGCTTCTGTACAGCCTCGGAGGGCAGCGCGCCCTTGCCGAGCCAGTCCTTCACCTTGTCTTCGTCGAACTCGATCAACGACGGATCGTGCTGCGGGTTGTAGCGCCCCACGATCTCGATGAACTTGCCGTCGCGCGGCGAGCGCGAATCTGCCACGACGACGCGATAGACGGGATTCTTCTTCGACCCGACGCGCGTCAACCTCATCCGTACGGCCAAACGATCTACCTCCTGCTCTTGTGTCGTTTCTTGCGTTTGTTGGATTTTGTCGCTTTTCGCTGGCCCGGCTGCGGAGCAGGAGCCTGAGCCTGGCCCTGTCCTGCCAACGCACCGAGGTCGGGCATCTTTCCCTTGCTCATGCTCTTCATCAGCTTTTCCATCTGCTTACGGGCTTCCATCAGGCGATTCACCTCGTCGACCTGCACGCCGGAACCGCGCGCGATCCGCTGCCGCCGTGAGCCGTCGATCACCCGCGGCATCGCCCGCTCCTGCGGCGTCATCGAGAGGATCATCGCCTCGACCCGACCGAACTGCTTCTCGTCGATCTGGTCGATCCCCTCGAGCTGCTTGCCGACTCCTGGGATCAACTTCAGCAGGCCCTGGATCGAGCCCATCTTGCCGATCATTCGATACGTCTTGAGCAGGTCGTCGAAGCTGAACTGTCCTTTCAGCATCCTGGCCTCGAGCTCGGCCTGCTCGTCTTCTTCGACTGCTTGCTCAGCGCGCTCGATCAGCGTCAGCACGTCGCCCATGCCGAGGATGCGCGAGGCCATCCGGTCCGGGTGGAAGTACTCGAGCTGGTCGAGCTTCTCGCCGACGGAGATCAACTTGATGGGACGCCCGGTCACCGCCTTGACCGAGAGGGCAGCCCCGCCGCGAGCGTCGCCGTCGAGCTTCGTCATCACAACGCCGTCGAACGCGATCCGCTCCTGGAACGCCAACGCGACGTTCACCGCCTCCTGGCCGGTCATCGCGTCGAGGACGAGCAGGACGTTCGCCGGCCTCGACTCGTCGCGAACGCGTTCGAGCTCCTGCATCAGCTCTTCGTCGACGTGCAGGCGACCGGCAGTGTCCAGGATCACCGTGTCCGCACCGTCCTCCGCCAGCGAGCGAAGGCCGTTCCGCACGACCTTGACCGGGTCGGAGCCGTCCTCCCGGTAGACGGGAATCTGAATCTGCCGCCCGAGCTGTTCGAGCTGATCGATCGCCGCGGGTCGCTGCAGGTCCGCGGCAACGAGGCCGGGAGTCCGGCCCTCCTTGCGCAGAAGCAGCGCGAGCTTGGCCGCTGCAGTCGTCTTGCCCGAACCCTGGAGGCCGGCGAGCAGAATCACGGTCGGAGGACGTCCCGTGAAGGCCAGCTTCGAGCTGCCGGCGCCCATCAACGTGGTCAGCTCCTCGTGAACCGCCTTCACGACCTGCTGCCCTGGAGTGAGGCTCTTCAGAACCTCCTGACCGACCGCGCGCTCCCGCACCTGGGCGACGAAATCCTTGACGACCTCGAAGTTGACATCCGCCTCGAGCAGGGCGAGACGGATCTCGCGCATCGCGCGTGAGATCGCTTCTTCGTCCAGCTTTCCTCGTCCACGGAGGTCGCCGAGCGCGCTCTGCAGCCGGTCTGACAGGGTGTCGAACAAGGCCGGGAAGTGTACTTACGACCCTTTCTCGGCCAGACTTGGGCAGTGCTCGAGCACTCCGAGCGCAAGCTCGCCACCGTCCTCTTCGCCGATCTCGCCGGATCGACCGCACTCGCGGATGACCAGGACCCGGAGCGAACCCGCGCCCGGCTGGAGCGCTTCTACGACGCGATGGCCTCCGAGATCCACGCTGCCGGCGGGACAATCGAGAAGTTTGCGGGCGATGCCGTCATGGCAGCCTTCGGCGCACCCGAGGCGCTCGAGGACCACGCCGAGCGCGCGCTGCACGCTGCACTGTCGATGCAGCGGAAGGTCGAGAGCGGGCTCGCCTTGCGGATCGGCGTGAACACCGGGGAGGTGGTGGCGGCGACTCCGCATGCCGGCAGCTCCTTCGTCAGCGGCGACGCGGTGAACGTCGCCGCGCGACTCGAGCAGGCGGCGGAGCCCGGTGAGATTCTCGTCGGTGAGCGCACGGTCGCGGCGGCGCGCGGCGCATTCGAGTTCGGCGAGCCGCGCACCGCCGAGGCGAAAGGGAAGGCGGGCGGGATTCGCTGCCGACCGGTCGTACGTGCGATCTCGCTGATGCGCACGCGCGGGGTCGGCGGACTTGGACGGGCCTTCGTCGGGCGGAACGCCGAACTGCAGCGGCTCTGCGTCGCCTTCCAGCGAACAGTCGACCGCTCGCGGCCGGTGCTGCTCACGGTGCTCGGCGACGCGGGCGTCGGCAAGACGCGTCTGATGCGCGAGCTCTGGGAGCGGCTCGCTTCCGAAGAGCCGGGTCCGTTGCGCCTGACTGGGCGCTGTCTCGCCTACGGCGAGGGGATCACGTTCTGGCCGTTTGCCGAGATCCTCAAGGAGCACCTCGAGATCCTCGAGAGCGACCCACCGGACGAGGTGCGCCGTCGGCTCGGTACGCGGGAGATCCTCGGCCTGACGCTCGGCCTCGACGTCGTCGGCGACCTGCACCCGCTCGCGGCACGCGATCGTCTCCACGCTGCCTGGGTCGAGCTGTTCACGGAGCTCGCGTCGACGCGGCCCCTCGTCGTCCTCGTCGAAGACGTTCATTGGGCGGAGCAACCACTGCTCGATTTGATCGAACGCATCGCACGCGACGTGCCCGGGCCTCTGTTATTGCTCGCGACGGCGCGGCCCGACTTCGTCGGCGGCTGGAGCCCCCGCCTCGACACCGAGACGATCCTGCTCGAGCCGCTGCCACCCGAGGCGGCGGCGATCCTCGTCGACGAACTGCTCGCAGGCGATCTTCCCCGCGAGGTCCGTGACCTCGTCGTGCAGCGCGCCGAAGGTAATCCGTTCTTCGTCGAGGAGGTGCTTGGGGGACTGATCGACGCGCAGGTGTTGCGCCGCGAGGACGACGCGTGGCAGGCCGACGAGCTGCCGCCCGGTTTCGAGATACCCGACTCGGTTCAGGCCGTGCTCGCCGCGCGCATCGACCTGCTCGGCGACGCGGAGAAGGCCGCGCTGCAAGCGGCGGCCGTGATCGGCCGTGTCTTCTGGACCGGGCCCGTCTACGAGCTCGTGGACCCGGCGCAACCGGATCTGCAGATGCTCGAGAGTCGCGATCTTGTCCGCCGCCGCGGCGGCTCGTCGCTCGAAGGCGAGGTGGAGTACGTCTTCAAGCATGCCCTGACACGCGAGGTGGCATACAACAGCCTGACCAAGGCGCGCCGTGCGCGGCTACACGCGCGCTTCGCGGAGTGGATCGAACGCGTCGGCGGCGGGCGCGAAGAGCATTCGTCGCTGCTTGCGCACCACTACGCGGAAGCCGTTCGGCCCGAGGACGCCGACATCGTGTGGCCGGGTGCAGAGGCCGAGCTCGAGCGCCTCCGCAGCAAGGCCCTCGTCTGGCTCGAGCGCGCGGCGGAAGGAGCAATGACGCGCTACGAGCTCGCGGACGCGGTAACGATGCTCGAGCGAGCGCTCGTACTGCAACCCGAACGCGTAGGACAGGCGCGCCTGTGGCGGCGGATCGGCCGCGCGCAGGCACTCAACTACGACGGCGACGCATTCATGACGGCGATGACCACGGCGCTCGAACTCGCCGCGGACGAGCGCCAACGGGCCGAGACCTACGCTGAGCTGGCGTTCGAGGGGACGATGCGCTCCGGCATGTGGAAGCGCCGCATCTCGCGCGAGCAGATGGAGGAGTGGACGGCGCACGCGCTCGAAGGAGTTGCCGAGGGCAGCGAGGCTCACGTCAAGGTGCTCGTCGGGTCTGTGTTCTGGGGACTCGCCGGCGACAGTGTCGCGAAGCAGGCATCGGAGCTCGCGGAACGCCTCGGCGACCTCTCGCTCCGTTCGTCGGCGTGGGACGCGCGTGGCGTCGCGTTCTTCCGTGAGGGCAACTTCGACGCGGCGCACGAGTGGGAGATGCGGCGCTTCGACTTTCTGGACGAGATGACCGACCCGGACCTCATCCACGACCTCTACCTCTCCACCATCCCCACCGCCGCTGCAGTCGGCCGGTTGCGCGAGGCAGGCCGCCTCGCGGACGAGCTCGACGAGCACGTGCGCGACCTCACAACGCATCACCGCCTGCACGGCGTGGCCTGCAAGCTGGAGGTCGAAGAGCTGCGGGGCGACTGGGAGGCGATCCTCGCCCTGGAAGGCGAGACCGAGCAGGTCGTCGAAGACAACCGAGACACACCCTGCGTTCGCAACGCGCGTTCGCTGCTCCTGTGTGCGCTCTCGAACGAGCTGACAGGAGACACAGGGCGCAGTCGTGAGCTCGAAGCCCGGGCGGACGAGCTCCAGAACACGGGCTACGGCGCAACCCTGGCAACGCCGCGCGTGCGCATCGCGATTGCGCGCGGCGAGCTCGACCGGCTCCCTCCATTCCTCGCCGAGGAAGACTGGCTGCAGCGGCAGACGTGGTTCTCCCTGCCCGCGGCGGCCACGCGCCTCGACGCGCTCGCGATCGCGGGGTCGGCGCCGGAGGTGGAGGCAACGGCAGAGCAGGTCGGCCGGCCCCGCTCGTACCTCGAGCCGTTCGCGACGCGCGCGCTTGGCATCGTGCGCGAGGACGAGACGTTGCTCGCCCAGGCGCAGCGGCAGTTCGCGGACCTCAGGCTCGACTGGTATGCGGACCAGACCGAGACACTGCGCCGATTTCGGAAGCTCGCGGCCGGGTAGCCGGGGCTGGAGGGTAGTCCTCCCGGAACCCGAGTCCTAGACTCAGGACATGGCCGTAAGCCGGAGAACGGTCACCGTCCTCTTCGCCGATGTCGCTGACTCCACGCCGCTCGGGGAGCGCCTCGACCCTGAGTCGCTGCGGCAGGTGATGTCGCGCTGGTTCGAGCGGATGTCCGAGGTGCTCGAACGCCACGGCGGGACGGTCGAGAAGTTCATCGGCGATGCGGTGATGGCGGTGTTCGGCATCCCGGAGCTGCACGAGGACGATGCGTTGCGCGCCGTCCGCGCCGCAACCGAGCTGCGTGAGGCCATGACGAAGCTCAACGACGAGCTCGAGGAGCTCGGCGTCCACATCGGCATCCGAGTCGGCCTCAACACCGGCGAGGTCGTCGCAGGCGACGGTGCCGGCGGGCAGATGCTCGTCACGGGCGATCCCGTCAACGTCGCCAAGCGCCTCGAGGAAGCGGCGCGGACCGGAGAGATCCTCCTCGGCGAGAACACGAGGCGTCTAGTCGCTAACGCGGCCCTCCTGGAGCCGCGGGACGAGCTCACCGTCAAGGGCAAGAGTGGGCCCGTCGTGGCCTGGAACGTCCTCGGGGTGATCGCCGGCGCGCCGGCATATGCGCGGCGGCTCGATGCACCGCTCGTCGGGCGCGAGGCAGAGCTGCGGCAGCTGAGGGAGATCTTCGCCACCGTCGTGTCGCAACGGTCCTGCCAGCTGGTCACGCTCGTCGGCCCCGCAGGCATCGGAAAGTCACGACTCGCAGCAGAGCTGAGTGCAGGACTTCGCCACGAGGCACGGACCGTAAGCGGACGCTGTCTGCCCTATGGCGACGGGATCACTTTCTGGCCCGTCGTGCAGATCATCGGCGCACTCGGTGCCGAGGACGGCGTGCGCGACATCGTGGCCGACGCAGAGGACGCGGACGCGATCACCGAACGCGTGCTGAGCGCGCTCGGCTCCGGCGCGCTTGCACCGGGGAGCGAGATGTTCTGGGCGGTGCGACGCCTCCTCGAGGAGCTCGCGCAGGAGATGCCCGCCGTGATCGTCTTCGAGGACATCCACTGGGCGGCGCCGACGCTGCTCGACCTGATCGAGTATCTCGCCGGCTGGACGCACGACGCTCCCGTGTTGCTGCTCTGCCTCGCCCGGCCCGACCTGTTCGAGGAACGCCAGAGTTGGCTGTCGGCCCCGAACGCGACCGAGCTGGTGCTCGGGCCGTTGACGGACACGGAGCTGGAGCAATTGCTCGACGAAATCGCCCAGGAGTGGCCGCTCGACGCCGGCGCCCGCGCGCAGATCGCCGAGGCAGCGGAAGGCAACCCGCTCTACGTAGAGCAGATGGCGGCGATGCTCGCCGAGGGCGGATCCGTCGACGCGATCCCGCCGACGATCCATGCCCTGCTCGCGGCGCGGCTCGACCGCCTGCCGGCCGAGGAGCGCGCGGTGCTCGAGCGCGCCGCCGTCGCGGGGAAGGACTTCGTGCGCAGCGCCGTCCTTCAGCTTCTCGACGAGGATGAGCGCACGGGAGTGGACGCGCGCCTGCTGGACCTGACGAGGAAGGACCTGCTCACGCCGCGGCCGGGCCGCGAGGATGCCTATCGCTTCCGGCACGCGCTGATCCGGGACGCCGCCTATGGCGGCATCCCCAAGGAGCGCCGCGCGCAACTGCACGAGCGGTTTGCGGGGTGGGCCGAGCAGACGAAGCTCGGGCGAGCCGGTGACCTCGACGAGATCGTCGGCTACCACTACGAGCAGGCGGTCCGGTACCGGAAGGAGCTCGCGGCCCTCGACGAAGAGGCGCGCGCCCTGGCCGATCGTGCGGGAATCTTGCTCGCGCGCGCCGGAGAGCGGGCCTTCGCGCGCCACGACATGCCGGCCGCGGTCAACCTGCTCGCGCGCGCCACCACGCTGCTGACCGAGCAGCACCCGGTTCGTCTTCAGGCGCTGCCCCAGCTCGGGAGCGCCCTCATGAGAACGGGAGACTTCAGCCGCGCCGACGGCGTGCTCGGCGAAGCTCTGGCAGGCGCCGCGGCCGCGGGCGACAAGAGGCTCGAGCTCCGAACGTTGATCGAGCGAGAGTTCTTCCGGGCGTTCACCAATCCGGAAAGCTCGACCGAAGAGATCATCCGCGTCGCCGAGACGACGATCCCGTTGCTCGAAGAGCTGCATGACGAGCTCGGCCTCGCCAAGGCCTGGTGGCTTCGCAGCGAGGCGGATGCGATCGCGGGCAGCTGGGCCGCGCGCAGCGAGGCGCTCGAGCGCGCGCTCGTCCACGCACAGCGCGCATCAGATCGGCGCGAGGTCTCGAGCATTGTCGGACAGTTGGCCCGCTCGCTCGCGTACGGGCCGACACCGGTGGCCGAGGCAATCCGGCGCTGCGAGGAGCTGAGCGAAAGCGTCCAGGGCGACGTCGAGGTGCGTGCGGGAATCGCAAGTACGCTCGCCGCACTGCACGCCCGGCTGGGTCAGTTCGACGAGGCGCGCACGCTCGCCGAGGAGGCACGCGCGATTTACGAGGAGCTCGGCCTTCGCTACAGACTGGCTGGCGAACACGCCTTCGCCTCCGGGTCGATCGAGCTACTCGGCGGAGATCCCGCCGCTGCCGTGCGCGAGCTGCGCTGGGGTTACGAGGCGCTCGAGCAGATGGGCGAGCGCGGGACCCGCTCCACGCTTGCTGCCTTTCTCGCCGAGGCGCTGGTCGAGCAAGGCGAGTACCGGGAGGCGATCGAGTTCTCGAGGATCAGCGAGGAGACCGGCGCCGCAGCGGACGTCGTCACCCAGGCCGTCTGGCGAAGTGCCCGGGCCGGCGCCCTTGCTCGGACAGGTGATCTCGCCACGGCGGAGCCGCTGGCGCAGGAGGCCGTCTCGCTCGCCGAAGGGACCGATTTCCTGGACCTGCAGGGCAACACGCTGATCGGTCTCGGGCAGGTACTTCGCCTGGCTGGCGACTCCGAGAAGGCGGAGCCCGTCTTCGAACGAGCCAGGCAGGCCTTCGAGCGGAAGGGCAACCTGGTCTCGGAGGCGAAGGCCGCGGCCGCGCTGGGCGCCCGCGTGCGCTGA
>JBKPTB010000187.1:0-3861 GCA_046735315.1 Actinomycetota bacterium
GGCATCAAGGTCGACATCGGGGCAAAGCCGCTCGCGCACGCGCCGGGCGAAACGGTCACCGAAGGACTCGACGGTCTGCGCGAGCGGCTCGCGGAATATCACGAGCTGGGCGCACGCTTCGCCAAGTGGCGCGCGGTCATCTCGATCGGCGAGGGGATCCCGAGTGAGTACTGCATCTGGGTGAACGCGCACGCGCTTGCCCGCTATGCGGCACTCGCGCAGGAAGCGCGCCTCGTTCCGATCGTGGAGCCCGAAGTGCTGATGGACGGCGACCACACCATCGAGCGGAGCTTCGAGGTCACCTCCCATACGCTCCACGCCGTCTTCACCGAGTTGCGCGACCAACGCGTGCACCCGGAGGGGATTCTGCTCAAGCCCAACATGGTCCTGCCGGGCTACGAGTCGGCCGACCAGGTGTCCGACGACGAGATCGCACACGAGACCGTCCGCTGCTTCCGCCGCCACGTCCCCGCAGCCGTCCCCGGAATCGTGTTCCTCTCCGGCGGGCAGAGCGAGGAGGAGGCCACGCGCCGGCTCAACGCGATGAATGCGATCGTCCCGCACCCCTGGAAGCTGTCCTTCTCATATGGGCGCGCTCTTCAGGCGGCGGCACTCAAGGCCTGGCAAGGCAAGGAGGAGAACGTCGAGGTAGCCCAACGGGCCTACTACCACCGGGCCAAGATGAACGGCGCGGCGCAGACCGGCCTGTACGCACCGGAGATGGAGCGCGAAGCGGTAACGGCCTAGCGCGACGCGGGGTCAGCTCAAAACCGAGAACGGGTGTCCGGGCAAAGCCCGGGCACCCTCTTAGTCGGCATCGCAAGCGACGCCTCAGACCGCGCCAAGATGAACGGCGCGGCGCAGACCGGCCTGTACGCACCGGAGATGGAGCGCGAAGCGGTAACGGCCTAGCGCGCGCGAACGACGAACCAGCCGCCCACGTTGTTGCAGAGGACCTGCTCTGGCCCCTCGTGTGCGTACGTGTAGATCGCGAGGCCGTTGAAGGTCACCTGTCGCCTCCCATCGGGGCGGCGAACGATTCCGAACGTCCCCCGGATGCCGCGAATCATCTTGGCAACCGCGCTCTTGGCGTAGAGGGGCGGCCACGCCTTCGCGCACGACCCGGTGCAGCGGATCTTGCCGCCGGCCCGTTTCTCGACGCTCCAGTAGTAGAGGGCCTGCTTCTTCGGAGTGGCGAGGATCGGGCCGAACCGATCGTCGCGATACTTGATCACCGGGGCACTCGCGCCGGCTGTCGTCGTCGATACCAGGATCAGCGCCGACGCGGCCAAGCAGATGATGAAGAGGAGTCGCATCCCCCTCAGTCGCGCCTGGGAGCGGAAACGTTACGCCCGGTGAATTGAGGAGCCGACGAGCTTCTGGACCTTCGCGAACCTGTGCTGGGCCTCGATCCGGCGCACCGTGCCGCTGCGCGAACGCATCACGATCGAATCGGTGACGGCCCCCTCCGCCGTGTACTGCACTCCCCGCAGGAGCGCGCCGCTCGTGACGCCCGTCGCCGCGACGAACACGTCCTCCCCGGCAACGAGGTCGTCCGTGGTGAGCACCCTCTCCGGGTCGAACCCGACCTGGGTGAGCTGGCTACGTTCCTCGTCGTCACGCGGCCAGAGCCGGCCCTGGAGGGCTCCGCCGAGACATTTGATCGCGGCGGCGGAGATCACGCCCTCCGGAGTGCCACCGATTCCCATCAGCAGGTCCACCCCAGTGCCGCCGCGCGCAGCCGCTATCGCAGGAGCCACGTCGCCGTCGCGGATCAGGTTCACCTTGGCGCCGGCATCTCGAAGCTCGGCGATCAGTCGCTCGTGGCGCTCCCGCTCGAGGACGACCACGGACACGTCGGTCGGATCGACGCCCTTCGATTCCGCAACCGCCTGGACGTTCTCCGTCGGAGAGGCGTTGATGTCGATCGCATCCACCGCCTCCGGCCCACAGGCGATCTTGTCCATGTAGACCGCAACGCCCGGGAAGAACATCGTGCCGCGCTCCGCGACTGCGATCACCGCGATCGCGTTGGGCTGACCGAGCGCCGTGAGCCGTGTGCCTTCGAGCGGGTCGACCGCGACATCGACCTGCGGGCCGTCACCACTCCCGACTTCCTCGCCGTTGAAGAGCATCGGCGCCTCGTCTTTCTCCCCCTCGCCGATGACGACGACGCCGTCCATCGAGACGGTGTCGAGCATCAGGCGCATTGCGTCGACGGCGGCCTGGTCGGCGCTCTCCTTCTCGCCGCGACCGATCCACCGCGCCGCGCCGAGAGCTGCAGCCTCCGTCACGCGGACGAGCTCGAGGGCCAGGTTCCGATCCGGCCGCATCTCCACGGGTGGGACCCTACATCCGTTCGGGCGCCTCGACCCCGATCAGATCGAGACAGCGTGCGATGACGTTCTGCGCGGCACGCACGAGCTCGAGCCGGAACGCCTCGGTATCCGAACCGACCACGCGATGCTCGTGGTAGAAGCGATGGAAGTCGTCTGCGACCCGGATGGCATAGATCGGGATCGCATGTGGAGCGCGACGCTCAGCAGCCTCGGCCGCGATCGCGGGAAACTCGAGCAGACGCTTGATCAGGTCACGCTCCTCCTTCTCCAGCTGGGTCGGGGTCTCGCCGCGTTCACCTTCGGCGTTGCGGAGGATCCCCGCGATCCGAGCGTGCGCGTACTGCACGTAGTAGACGGGATTCTTCTGCGTGCGTTCCGCTGCGAGATCGACGTCGATGTCGATCGGCTGGTCGTGCCCTCGCGAGACGAGATACCAGCGCGTCGCGTCGACACCGATCTTGTCGATCAACTCGCTGAGGAAGACAACGTCCCCGCGCCGCTTCGAGATCTTCTTCGTCTGGCCGCCTTCGACGATGTGGACGAGCTGGTAGATCAGGACCTCGATGCGCTCGGGGTCGTAGCCGAGCATCGCGGCGGCGGCTTTCAGCCGCCCGACGTAGCCGTGGTGGTCGGCACCCAGGACATAGATCGCGGGGTCGAAGCCGCGTTCGAGCTTGTCTCGTAGATAGGCAACGTCGGCGGCGAAGTACAGATACGAACCGTCCTCGGAGCGGATCAGCGGTCGATCCTTGTCGTCGCCGTACGCGCTCGTGCGCGCCCAGATCGTCCCTTCCGCCTCGTAGGTGTCGAGCTTCGGCAGCACTTCCGGGACTTCCTTCTCGATCTCACCCTGCTGGCGCCAGCTGTCGATCTCGATTCGGAACTCCGCCACCTCTTTCCGAATCTCCCCGAGCATGTACTCGACGGGATCGACGTCGAGCGCCGCGAGCTCGTTCACGTAGTCGCCCTGGTAGCCGTCCTCAGGCGGCTCCTCCCCGCGCCGGCGTGCCTCCACGGAGGCCCGAAAGAGGTCCACCTGTCGGCCGGAGTCGTTGAAGTAGTACTCGCGCTCGACCTCGTGGCCCGCGTGGGAAAGAAGACGCGCGACAGAGTCTCCGTAGGCGCCGTTTCGAGCAGAGCCGACGGTCAACGGACCGGCCGGGTTCGCGGAGATCAACTCGACCTGGATCTTCTGGGGTGGTCGGGGCGTTCCGGCGCCGTAGTCCGGGCCGATCTCCCCCAGGACTTCGGCCAGCCATGCAGGCGTAACCCAGATGTTCAGGAAGCCCGGGCCGGCGACCTCTGCCCGCTCGACTTCCTCGAGCCGGCCGGCGCGTTCGGCCAGTTCCGCTGCGAGCTCCCTTGGAGGACGGCGATGCTGCGGCGCCGTTTGGAGAGCGACGTTCGTGGCGTAGTCACCGTGGGCAGGGTCGCTCGGACGCTCGAGCGCCACGGGCGCGCCGGCCAGGTCGGACAGCCGCGCCGCGAGCCGGGCTACTGCGCTAACGGGCAACCGTCTCGC
>JBKPTB010000188.1:0-23092 GCA_046735315.1 Actinomycetota bacterium
TACGTGGGCAAGGGGAAGCTCGAGGACCTGAAGCGCTCGTATCGCGAGTCTGGCGCGGAGGTGCTGCTCGTCGACGACGAGCTCGAGCCCGCGCAGCAACGGACGCTCGAGGACGCGCTCCAGGCGCGGGTCGTCGATCGAACGCAGCTGATCCTGGACATCTTCGCCCAGCACGCCAGAAGTGCGGAGGGCAAGCTCCAGGTGGAGCTCGCTCAGCTGGAGTACAACCTGCCGCGCATGCGCGGCATGTGGAAGCACCTCGAACGCCTCGGCGGCGGGATGGGGTCACTCGGAGCAGGCGTTGGAACCAGGGGCCCGGGCGAGTCCCAGCTCGAGAGCGACCGCCGCATCGCACGGCGCCGGATCACTCTGCTGCGCCGTCGCCTCAAGGACCTAAGCAAGCAGCGTGACGTCCGTCGAAAAGAGCGTCAGCGGGCCGAGGCGCCGACCGTTGCGCTCGCGGGCTACACGAACGTCGGCAAGTCGACGCTGCTGAACGCACTCACCAGGGCCGACGTGTCGGTGAACGATCGTCTCTTCGAGACGCTCGACCCCACGACGCGCGCATTCGAGCACGAGGGCCGGAAGTATCTGGTCACGGACACGGTGGGCTTCATCCGACGCCTGCCCACCCAGCTCGTCGAGGGCTTCGCCGCCACCCTCGAGGAGACGCTCGTCGCCGACCTCGTCCTGCACGTCGTGGATGCAACCGCGTCGGACGCGTTGCTGGAGGAACACGCACGGGCCGTGCTGGCCGTCCTCCACGACATCGGCGCCGACGACCTGCCGCTCGAGGTCGTGATCAACAAGATCGACGCAGTCGATCTCCTGCGCCGCCGCCGGCTGGCGAATCGATTCCCGGAGGCGGTTCAACTTTCGGCGTTGACCGGCGAGGGACTCGACGCACTGCGTGGGCGGATCGCAGATCGTTTCGCCGACCGGTTCGAGGCGGTGCATCTGCTCCTTCCGTACGAGGAGGGAGGCAAGCTCGCCGAGCTGTACGAGCTCGGCGCGCCGATCGACGAGCGCGAAGATCAGCCGGACGGCGTCTACATCAGAGCCCGTCTGCCCCGACGCGAGCTGCGCCGCTTCGCGAGCTACCTGGTTGCGGAGGCGCACTCCGAGCCCGCGCGGCACGCTCGTTGATCGAGCTGCCGATCACGCGTCTGCGCGACGATGCGGTCGTCCCCGAGCGCGCGTATGCGGGCGACGCCGGCCTCGATCTCGCCGCTTGCGAGCGAGTCGAGCTCCGGCCGGGTCAGCGCGCGCTCGTCGGCACGGGGCTCGCGGTCGCCATCCCCGAGGGCTATGCGGGCTTCGTGCAGCCTCGCTCGGGGCTCGCTGCCCGCCACGGCCTTTCCGTCGTCAACTCGCCGGGCCTCGTCGATTCCGGCTACCGAGGCGAGCTGCGGGTTGTGCTCCTGAACACCGATGACTCGGAACCGTTCGTCGTCGAGCCGGGGATGAGAATCGCGCAGCTCGTCGTCCTGGCCGTCCCCGAGGTCGAGCTCGTGGAGGTCGACGAGTTGCCCGCAAGCGAACGGGGTGTCCGGGGCTTCGGCTCGTCCGCAACGTGATCCCGATCGAGCCCCGAATCCGCGTGTCGGCAATCCTGCGCTGGAAGGACAGCGTGCTGCTCTGCCGGCACGAGAAGCCCGGCAAGGAGTACTGGCTCCTGCCCGGCGGCGGCGTCAACTCCGGGGAGAGCCTGGTCGACGCTTTGCACCGCGAATTGGCGGAAGAGATCGGTATCGACGACCAGCTCCCCGTAGAAGGGCCCGTTGCGATCGTCGACTCGATCGCGCCGGCGCGGGGCTTTGCGCCCAAGCACGTGGTGCACATCATCTTCGCCGGTGACCTCGGCGGGAGGTCGCTCGAGGCAGTGACGTCGCGGGACGCCGCCGTTCGGGGGCACCGCCTCTTCGGTTCGGGAGAGCTCGACACTGTCGCGCTGCACCCGCCGATCCAGCGATTCCTCAGCCGCTGGCAACCCGGCGACCCAGCGGTGTACCTCGGAGCGCTCTGGGCGCGCTGAGCTAGCGCCGACCCCCTCGGCTCTCCGCCCGCCTCGCCGACACCGCGTGCGCCTGCAGCTCGAGGTCGTCGGCGAGCGGGTCGAGCTGGGGCGCCTCGCCAAGGCTACGCGCGAGTGCCTGCGCGATCAGCCAGTCGGCGAACCAGGGATTGCGCGGGAGAAGCGGCCCATGGAGATAGGTCCCGACGGCCCGTCCGACCCGGCAACCCTCCCAGCCGCTCTCGCCGTCGTTGCCAAAGCCTGCGACGACGCGGCCGAGGGGCTGCGCGTCCGCATCGAGACGGGTCCGGCCCGCATGGTTCTCGAATCCCGCGAGTGTCCGCCGGACTCCAGGCTCGAGCTCGCAGTCGAGGAGGACGTCGCCGATCATCCGCGACTCGCCCGCGACCGTGTCGAACGGGAACAGCCCGACTCCGGGCAGGTCCTCGCCGTGAACGTCGCGGTACGAGCGTCCGAGCAACTGGTAGCCGCCGCACACCGCGAGCAGGGCGGCGCCGCCGGCGACCGCCTCGAGCAAGCCCTGCGCCTTTCCGGCCAGGTCCTGGGCGACGAGCGCCTGCTCCCGATCTTGCCCACCTCCGACGTACAACAGGTCGTGCTCGCCGGCCCGAATCGGCTCGCCGACGGAGATCGAGCGCACCTCGAGCTCGTATCCGCGCCAGGCCGCGCGTCGCGCGAGCACGGCGATGTTCCCCCGGTCGGCATAGATGTTCAGGTAGTCGGGATAGAGGTGCCCGACGACAATCCTCAAGCTGCCCGCTCCCTCGCCTGCGGCTCGCTCGCGCGGGGGAAACCGTGTTTCCCCCGCGAGCCCCCTTCTTTCGAAGTGTGCGCTTCGACGCCCGCGCCGCTGAGATCACCGCGAACGTCGAAGAGTTCGGGCGGGGAAACCTCCCGGTTTCCCCCTTCCCCTTCCACGAGGCAGCTCACGCCGCCTCTTCCCAGTAAGGCCGTGCGAAGCCCCGGTCGGCGACGATCTTCCGCAGGGCGAGCATGGCCGTATAGGTGGGGAGGACCACGAGCTCTCCGCCCGCGGGCACGAGCTCGAGGCCACGATCAAGCGCACGCTCGAGCGAAGGCACGACATCGATCGCGTCTGCGTCCAGGCCGCCGTACTTGAAGCGCAGGGCGAGCTCGGCCGCACGCTCGCCGGTTGCGACAAGCCGATCCAACCCTTCGAGCAATGGCTCGAAGTCGACGTCCCAGATCCAGGACACGTCACGTCCGTCGGCGATCGCGTCGTTCAACGCGACGACCGCCACGGTGGGAGCAGCGCCGTCGACGATCGTGCGCACCGCTTCGTTCGCGCCCGCGGGATTCTTGATCAGCAGCATGAGCACTCCGCGGTCGCCTACAGCGATCCGCTCGAACCGACCGAACGCTGCGCTGAACGATCCGAGTCCGGAGGCGATCTCCTCGAGCGACGCTCCGAGCGTGAGCGCGAGCGACGCCGCAGCGAGGGCGTTGTAGACGTTGTAGAGACCGGGGACACGCAGCTCGACCCGGCGACTCCCCGCCGGGGCGTCCAGAGTGAAGGCCACGGACTCGAGACCGTTCAGCTCGAGCTCGCGCGCCGCGACGTCGAGCTGCGGACGAGCATGGCCGCAGGAGGGACAGCGGTAATCGCCGAGGTGCCCCACGTAGGCCGCCGCATACTCGTAGGGCGTTCCGCACCGGATGCAGTACTTCGAGTCCGCCGCATGCTGGAGGGAAAGACGTGCGACACGCGGATCGTCGAGTCCGAACACGAGCGCGCCTGTGCGCTCGCGCACCAGGTCACCGACCTGAGGGTCGTCGCCGTTGACGGCGAGCGCGGTCGTCGCCGGAAGCCGGTGAACCGATGCGCGCCAACGTTCGGCGAGATGCTCGAGCTCCCCGTAGCGATCGAGCTGGTCACGGAAGAGATTGCCGAGGCAGACGGCCCCGGGCCGCAACCGCTCGACGACCTCGGGCAGGGCGGCCTCGTCCACCTCGAAGAGGCCGAGCTCTGCACCCCGCGCGTCGATCAGCGTCGAGGCGACGCCGGACATGAGATTGGCTCCGGCACGATTGTGCGCGAGCTTGAGTCGTCCGCCGAGGATGCTCGCAGCCATTGCCGCCGTCGTCGTCTTGCCGTTCGTCGCCGAGACGACAGCGGAGCCGAGTGGGAGTCGCGCGGCCAGACGATCGATGGCGCCGGGGTCGAGCTTCCAGAGCAGCTTCCCGGGGACGGTGGTGCCGCCGCCGGCGCCTGCGAGGCGAGACAGCCGTCCTGCCGCCTGCGCAACGGCGACCTCGGCAGCGAGAGAAAAGGGGAGGCGCAAAACAGAGGGAGGCTATCCCAGCCGAACTGATCCCTCGGACGGGTGAACTTCCGGCGTCCTACCGCAGAAGGGTGAGGAACGCCGGCGACCGGCTCTCTACGTTGCGACCGGGCAACTGCGGTGAGAGGAGGGGAATGAGGAACGAAGGTCGTCGGCGGGAAGTGCGCTCGAGCGCGCTCTGGGGCAGCGGTAAACGCGAAACCGGGTCGCGCTCCAACGCCCTCTGGGGCAGAGGCAAGCGACGGACCGCGCTCCTGACGACGCTCGCTCTCAGCTTGGTCGTCCCGCTCTGGGCGGGCGCAGCGCCGACCCAGAAGACCGACCGTGCAGCCGCGGCGTTCGTCGCGCCGGGCCTGCTGAGCGCTGCGCTGGCCGACGGCGCCAAGACCTTCGCCGTGATCGTTCAGGGCAAGGGCGGGAACCAGGCTGCCCACGCCGTGGCCGACGTGCTCGGCGTCTCCCTCAAGTCGGCGCGCACCTTCGACTCGATCGACGGGATCGCCGTCGACCTGACGGGGTCGCAAGTCGTCGCGCTTGCCGCAGACAAGCACGTCACGGCCATCACCACCGACGCGCGGGTGCGCCTGGCAGCCGCGTCGACGAACAACGACAAGTGGCCCTTCGTCACCGGCGTCTTCAAGTACTGGGCGTCGGGCGCGACTCCAGCCGCGCCGGCTGCCACGATCGCCGTCGTCGACTCGGGAATCGACGCGAGTCGGCCCGAGTTCGCAGGCCGCATCGCGGCGAACGTCAACCTGAGCACGCTTCCGGGCAATTCTCCCGGCGACGGCCGGGGACACGGCACGTTCGTCGCCGGGATCGCTGCCGGTGACGCCCCCGGTCATACGGGCGCGGCCCCCGGCGCAAAGATCGTCTCGCTGGACGTCATGGACGACCAGGGCATGGCCAGGACGAGCGACGTCATCGCCGCTGCCGACTGGATCCTTGCCAACAAGGCGAAGTACGGCATCCGCGTCGCGAACTTCTCGCTCCACTCCTCTGTCGCGAACAGCTTCATGTACGACCCGCTCGACAAGGCGGTCGAGCGGCTCTGGCTGAGCGGAGTCGTCGTCGTCGCGGCGGCGGGGAACTACGGCTCGCCGACCGGGCCCAGCGGGGTCCCCTTCGCGCCCGGCAACGATCCGTTCGTGATCACCGTCGGAGCGAGCGACACGGGACGTTCGGTCTCGACGAACGACGACGTCTCCGCGCCATGGTCGGCCTACGGCTACACGCTCGACGGGTTCGCAAAGCCCGAGCTCGCGGCACCGGGGCGTTACCTGGTTGGCCCGGTGCCTGTCACCTCGACGCTCTACTCGGAGCGGCCGGACCACGTCGTCGCGCCCGGCTACATGGAGCTGTCCGGCACATCGTTCGCCGCGCCGATCGCCAGCGGCGTCGCTGCGCTGATTCTCGGCCGGCATCCCGAGTACTCACCCGACCAGGTGAAGGGCGCGCTGATGCTCGGCGCCAAGCCGATGCCGAACGCCGCCGACCTCTCCGAGGGCGTCGGCGAGATCAACGCTGCGCGGTCGATCGACGCGCAGAGTCCTCCCAACCCGAACCGGGCCCTCAACGCCTTCCTGACCATCGACCCGGGGACGGGCGCGCCGGTCTTCGATGCGGCGAGCTGGGCGAGCAAGGCGAAGTCCGATGCCTCGTGGGCAAGCGCCTCCTGGAGCGACGCGAGCTGGGCAGCCGCGTCATGGTCGTCGGCGAGCTGGGCGGCCGCCTCCTGGAGCGATGCGAGCTGGGCGTCTGCCTCGTGGGCCTCGAACTCCGAAGCGGCCGCCTCGTGGGCGGACCTGAGTCTCGGGAGCGCCTCCTGGGCCGACAACGCGGGCGGCGAGGCGGCCGCACCGGACGCCGGGGCGATCGACGCAGGTGAACTGGCCGCCGTCCTCGCAGGCACGTTGGATCCCTAGCCGGATGGCGGCACCCGGGGTCACCCGTTCGGGGGAATCGATCGAGTGTTCCCCGAACGGGGGATGCCCCCTGCCAAGGCCGGCTCTACGTTCCGCCGTGGGCTTCTGTCTGCGGCCCGCTGTACCCCTGGCGAAAGAGAGTCCCTTGCGATGACCGACGGCACGAGGGCATGAGCACGGCGCCCACCGATATCTCGCTGGTCGCCGAGCCCGGCTCGGGACGTAACGAGAGGCTGCCCCGGAACGCCTGGATCTACTTCGTCGTCGTCACGGTCGCGACCGCTGCCGCGACGCTTCCCTTCCTCGGGCGGTTGCAGAGCACGCACGAGTGGCCTGCCTTCCTCATTCTCGGCTCCTTCGCCGCGGTCGCGCAGCTGTTCACGGTACGCACGCCCCGCGACCAGGCCTACCACACAGCAATCGTCTTCATCGTCGCGGCCGCTCTGATCCTGCCGCCGGAGCTTGTCGTGCTGATGGGAATCGTCCAGCACCTACCCGAGTGGCTGAAGTTGCGCTATCGGTGGTACCTGCAGACGTTCAACATCTGCATCTTCGTGCTGGCCTCGATGGCCGTCTGGTTCGTGGCCAGAGAGCTCTTCCTGCACTCCAACCTCGTCGACAATCACGCCTTGCGTCTCGCGACGGCGGGGCTGATCGCCTGCATCGTCTTCGTGACGATCAATCACTTCCTGCTCGCGGTCATGCTCCACTTCGCGCGCGGGCACACGCTGAAGGAGACCGGCCTCTTCGACATCGAGAACCTCTCCACTGACCTGGTGCTCGCCGCGCTCGGGGTTGCGACGTACGCCTTCTGGGAGACCAATCAGTGGCTGATCCCGTTCGCGATCGCCCCGCTGGTCCTGGTGCACCGCTCGCTCGCCGTCCCGCAGCTGCAGGCCGAGGCTCGGGTCGATCCGAAGACGGGACTCTTCAACGCACGCCATTTTGCGGTCGCGCTCTCCGAGGAGATCGGTCGTGCCCGCCGCTTCGAGCGCCCGATGTCGCTGATCATGGCCGACCTCGACCTTCTGCGTGACATCAACAACACCTACGGCCATTTGGCGGGCGACGCCGTCTTGAAGGGAATCGCCGAGGTCTTTCGGGCGCAGCTGCGGCACTACGACGTCCCTGCACGTTTCGGCGGCGAGGAGTTCTCGATCCTCTTGCCGGAGACTCCGCCCGACCAGGCACTCGAGATCGCCGAGCGAATCAGGCAGGCCGTGGCGAAGCGGACCTTCGACGTCGAGACCTCGAGCGAGCCCATCCGTGCAACGGTGTCCGTCGGCGTCGCCGGCTACCCGAAGGACGGCACCGACGCGAACGAGCTCATCCACCAGGCCGACCTCGCCGTCTACCGCGCGAAGCTCCAGGGACGGAACCGCGTGCTGGGCGCGAGCCCCGAGCCGCTGCTCGTGCCGGCCGACCGCTCGACGCGGCTGGTGGCCGTTCCCGAGGACGGCGACCATCACGCGCCGATACCCGCGGCCGCACCGGTGCAACCGAAGGAGGAGCGGCGCGCGGAGGTCAGGCATCCACGCCCTCACGCCGTGCACGGCCCGCGCTTCCTGTCGCTCGACCGCCGGCTCAGCCTGACCGTCGGCCTGGTGAGCACACTCGGTGTCGGTGCCGGCGTCGTCGGCCTCGCCTTGACGTGGACGTCGAAAGACCTGCTCGGATTGCTGACCGTCGTGGGACTGGTGGGAGTGGGGCAGGCGCTCGCGCTCGAGGCGGACGAAGGCTCCGCAGTCCTTTCCGTCAGCGCCGTGGGCTGTCTCGCCGCCGCCTCGCTGTTCGGCTTCCGCGCTGCTCTGCCACTCGCCCTGGCCAGCGTCGCGGTGGAGTGGAGCGCGCGCCGCGCACCGCTGCACAACGTCCTCTTCAACGTCGGCGCGCTCACGCTCGCCTCGCTCGCCTCGGCCAGCGTCTTCAAGCTCGCAGGCCTGTTCCCGGACGGGACCTCGCACCAGCTGGCGGCGTCGGGACTCGGCCTGCTCGCCGGTGCGGCGTACTTCTGCGTGAACATGGGGCTCGTCTCGCTGGCGCTTGCCCTGCAGGGACACGAGCGCTGGTCGTCGGTCTTCAAGGAGCGGTTCGCCTGGCTCCTGCCGCACTACCTCGTCTACGGGTTCATCGGCGGGGTGATGGCGCTCGCCTACGAGGCCGTCAAGCTGCTGGCCCTCGCCGTCTTCGCGGTACCGCTGCTCCTGATGCGCAAGACGCAGGAGGCGTACCTGAAGCACACGCAGCGCAGCGCGCAGAAGCTGCGTGAGGCGGCCGAGACGATCCAGTCTCAGAACGTCTCCCTGGAGATGGCGAACAAGCTCCTCAGGGAGCGCTCGACGGCGGCGATGGAATCGCTGTCGGCGACCGTCGACGCGCGCGACTCCTACACCGCCGGCCATTCGCGGCGGGTGCAGCAGCTGGCGCTGGCGATCGGGCGGGAGCTCGGGCTCTCGCAGGCCGAGCTCGACCTGTTGGGGCACGCTGCCTTGTTCCACGACATCGGCAAGCTCGCGATCCCGGACGCGATCCTCCTGAAGCCTGCGAGCCTGACCTCGGACGAGTGGTCGCTGATGCAGCGGCACGCCGACGAGGGCGCGCGGATCATCGACCGGCTCGGCTTCCTGAACGACGCCGTGCCGGCCATCCGCCACCACCACGAGCGCTTCGACGGCACGGGTTATCCGGACCGGCTGCAGGGCGAGGACATCCCGCTCGGCGCCCGCATCATCCACGTCGCGGACGCCCTCGACTCGATGCTGACGACCAGGATCTACCGCGCCGCGCGGCCGGCCGCTGAGGCTCTCCACGAGCTCAGGCGGGCGGCGGGCACGCAGTTCTGCCCGCGCTGCGTCACGGCGCTCGAGCACATCCTCCCGCTCGACACCCTCGAAGGAGACGACGACCGGGGCCGTCTCTCTGCTGTCGCCTCGTAGCCCGCAGACCCGCCAAGCCTTAACTTGCGTTCTTTCCAGAACGCTCTATCCTTCTTGGCATGGCTCGCAAGCCGCCCTACCGGGCGGTCGCAAAGATCGATCCCGCGGCGCTGGCGTCCTTCCAGGCCGGAATCCGCAAGCGCTACTCGAACGACCAGATTCTCCGTGAGCTCCGGCAGTCCGCCGAGCGGATCGGCCGCTCGCCGACGATGCGGGAGTTCGCGGCCGATCCGGAGACCAGCGTGCACCCGCAGACCGTGATCGAGCACTTCGGAAGCTGGAACGCCGCCAAGCGGGAGGCGGGGCTGGTCCCGCGCCGCTTCGCGACGAGGGAGGAGCTCGTCGGCCTGTTGCGCGAGCTGGGGGAAGAGCTCGGCCGCGTCCCGACCGCGAAGGATCTGGATGCCCGCCGTGGCTCGATGCCCTCGAAGTCGCTGTACTGGCACACGTTCGGCTCGCTCGCCGAGGCCTTGCGCGAGGCCGGCTTCGACGTGCCGGTCGGAGAGGAGCGCCTGGAGCGTGCGGTCGAGCAGGGGGTCGGGCTTGCCCGCAAGCTCAAGCGCCTGCCGCGCTTCGCCGACTGGGCCGCGGCCCGCAAGCGCGACGCCGAGCTCCTCACCGAATGGCAGGTCTACCGCATGTTCGACGCCCGTCGAGGCGCCTGGTCGACGTTCCAGTTCCTGATCAAGGAGCGACTGGAGGGCGAGGGCCGGACGATCGGCTCCGACGGCCGGTTTGCCTAGGCGGGAGCAGACCGCGTCCCGGCTGCGGCGTCGTCGAGCTCGTAGTCCACGGTCGCACCCGTAGCCGTCATCAGCTGGACCTCGTACGACTCGCCGCGGATCCACGGATAGGGGACCGTGATGCGCTCTGCGTCGCCGGGCCTGAGCAGGTGCTGGCTCTGCCGGAAACCGACGAAGGCGTCGTTGAAGATGACCTGCGCGATCCGCGCGGTCTCCTCGGAGTCGTTGACCACGACGAAGACGACTTGGCCGGACCGAAGAATCGTCCGATCGACCCTCACGTCGCCGCTCCGGCCAGTCGAGTGATGCCACGGCGCGGCGAGAACGAGGATCGCGACGCCAGCCGCCCCGAGCGCCCCGACCGTCGCGACGAGCCAACGGCGACGCGGGAGAAAGCGGCGCAACGCGGTCATTCGACGACTTCGAACAAGCCCATCCACCCGAGCGTGGCGAACTCGCTCTTGTGCGCATGGAACATGTACCTGCCGGTAGACGGAAAGCGCAGCTCGAGGACGTCGCGTTGGCCTTGCCCTTGGATGACCGTGTCGGTGTACTCGGTCGGCTCGAGCGAGGTCCCCGTCGGAAAGCGATGGAAGAAGTTCCCGTGCACGTGGAACGAGTTGATCGGATCGAGCTCCACGATGTTGACGAGGTAGATGCGGACCAGCTCGCCCAGCTTCACCCGAACGGGCTGGTACATGAAGTGAAAGGCAACCGTGTTGACCGCGTAGACCTCGTTGTCGTTGTTGAAGTTCGGGTCGAAGGCGTTCTGCACCATGATCAGTTCGTCCGCCTTCGCGCGCCCTCCGGGTGGATCGACGACGAACATCCCGTACAGCCCTTTGGCGATGTGGCCGGCGAGCGGTGACGCGTGACAGTGATAGAGGTGCAGTCCGAACGGCCTCGCGTCGAACTCGTAGGTGAATTTCTCGCCGACCTCGATCAGGCCGACGCCGACGTCTTCGCCGATTCCCGAAGTGCCGTCCATCACTGCCGGGTGGATGCCGTGGAAGTGGATCGTGTGCGGGTGAGTGCCGGCGTTGACGAAGTGGATCTGAAGCTTGTCGCCCTCGCGTGCCCTCAGCGTCGGACCGGGCACGCGGCCGTTGTACGTCCAGGCGGCGTATTTGACGCCCGGAACGATCTCGATCTCCTTGTCGTAGGCGACGAGCTCCCATTCGCGCAGCGTGCGCCCGCCCGCCAACCGTTTGGTCTTGCCCCAGTCGAAGTCGCGCAGGATGACGCCCGGATCGAAGCCGTTGACCTTCGGGTCCACGGTCGCATTGCCCTCCGGGAATCCCGAGTGTCCCGAGCCGGGGGAGAGTGGGTGATGATGATGCGGGGGCGAGGCGGCTTCGGCGACCGGCGAGAGCCGAGTCAACCTTGCGGCGACTCCGGATCCTGCCACGGCTGCTGCTGCCCCGAGCGCGCGGCGCCTCGTAAAGGACCTGCGCACGATCGACCAGACGCTTGCACCTCTGCCTAAGAGGAACCTGAAACGAGCGTAAAGAGTTCTTTAGAGGAAGCTAGGCTGCGGCGACGTGCAGCGTCGCGAGCCGCTCGCGACACGATCGTGCCTCGTCCGGTGCTCGCACGGGTGGGAGCGGTTCGTCCTGGAACGAACGGTCGACCCGGAAGGAGTCTTTCGCGACGAGCTTGCCGTGCTCGACGGCGATGACGGTGCCTTCTGCCAGCTCGCTCTTGCGCAGCTTGATTCCCGCGTAGCTCTCGAGGAGCTCGAGCGCGAGACGCGTCGAGGCGAAGACGAGCTCGTGCTTGCCCTGACCGAGCCAGAGCGGCCGGCCCAGGCCCCGGGCGACGATGAGCTCCGGCCGTCCTTCGTCGAGCCACGCGGTCGCCATCGTGCCGTAGAGCTGCTCGAGCACTGACGCCGTCCGACCTCGAGACACCTCGGCCAGCGCGAAGATGATCTCGGAGTCGACGGTCATGCCGGGCTCGGCCCGGTCGATCTGGTACCGAGCGAAGAGCTCGTCGTCGTTCTCGATGACGCCGTTGTGAACGCCCACGACAGCGCCATGCCGGATGGGGTGGTTGTTCGCGGCCAGACTCGGATGGCCCTTGGTGTGGTCGCGTACGTGGACGAGGAGCTGCGACGCTTCCTTGGGAACCCGGATCCGCTCGAGCAGCGCGGTCGCACCCGAGCGCTGCTTGTGGACGGCAACCCGGCTCTCGGCTGCCCGGTACGCGAATCCGGCCGCGTCAGCGCCGCGCTCTGCGATTCCGGTCAGGAGCGCCCGAGCGGCGACGGTCCGCTCGACGGCGCTGTCGGGTCCCAGGCTATATCCGGCTATTCCGCACAAAGTCTTTGATCAAATGCGAAGCGACCTTCCGGTCGCTCACATGTTTCTAGACGAATCGGCTGGCCTCCTTGTTAGGAGATCCCTCTCCGGAGGGTTGACGGACTCCTCAAGAGTGCTCTCGCGCACGCCGATACGACTCACATGCGGCCGCTCCCTGATGTGCCCTCAGACCCCGCTGTCGAGCCACGCCTCGAGCTGGTTCACGACGTCGAGGAGACCGAAGCGGTCGAGACCGACGACGCTGTCGAGGCGGAGGCAGAGGCCGAGGAGCAAGAGGACGACGGGGACGGGGAGGAGGACGCTCCCGCCGCGGCTCGTGCCGAGGCGACACAGGACCCGCTGAAGCTGTACGTCCGCGCGATCGGTGACGGCCCCTTGCTGACACCCGCCGAGGAGCGCGAGCTCGCGCGGCGCAAGGACGAGGGCGACGAGGAGGCCAAGAAGAAGCTGATCGAGTCGAATCTCCGCCTCGTGATGTCGATCACCCGGAACTACACGAAGGCCGGCGTGCCGTTGCTCGATCTCATCCAGGAGGGCAATCTCGGGCTGATCCGCGCCGTCGAAAAGTTCGACTACAAGCTCGGCTTCAAACTCTCCACGTACGCAACCTGGTGGATCCGCCAGGCAGTGACGCGCGCGCTCGCCGACCAGGGCCGGACCATTCGCCTCCCGGTCCACGTCGCGGACCAGGTGCGCAGGCTCATGCGCGCGCGCCGCCAGCTGGCCCAGAAGCTGAACCGCGAGCCGACGATGGAAGAGCTGGCGAAGGAGAGCGGGTTCCCGGAGAAGCGGGTGCAGGAGCTGCTCGACCTCGTCGAGGATCCCGTCAGCCTCGAGACACCAGTCGGCGACGGCGAGAGCATGTACGCGGACCTGATCGAGGACGTGCATTCGGAGCGGCCGGATGAGTCGACCTCGAAGAAGCTCAGCCAGTCGGAGCTCGCCGAGGCGCTGCTCCGACTCAACCCGCGCATGCGTCGCGTGCTCGCACTTCGCTTCGGTCTGGATGGCGAGCCGCCGCAGACGCTCGAGGAAGTGGGCGCGGGCCTCGGCATCACGCGCGAGCGAGTTCGCCAGCTGGAATCCCGCGCTTTGCGCGAATTGCGCGCAGTCGCACCGGATCTCGAGCTCTATCTGCGTTCTTAGGGCCGGCGCAACTGGTAGGAGTGAGGTGGTGGGCCCTCGCTTCGTCGACTGTCACTCGCATGTCGTGCCGTCTGGCGACGACGGGGCTCCCTCGATCGACGAAGGCCTGGCGCTCTGTCGTAGCGCTGCCCAGCACGGGACGGGAGTGCTGTTTGCGACGCCGCACGTCTGGCCCTACCTGACCCTGAGCCACGAGCGTGAGGCCGAGATCCGCGATGCCTACGAGCGGATGCGGCCGCACGCCGTGCTCGAGCTGCGGCTCGGCTTCGAGCTGACCCCTGCCAGCCCTTTGCTCGAGGAGGATCCCAGGCGCTACGTGCTCGGTGGTACCGACCGCGTCTTGATGGAGGTGCCGTTCTCGGGACCCGCCGACCTGCTCTTCGCGCTCGCCGAGCACGTCGAGGAGGAGGGTCTGCGGCCGGTGATCGCACACCCGGAGCGAACGGAAGCTGTCCTCGATGATCCGTTCATCGTCGAAGAGCTCGCGGCGCGCGGCTGGACCATCCAGGTCAACGCCACCTCGCTACTCGGCCGCCACGGTCACGAGCCGGAGGAGCTCGGCTGGTCTCTGTTGGAGCAGGGACTCGCGCAGGTCGTCGCCTCGGACGGCCACCGAGCGACGCGGCCGGCACACCTGGACGAGGCCTACGCGTTGGCTGCCGCGCGGCTCGGCGAGCGTGCGCTGTCTCTGTTCGACGGCTCGGCGCTGGGTGTCGCTACGCCGTTACCGACTGCATCTCGCGCAGCGTCGACAGGCGCCTGAGCGACTCCCGCTCGATTTGTCGGTGAGGCGTCGCGTTGCGACGCCGACCATCAAGGAGCCGCGGGCTCTGCCCGTGGCTCCGCCTGGGTTAGGCCGTCACCGACTGCATCTCGCGCAGTGTCGACAACCGACGAAGGGACTCCAGCTCGCTGAGGCGTCGCCTTGCGACGCCGACCATCAAGGAGCCGCGGGCTCTGCCCGTGGCTCCGCCTGGGTTAGGCCGTCACCGACTGCATCTCGCGCAGCGTCGACAACCGACGAAGGGACTCCAGCTCGATTTGTCTTACACGCTCACGCGTGAGACCCAGTCTGCGCCCGATCTCCTCGAGCGTCTTCGGCTCGGAATCGTCGAGGCCGTAGCGCAAGACGAGGACCTGTCGCTCCCGCTCCTGCAGCGACAGCAGCGCTGCGGTCAGCGCCTGGGAGCGCAGCGAGACTTCAACCGCCTCCTCGGGTAGCGGGTCGTCGCCCGCGACGAAGTCTCCGAACACCGCGTCCTCCTGCTCGCCGACAGGCTGGTCGAGCGAAGCCGACGCACGCGCCGCTGCCTTGACCTCGAGCGCCTGCTGCAACGGCAGGCTCGCCTCCTCTGCGATCTCCTCGAGCGTCGGCTCGCGTCCGAGCTGCGTCCAGAGCGTGCGCTCGGCACGGTTCATCTTCTGCAGACGCTCGACGATGTGCACCGGCATGCGAATCGTGCGTGCTTTGTCCGCGAGCGCTCGCGCCACCGCTTGGCGGATCCACCAGGTCGCATAGGTGGAGAATTTGTAGCCCCGCCGCCAGTCGAATTTCTCGACGGCGCGGATCAGCCCGAGCGTTCCCTCCTGGATCAGGTCGAGGAAGGGCAGTCCCTGGTTCCGGTAGTTCTTGGCGATCGAGACCACCAGCCGGAGGTTCGACTGGATCATGTGCGATTTCGCACCCATGTCGCCACGCTCGATCCGTTTCGCGAGCTCGACCTCCTGCGCGGCGGTCAGGAGCGCGTGCCGCCCGGCCTCTCGCAGGAAGAGCTGCAGAGCGTCCGTGGTCGTCTCGTAGGACGTCTGGAGCGGGGGAGGCGCGGGCTCTCTTTCCTTCTCTCGCTCCGGGTCGTCGACGACCACGTCGATTCCCCGGCGCTCGAGCTCGTTGAAGAGCGCGTCCGTCTCGAGCGCGTCCAATTGGTGCACCTCGATCAGGTCCGCCAACTCAGGTTGGCGAACCGAGCCCGTGCCTTCTGCGTTCTCCAGCAGTCCTTGGATCTCCTCGTGCTGGAGGATCGACTCGATTTCGACCGTCATCTCCTGGTTGGTTGTTGCCTTGACCGTCGCAGTCCCAAACGCGGACGCTCTCAGGCCGAGCGGGCGCCGTCAACCCTCAACCCGCTTTTCCCGGTGAATGCACGGAAATCGACGTTATGTCAAGTCGACACAAATCGGGCCGATGACCGGAAAACGACCTCTCTCCTTCCCCGGGCGAGCCCTCAGGGCTTCTGACTAGGCTTACGCGCCATGCGGAATGACCGGCTCCTGGCGGCGGTGGCGGCCGTCGTCGGCCTCGCGCTGATCGCCGTCGGGGTGATCTACATCGCCCTCAACGAGCACGACATCCCGTCCTTCTTCCCGGGCCATGTCTCACACGCGGCCAGCCACCACCACGTGAAGCACGGCATCGCAGCGATCCTGCTCGGTCTCGCCTGCCTGGCGTTCGCCTGGTTCCGTACAGGCCCGCGCCACCGCGCGGTCTCGCGCGCCTAGTGCTGGTCGTCGCTGCGGCTGATCGCCTGATCACGTACTTCCAGGCGGTCGTAATCGGTGTCCTGCAGGGGATCACCGAGCTCTTCCCGATCTCGAGCCTCGGCCACGCGGTCATCCTCCCCAAGCTGCTCGGGTGGAACCTGAACCAGGACAAGCCCTACTTCCTCGCGTTCCTCGTCGCCACGCACCTCGCAACGGCGATCGTCCTGTTCCTCTTCTTCCTGCCCGAATGGCTACGGATCCTGCGCGGGCTCGGACGCAGCCTGCGAGACCGAGAGATCGCCCCGGACGACCCCGACGCCCGGCTGGCCTGGCTGCTCGTCGTCGGCACGATCCCCGCCGGCCTGATCGGCCTCCTCTTCGAGCACAAGCTCCGTTCGCTCTTCTCGAACCCCAAGGCCGCCGCGGCCTTCCTCGTCGTCAACGGGTTGATCCTGTTCGCGGCCGAGTATCTCCGCCGGCGTGCGCCGGGCGCCGAGGAGCGCGCCCGGGAGCTCGAGGTGGCCCCGCAGTCGGAGACGTCGGTCGACGCGGAGAAGCGCCTCGCCACGCTCGGCTTCCGCGAGGCCGTCGGAGTCGGGACGGCGCAGGCGGGCGCCCTCTTCCCCGGGATCAGCCGCGCCGGGATCACCATGGGCGGCAGCCTGTTCGTGGGCCTCACACACGAGGACGCCGCCCGCTACGCCTTTCTCCTCGCGACGCCGATCATCGGCGCCGCCGCCCTGCTGAAGCTGCCGGACCTGATCGGTCACAACGGCGACGGCGTCCGCCTGCAGGCGCTCGTCGGCGCCCTGTGCGCCGGCGTTGCCGCCTGGGTGTCGGTCAAGTTCCTGATGCGCTACTTCCAGACGAACACGCTCACCCCGTTCGCCGTTTATTGCCTCTTTGCAGGTCTTGCTGCACTGCTCGTCTTCGTGTTCTAGAGTGCCTTCCACAGCCTTGTCCACACGTTGGAAGAAGGGCTGTGGAAATGTTGAAAAAGGAAAAATCCGCAAATTGCGGCCACGACCTTTTTCGACCCCTTGATTCGCTTGCCTGACACGCTAGATTCCCACTTGCGCCGAGCACGGAGCGCAAGTAGGTCGAAACTGAGTCCGAAGGCAGTAGCCGGAAGGCGAAAGTCAGCGGAAGCGGTGGACGAAAGCGAAACCGGCTCGGCGAATTTTTTTGGTCCAACGCGGAGCGTTCGTCCGCGAAGCGGACCTGTTCACGAGGCACGACGCTAGGATCGCGGCGAACGATGCACCTACGACTCCCGAGCATCGATCCAGGCGTCAGGGCGTTCCTCTGGGCGCTCTCCCTCGCGCTCTACATCTGGGGCTTCCTGCTTGCGGTCGGCATCGACAAGGGGACGTCGACGGTCCTTGGCCTCCTCTCGCTCGGTGGCATCTTCCTCCTCGTCCGCATCTTCGGCGGCGACGAAGAGCTCTAGACGAGTGCAGCTGGGCGCACGCTACGACGTGTAGCGAGCGCGCCGACGAGCAACCGCGCGAGATCGCCTCCGAGCTCCGCTTCGAGGCGGAGGAACGCCGGTGGGCGTGAATCGGACTCCCGGGTAAGGGCAGAGCAGTGCTCGAGCAGCAGTTCTGAGCCTCTCTCGCCCTGGGCTAGCGAGCGCTCGGACATGGCTCTCTAGCTATCGGATGACGCGCGCCCGACGGCGATCCCTGAGGCAAGGCTAAAGCCGCCCCTCGGGTGTGCCGAGGGGCGGCTCTTCACCGACTTGCTAGCTCACCCGCTCGCGATCGCGTGATCTGGTCGTCGTCTCGCGGTCGGCGGTCAGCGGCTCGTCTGCCGCGCGGCCGTCGGTTGTCGTCGTCACGGGCCGACGGCGCCGAAGCAGCCCGCCCCGACCCTCCGTCGGCACCGTGTCCGCCCTGCGGTCGACGACTGCATCCCGGCGCACGACTGGGCCGGCCGTGTCGAACGAATAGCCGAACACGAGACCGATCCCGAATGCGAAGACCGAGACGTACTCCTTCAGGTCGTTCACGAGACCGAGAACATGGATGTCGCTCGACCACGAGAGCACGTGCCGGTGGAACCAGCCGTTACCGGGCTCCGCGGCCAGCACGACCCACATCGAGACGAACGCGATCGGAAGGAAGGCGGTCAGCAGGAAGGTGATCGCAAGTCGAGGCCACCCCCACTTCGTCCATCCGCCCAACAGCTGCGACAACGCCATCACGAGGCCAGCGCCGGCGATCAGTCCGTACACGGCCCAGAAACCGCCGACCGTGTCGCCGTTGACCTGCGTCGCCAGCCAGATCAAGAGCCCGGCCGCCCCTCCGGCAATCAACGTAATCGTCGCACGTGTAAGTCCGTACATTCCATCACCTCGCTACGTCGTTGCCGGGTTGGTACCCGGGTTCGAGCAAGATGAATCCGGTGTCTTACAGGGCTAGGCGGCGACTGTCGAACGAGGCGGAGTACAGCTCGGCCCGAAACTCCTCCATCGTCCTGGCCACGTCTTCGCTGAAGAGATGCTGCACGACTCCGACTTGCACGTCGTTGTGGAAGGGCAGGTCGACGTGCTCGTGGGACACCAGGTTCACCGACGTTCGCTGACAGGCGGGGCAACGTACGGCCAGCCCGAGTGAGCCGTCCCCCGGGGAGAGGAGGAAGAACGACGAGGGAAAGACGGGACGCGGCCTTTCCTCCGGGAAGCAGAAGAAGCTCCACGGCCACTCGCCCGCCTGGATCCTGCGTGCGGCGAGGTCGGATAGCTCTGCTTCGAAGCGGTCGAGTTGCGCGGTCATCACGTTGTAGAAGACGCCGCCTTGCAGACCGAGCGGCGCCCAGTCGAGATCGTCGTGTGTGACGAGGCCTTCGTGCTCCTCCCCGCACCCGCATTCGAACAGAACCTGGAACACGGCGGGGTGCGCAGCACCCGGCAGCCGCTCCAACTGGCGAAATGCCGACAGCGTGACACGCGCTTCGCCCCGTGCGGGACACGGGAACGTGAACCGTCCCGTCAACGCGTCGTACATGCTGCAGTTCTAGTCGGCACGGCGGACAGCAAACGTGACCCCCGTTTCAGTACGGGTCAGTACTCGATCAGGGCATACAGGTCGTACTTGGCGAGACGCTCCCGGCCGTGCAAAAACGTCAATTCGATGATGAAGCAGCAACCGACGACGACGCCGCCGAGACGCTCGACCAGTTGCTCGGCGATCGCCTGCACGGTGCCGCCGGTGGCGAGCACGTCGTCGTGGATGAGCACGCGGGCTCCCTTCGGGATCATCTCCGGGTGCAACTCGAGCTGGTTCTGTCCGTACTCGAGCGCGTAGCTCGCGCTGATCGTCTCGGGAGGCAGCTTGCCTGGCCGTCGCGCGGGCACGAAGCCGCACCCGATCTCATTCGCGATCGCTGCGCCGAGGATGAAGCCACGCGCCTCGGCCCCGAGCACGAGGTCCGGCTTCTTCTCTGCCCCCCACTCCGCCAGCTTCTCGATCGAATACCTGAGCGCCTCCGGGTCCGCCAACAGCGGCGTGACGTCCTTGAAGTCGACGCCCGGCTGCGGCCAGTCGGGGACCTCGCGGACCTTCTGGGCCAGATTCACCGCATCATGTTGACGCAAGCCGGCGGACGGCGCGCCAGAACAGGACCTGGCTCAGGCCTTGCGCGAGCTCGGCCAACGCCTCGAGATCCTCGAGCCCGGCCTGCCGGCGCTCGGGGTTGCGCGCGCGAAGTGCCGGTCCGACTGCCTGTTCGAGCAGGCCCGCCTCGCGGTCAGCCGCGGTCCGGAACCCTCGCAGGTGCCGCGGTGCGATCCCGAACTGCGCGAGGCGGCCGCACGCGCGGGCAATGTCCGCGTCGAGCTCCCGATAGCGCTTCTTCCCGGCCTCTGCCTGGGGCGAGATGAGGCCGAAGTCCTCGAGCTCACGTGCGAGGCGCGCATCGATTCCGGCACGCTCGCACAGCTCGTTCAGGTCGAGCTCGTCCTCGACATCGGCGAGGATGGTTGCAGCACGGCGCTTCTTGCGATCTCGCGCCACGGGAGATGCCAGCTCCTGGCGGATCACGCGCAGCGGCAGGAACTCGTCCCGTTGCAGCCTGAGGATCGTCTCGAGGCGTTCGACGTCGTCCTCGCTGAACAGCCGGTACCCACCCTGCGTCCGCCGCGGTGCGAGCAGCCCCTGGTCCTCGAGGTACCGGATCTTGGAGATCGAGATGTCCGGAAACTCCTGCTTGAGGATCCCGCAGACGGTCCCGATCGTCAGCTGCCGCGGTTTCGCCGCCGTTGCCATCAGCGGTTCAGGAAGGTCAGTCGATACTTGCCGATCTGTAGCTCGTCTCCGTCCTCGAGCTGCCCCGATTCGACCCGCTTGCGGTTGACGAAGGTGCCGTTGAGGCTGCCCTGATCCTCGATGAAAAAGCCGCCGTCGCGTTCGACGAGGACGGCGTGCTTGCGTGAGACCGTGACGTCGTCGAGGAAGATGCCGCAGTCGGGCGAGCGGCCGATCGTGGTCTCGCCCTCGGGATGGAAGGTCTCCCCCGCTCTGCCGCCGCCCGAACGCACGACGAGTGCCGGCCCCTTGATCGCGAGATCCTCGAGTGCGCCCGCCGGCGTGTCTTCGCGCTCATCCGCCGTGAAGCTCTGGGTCGCTTCGGTGCCGCCCTCGTCCTTCACCAGCAGGGCGCCGCACCGAGCGCAGTAGTTCGCGGCTTCAGGGTTCTGGAAGCCGCACTCCTGACAGTAGATATGCGACACCCGGGGGCTAGGTCGGCGGAGAGGCTTTGGAGGTGAGGATCTCCGTGAGATGGTCGACGTCGACCTGGTCGAGCACGCTCTTCCCCTGCGTCTTCTGCAGGCGGGCGACGAGCTCGGCGCGCAGGATGTCGATCTTCCCGTGCAGCAGGCGCCGTTGGTAGGAGACCTCGTTCTCCTCTCGCGTGAGGTCGTTGATGAGCTGCTTCAGGTCGTCGTCTGACAGCGTGCCGAGGTCGGGCAGAGGTTCCACGGGCCTGCCTTTCGTGGTCGAGGACCGTCCCAGTAAAGCAGTGGCCCTCCGAAGGGTCAAGTTGAGCTTGAGAGTTTTACCGGCTCAGGCGGTGACGGTGGCGCCTTCCGTCTCCATGATCTCCTCCACCACCCCCCTGAACTCGGCCTCCAGCTCCTTCGATTCCTCCTCGGTCCGGCCTTCGGCATAGATGTGCACGAGCGGCTCGTCTGGATCCGGAAGGATCTGGGCCCAGCCGCGCTGCTCGAAGACCTTGATCCCGTCGGTGAGGTCGAGCTCACGGTCGCGCAGCCGTTCTGTCATCACCCGCATCACGACACCCTTCATCGCCCAGGGACACGGCACCTGGCGATGGACGAGCGTCGACCGGGGCAACTCGGCGACCAGCTCCGACAGCGGCCGTCGCACAGGTGCGAGCAGCTCGAGGAGCTTGCAGAGGCTCGCGATCGCGTCGTAGGCCGGCAGGAACTCCGGGAACACGTAGCCGCCGCCGACGGCGCCCGCGAAGATCACGCCGTCCTCGGCCGCGGCCTTCGTCAGATCGCCGAGCGACGCCGGCGTGCGAACGATCTCGAGCCCGGTCCCCTCGAGCAAGCGGTCGACCTCGCTCGTGACCGTGATCGGGAACGCGAGTTTCCCGCGGCGTCCATTCGTTCCGATCAGCCGAAGAAACAGCAGCAGGCTCTGCTCGACCGGGATCTCTCGCCCACGCTCGTCGACGAGGTACAGGCGCTCGGCCGACCGGTCGAGAATGACGCCGAGGTCGGCGACGACGGCGGGCACGAGCTGCTTCACCTGGCCGATCGCTTCGCGTAGCAGCGTCGGACCTGTGTCGGAACGGTCGGTCGTGAAGCCGTGCGCGGAGACCGCCTCGACGCCAAGCGGCCCGAGCAACAACGGCAGCACGAACGACGCCGCTGAGAAGCCGTAGTCGACCACGAGCCGGAAACCACGGGCGCGGATCGCCTCGACGTCCAGGCTGTCGAGCAGGTCCTGGGCGTAGCTTTCCCGTACGCGGGCGGGGTAGCTGATCCCGCCGATGTCGCCGAACGCGGCGCGGCGCAATTCTCCACGGGTGAAGTTCTTCTCGATCTCCTTCTGCATCGCCGGCGAGAGCTGGATGCCCGGCTGCTCGAAGAAGCGGATCTGCACGACCTCCGGATCGACCTGGTTCGTACCGACGTGGAAGCCCGCCTCGTAGCCTTCGGTCTTCAGCAGGTGCCGCGCAACCGCTGCCGGCAGGACGCGTAGGTCCGCGACCTCGAGCCCGGCAGAGGTGAAGCCGGAGATCATTGCGCGCTTGATCATCCGGCAGGCGGACGAGGACTCGCGGCTGGCGGCCACGCGCGCCCCCCGCTTCAGCGCCGTGCCCAGCGCTGCTGCGACCCGCACGGCGACGTCCGGCGTCAGATCGACGTTGACGAGGCCCGCTACCCCGTCGCGGCCGAAGAGTCGTGTGGAGGCCCGCGACTCCCAGATGAGGCTCTCGTGGATGTGGGATCCGGACTCCACCTCCTTGTACGGATAGATCCGAACGCCGGGCATGATCACGGTCTCGGAGCCGATCGTGACCTCGTCACCGATCGCAACGCCTTCGTGGATGCGGACGTGGCTGCGGATGTCACACGAGCGGCCAAGGATCGCCCCTTCGATCAAGGAGCTGCGGCCGATGTGTGTCGAGGCGTCGATGACCGACCGCGTCGTCCGTGCGCGCTCCCGCAACGTCACGCTGTTCGAGAGCACTGTGTGCGAGCCGACGGTCGCACCAGGCGCGACGCGGCAGTAGTTCCCGATGTACGCCGGTCCCTCGATCTGCTCGAGGTCGGCGATGTCGACACCCTCACCCAGCCAGACATTTCCGCGAATGCGAATGCCGGGGATGTTCAGGCGAACGTTCTCCTCGAGCGCGTCGAAATTCGCCTGACGGAACTGGTCGAGGTTGCCGATGTCCTGCCAGTAGCCGTCCATCACGAAGCCGTAGAGCGGCCGGCCCATCTCGAGCAGGTACGGGAACAGCTCCTTCGAGAAGTCGTAGGGCCGATCGGTCGGCACGTGCCGGAGAACCTCGGGCTCGAGGACGTAGATGCCGGTGTTGATCGTGTCCGAGAAGACCTGGCTCCAGGAAGGCTTCTCGAGAAAGCGCTCGATCCGCCCCTCCTCGTCGGTGACGACGATCCCGAACTCGAGCGGGTTGTCGACCGACTTGAGGCCGATCGTCAC
>JBKPTB010000189.1:0-31656 GCA_046735315.1 Actinomycetota bacterium
CCGAGCAGCACCAAGATCACAGCGTCGAACCAGTAGCGCCGGGCCAGCGGCCGAAGTCTCTTCACGATCCGAAGGTACTCCGAATGCGGGCGTACTGCCTCGTCCGCGAGGACGATTCGAACATCCTTTCCGAGGACGACGAGGAATCACCAGCGCGGCCGAAGACGGTTGAAGGCCGCGCGCCTAGCGTGATGACGATCGCACTTCAGACAGGAGGACCTCATGAACCGGCAGGAACGAACGCAGAGACAAGACGGGGGCTCCACAGGATTCGTCGTCGAGACCTCGGCCCTGACCAAGCGCTTCGGCGAGCGGGTCGCGGTCGACAACGTCGAGTTGCGCATCCCGCGCGGCTCCGCCTTCGGCTATCTCGGCCCGAATGGCGCGGGCAAGACGACTCTGATCAGAATGCTGCTCGGCCTCACCAAGGCATCGGCAGGGAAGATGCGCCTGCTCGGACGGCCGGTGCCGGAGGAGCGCGGGGTAGCGCTCTCCCGCGTCGGCGCAATCGTCGAGGAGCCCCGCTTCCACGGTCACCTAACCGGGCGCGAGAACCTCAGCGTGATTGCGGCCGCGCGGGAGCCGGAGGCTCACGATCGGATCGACGCTGCACTCGCACGCGTCGGTCTGTCCCAGCGGGCGAACGAACGCGTGAAGCGCTACTCGCTCGGCATGCGCCAGCGGCTAGGCGTCGCTCGCAGCCTGCTCGCCGACCCGGAGCTCCTGATCCTCGACGAGCCGACGAACGGGCTCGATCCGGCCGGGATCCACGAGTTCAGGGACATGATCCGTGGCTTCGTCGCCGAAGGCCGAACCGTCTTGCTCTCCTCGCACCTGCTCGACGAGGTCGAGAAGATCTGCGACGAGGTCGCGATCGTCGATCGAGGGCAAATCGTCCTGCAGGGTTCGATCGCAGATCTCGCCGCGGGCGGGAAGCAGACGATTCTGATCGCGACGAGCGACGAGGAGCAGGCGATCGGGATCCTCTCCGCGCATCGTGGAGTCGCGTCCGCGGCCCGCGAGCCGGAGGGAATCCGCGTCACGCTCACGGCGGATTCCAGTGGAGCGCAGGACGACATCAGCCGCCGGCTCGTACTGGCGGGACTTGCCATTCGCCGATTCGAGCCGGCGCGCGTCTCGCTCGAGCAGCGGTTCCTGGAGATCACGTCCCGATTGGAGGAAGCAGCATGAGCACGACAACCGTCACGGCGACACAACCGCGGGCACGCACCCAAGCTCACTGGCGACCGCGGCTCGTGAGCGCCGAGTTACTGAAGCTCCGCAAGCGGCGCGGCCTGGTGATCTCGGCGCTCGCACTCACGATTCTGCCGATGGTCATCGCCTACATCGTCCTGCTGAGCCTGCACGTAGCGAATCCGGGCAAGCATCTGCCGGCCGGCGGACTCGCGAACCTCTCGGGCTCGATGGACGTCCTGACCACACTCAGCACGGTCGCCGCGATCCTCGTGGGGGCAACTCTGGGAGCCGGGGACCTGGGCTCGGGCGTCTTCCGGGAGCTGGTCATCACCGGACGGTCGCGGATCGCACTCTTCGCGGCCCGGGTTCCCGCCGGCCTCGGGCTCATTCTCCCGATCGTCGGCGCAGGCTTCGCCATCACGGCAATCGGCTCGACCGTGTTCGCCGGCTCGCTCGAAGCGCCCAGCGCAAGCCTCCTCGTGGAGTCGGCGGTCTGGCTCGGTCTCGTCACCGCGGTTTCGCTGGTGCTCGCGCTCGGGGTTTCGTCCGTGCTCGGCTCGCGCGGGACAACGATCGGGATCGTGCTCGGCTGGCAGCTCGTACTCACACCCGTGCTCGTTCAGATCAAGGGGCTCGGGTCCCTGCGCGATGGACTGCTCGGGGCAGCGACGTACCGCCTCGCGCCGGCGGCTCTCTTCGACGGCACCGTCGTTCCGATGTCGCTGTCTGCCGCGGCTCTTGTCATTGTCGCGTGGACCGCCGTTCCTCTCGCGGTCGGAGCGTTGCGGACCTACACGCGTGACGCGTGAAAGTCAGTGATGAGTCGGTGGGGGAGCCGATGGCTCCCCCACCGTCCTCGCTTAGGCAGCCAGGTCGAGGGCCGGCTGCACTTCTTCGACCTGCTCGAGCTCGTCTCGGCGGATCAAGGTTAGCGCCGCCACGATCCCGAGACCGGCGATGATCACGCCCGCGTAGAACGCTGCGTGGAAGCCGTCGACCAGCGCGGCCGAGTGCGCCGTGCCGCGTGCGACAGCATCGCTCGTACGTGTGGTCGCGATCGTCGAGAGCGCAGCGATGCCGAGCGCCCCGCCGATCTGTTGCGACGTGTTGATCAGTCCGGATGCGAGCCCCGCCTCGGCCGGCTGGATGCCGGCGAGCGCCGCGATCGAGATCGGAACGAACGAGAAGCCGAGGCCGACCGCGACCAGCAGGAAGCCCGGCAGCAGGTCACCCAGGTAGGAGCCGTGAACGGAGACCTGCGTGAAGTACACGAGACCCGCCGTGAGTGACGTCATGCCGATCACCAACGCCGGCTTCACGCCGATCCGGGTCACCAGCTGCGCGGCAATCGCCGACGTGAAGATCGCTCCCCCCGCGACTGCCAGGTAGGCGACCCCGGTCTTCAGCGGCGAGTAGCCGAGCACCTGCTGCATGTAGAGCGTCAGCATCAGGAACAGCGAGAACGTCGCGGTACCGAGGATGAAGCCCGCGACATTGGCGCCGCTCACAGTCTTGATCCGCAGTATGCCGAGCCGCATGAGCGGCTCCCGATGTCGCATCTCCCAGACCACGAAGCCGACGAGGAGCGCCACCGCCGCCGCGAAGAATCCGACCGTCGTACCAGCCAGCCAGCCGTCCTGGCCGGCCTTCGTGATCCCGTAGACGAACAAGGAGAGACCGCTCGTAACGAGCACGGCACCGAGCGCGTCGAACGACGTGACGCGCGCGTCGCGGCTTTCCTTCAGCAGGATCGGCGCCAGGATGAACGCCGCCACGCCCACCGGGACGTTGACGAAGAAGATCCACGACCAGCTGAGCAGGTCGGTGAGGATGCCGCCCAGCAACACGCCGGCGGCTGCGCCGAAGCCACCGACCGCGCCCCAGACGCCGAGAGCGATGTTTCGCTCACGACCCTCAGTGAAGGTGGTCGAAAGGATCGACAACGCCGCGGGAGTGATGATCGCCGCGCCGAGGCCCTGGAAGGCACGCGCGGAGATCAGCGATGTCTCGGACCAGGCGAGCCCGGCGAGGAGGGAGGAAACGGTGAACAGGACGATTCCCACGAGGAAGATCCGTCTCCGCCCGAGCAGGTCGGCTGCCCGCCCACCGAGGAGGAGGAAGCCGCCGAAGACGAGCGCATACGCACTGATCACCCACTGAAGATTTCGTTCGGAGAAGCCGAGGTCGACCTGAATCGAGGGCAACGCCACGTTCACGATTGCGATGTCCAGGACGACCATGAACTGGACGACGCTCAGGAGCGCCAGCGCCAGCCACTTGCGTCGATCTGAAGTCACCATGTCGTCCACTTTCCTTTCGTGCGAGGAGGTCAGGCTTGCAACCTAGCAGAGTCTACTTTCTTTTTGCAAGCCTTATCTTCACAACAGCAAGTCCTCGCGCTACACTGCGGCCATGAGCAAGCGCTACGACCAGTACTGTCCGGTGGCCCACGCCCTCGGCCTGGTCGGGGAGCGCTGGTCGCTCCTGATCGTGCGGGAGCTCCTCCACGGCCCCAAGCGCTACACCGACCTCGCCTCGAGCCTGCCGGGGATCGGCACGAACATCCTGGCGGCGCGACTCAAGGAGCTCGAGGGCTGCGGTCTGGTGACGAAGCACCGGCTCGATCCCCCCGCGGCCTCGATGGTCTACGAGCTGACCCCCTACGGGCTGGAGCTCAAGCAGGTAATGCGGTCCCTCGCGCTGTGGGGGCTTCGCTCGATCGGGCCGCCGACCGACGAGGACGACTTCGCGCCGGGCTGGCTCTACGGCGCCGTCGACACGGTGTTTGCGCCGGCTGCGCCGGCCGGCACGTTCGAGTTCCGCATCGGCAGCGAAGTCGCAGGCATCGTGGACGGTGTGGCGCACCGGGGTCCGACCGAGGAGCCCGATGTGGTGGTCGAAGCCGAGGTCGACGCGTTCTACTGGCTCTTCGTCGAGCGTCGGTGGCAGGGCGTCAAGGTGACCGGAGACCGCGACCTGGTCGAGCGGTTGCTCGACGCCGCGACAGCGCCGGCGCCGGCCGCGCCTGCTCTCGTCTGAGGACGCTAGGCGAGAGCTGCGAGCCGCTCGCGCGCTCGCCGCGCGAGAACCACGTGTCCATGGCGGTCGGCAAGCTCAACACTCTCCTCGAGCAATGCGCTTGCCTCGTCGCTCTGCCCGGCGCGCTGTAAGACGTCGGCTCCGATCAGCCTGATCTTGAGCCGCAGAGGGAGGTCGTCGGTCTCTTCCACCCGATCCAGGGCTCGGTGCGCCAGCAGCCGCGCATCGTCGAACTCACCGCGATGTGCCGTGAGCAATGCCCCGAGTGCAGCCAGGCCGATGACGTCGATGACGTCATCCGAGCTCGTCAGCTGGTGCGCGCGTTCCAGTGCTCGCTGCGCTTCCTCGTCTCTTCCGAGCCCTGCGAGACAGATGCCGAGCTCCATATAGGTTGTCGAGAGATAGGCCCGGTCGTCGAGCTCCTCCAGCCTTACGGCCATGGCCTCGAAGATGCGCACCTCCTCTTCGAAGTCGCCACTGCAGTGAGCGACCCACGCCCGCGTGTTGTACACGGAGGTGGCCTCGAGCTCCATCCCCGCCTCGAGCAGGACCAGCTCGGCGTCCTCCAGCTCTCGAGCTGCGTCGATCTCACCGCTCGAGGCGAGGGCCCGCGCGAGGGCTCCGCGGCTCGTCGCCAGCGACAGCGGCCGATCTGCGTGTTCCTCGGCAAAGCGCTCGAGGAGCTCGATGGTTTCGGGGACCGGCGTCGGCCCTGTGACGTGCGCTATCGCGATCCTCCTTCGCGCTTCTTCCTCGAGATGCTGGAGGCCCGCGCGCGCCGCACTCTCCGCTGCGGTTTCGAACTTCTCGATCGCCTCGGCAAATCGAAGGGCCGCCCAGCGGCCGAACGCTTCGATCCGAAAAGCATAGGCGAGGCCTTTTTCGTCACCGAGCCGCTCGGACACCTTCACCGAAGCCACCGTTGCCTCCTCGAGATCCGCGAAGGTGTACGAAGGACTCCTGATGCTCACGAGCTCGAGCTCACCCTCGAACATCTGGGCGTACGCGTTGGAACGCTCGTCAGGCGATGCCCGAAGTTCCGTGACGACCGCGCGAGCTTCCTTCCAATCGGTCACCTCGAGAAGGGCCACGTAGTAGTCCGGAAGAACGCCAACCCTCGCAGGGTGCCCGACAGGAACGAGCGCGAGAGCACGTCGCAAGAGCGAGCGCGCGGCGTTCCAGTCGGAACGGTTAAACGCTGCCAGACCCGCTGCGGCGAGACGCCGGAAGGCGCGCTCGGCCACGGACGGGTTCGGCGATCCGATCTCATCGGCGTAGCGAGCCGCCTGCTCGAGGTGGTAGCCGGCGATCTCGTCCTGCTCGATCAAGTGCGCATGCGTGTCGAGCCAGGCCGCGAACCGCTCGTGCAATCTCGCGCGCGTCTCCTTGGGGACCGACTCGTACGCGGCGTCTCGAATCAGCAGGTGACGGAATCGGAAAGCATCGTCACCGGGAAGCGTCGCCTGCTCGGGCCGAATCAGCTCCTTCCGCACCAGTCCGAGCAAGTGCGTTCCAACAGAGGGACGAACCGGCTCTGGAGCCAGTTCGAGCACTGCGCCGCGATGGAAGATCTTGCCCTCCACGGCACCGCGCTCGATGACTGTGCGCTCGTCCCCGCCGAGACGATCGAGCCGCGCCTGCAGAAGCGCATAGATGGTCGGAGGCACAATGATCTCCTCGTCTCCCCCGTCTTCGCGCACCATGGCCACCATCTCTTCGACGAAGAGCGGATTGCCCTCGGCGGCCTCGACGATGCGTGCACGCACCAGCTCGTCGAGCTCCAGTTGCTCCAGTAGCTGCTCGACCAGGATTCCACTCTCGTCTGGAGACAAGGACTCGAGGAGCAGAGAGCTCGCATTGAGCTTGCCGCCGCCCCACGCTGGGCGAAGGTCGAGCAGGTCGGGCCGCGCCGCGCAGAGCAGGAAGGTGGGCGCATCGCGCGACCAGTCGGCAATGTGCTCGACCAGATCCAGGAACGTCGGCTCCGCCCATTGCAGGTCGTCGAAGTAGACGACGAGCGGTTGGAGCGCAGCTTCCTCCTCCAGAAGCTTGCGAAAGGCAAGTTGCGCTTCCGCCGGTGAGCCTGCGATCACAGGCTGCGGGTCGTGCCCGAGCTCGAGCAGCACTTCGACCACCGGCCAGTACGTGATGCCGTCGCCGTAGTGCAGGGCAACGCCCCCGAAGCACTCGAGCACGGTCACCGACCGCAGCGACAAAAGCGCGCACGAGCCGTGACTTCCCGACTCCGGCCTGGCCGAGGAGCGTGAACAGATGACAGGAGCGATCGTTCACGGACTGCTCGAAGTCGCCGAGCAGCCGGTCGAGCTCACGCTGACGCCCCACCATCGGCCGGTCGAGGCGCCGCGCGAACGACGGCGCGTCGGGATCGACGGCGAGCACACGGTGAGCCCGGATGGGCTCCGCCTTTCCCTTCAGCTCGAGCACGTCGGTCGGCGCGGTCTCAACCGCGTCGCGAACGAGGCGGAGGGTCTCGCCGCCGATCAGCGTCTCGCCGGCCGCCGCAGCTTGCTCCAGCCTGGCGGCGACGTTCACGGCGTCGCCGGTGACGAGCGTCTCGCCTTCCCCCGTGACGACTTCACCGGTGTTGATTCCGATCCGGATCTCGAGCTCGAGCGGCGCCGCAGCCGCTTGCATCTCGGCCGCAGCCCGCACCGCACGGAGAGCATCGTCCTCGTGGGCCTGCGGGACTCCGAAGACCGCCATGACCGCATCGCCGATGAACTTTTCCACGGTGCCGCCGTGCCGCTCGACGATCGTACGCATCTCGTCGTAGTAACTGCCCATCAAGCGCCGCAGCGGCTCGGGATCGACGCGCTCGCCGAGCGCAGTCGAGCCGACGACGTCGCAGAAGAGGACGGTCACGATCTTCCGCACCTCTCGTGCGGGTTGTGTTCCGGCGAGCGCAGCGCCGCAGGCGCCGCAGAAGCGGAACCCTCGCGGGTTCTCGGCACCGCAGCTCGAACAAGTAATCATGCGAGATCCGCGAGCCGGCGGCGCATCGCTTCGGCATCCGGAACCACGCCCTTGCGTTCGAAGAACTCGATCGCCTGCTCATATGCGGCGCGCGCCTCGTCGGTCCGGCCTGCCAGCTCGAGAACCTCGCCTAATCCGCGGGCGGCCTCTGCTCGCTGCAGGTACCAATCGGTCGGCTCGACGATCTCCACCGCCTCTTGGGCCAGCCTGTCGGCCTCCGCAAACTGGCCCCGATGCGCGAGGACGCGCGCACACACAGACCGCCAGCGGAATTGCGGATCGAAGTCGTCCGCCATTGCGAGCTCGGCCGTCCTTCGCGCGGCCTCCTCCGCCTCGTCGTGGCGACCTTGGCGATAGAGCGTTTCGGCCAACATCGAGACGGTGGTCGACAGAAAGCCAATCTCACCCAGCCGCTCGAGATCCTCCACCCCCTTGCGTGCCGCGGCCTCGGCGTCATCGAGGCGCCCTGCGCGAATCGCCTCGTCGGTCTTGCTCATAGCCGACGCCGCCCGAAGTAGCTCGTTGCCAAATTGACGATAGAGCTCCACTCCGTGCTCGTGTTCTTTCCGAGCAGTCTCGTCGTCACCGAGGAAAGAGAGATGCAATGCCCGCGCCAACCTGAGCGGGGGTTCGAGCGATGTGCCGGCGTGTTCGGCGAGCAATTCGTCGCATTCGCGCAGTCCGTCGGACGCAGACACGAAGCCCCAGGCCTCAAGCATTGTCCGAAGGCCGAGCGAGTCACTGGCGAGACGGCGGTTACCTACGCGACGGGCATGCTCGACCCCTCGCCGATAGTAAGCGCCTCCGACTTCCGACCTGCCCAGCCAGCTCTCCAGCACCGACGCGAGGTACCAGGCCTCCGCGAGTCCTGCATCGTCGTCAAGCTGCTCGAGCTCGGCGATCCAGGCCTTGACGGTGTCCAAAGGAGACTCAAACGCACCGCCTGTGAGGACCTCCGCGAAGAGCCGACCAACTCGGCCGCGCAGCTCTAACGCCCGCTCGCCCGCTGCGCGAGCCGTGTCGATCGCTTCTGAATACGTCGCCTTCGCCCGCGCGAGCTCGCCGGAGTCGTGGAGCGCATACCCAAGTTGCACAAGGAGGTCGAGTCGCCGAGTGTCTTGCTCCGGCAGAAGCTCCGTCGCCCGGCCGAGCAGGCTGACCGCGGCTGGTATGTCTCCACGTCCGTAAGCGCGATGCCCGCCCTGGCCGAGCAACTGGCCCGCGCGCGACCCGAGAGCCTTCACGGCGTCGTCGACCCGGCCAAGTTGCTCCTTCAACCGGAACGCTTGCTCGAGGTGATAACCGACGATCTCGTCGTATTCGCTGCGATTGGTCTCGAGCCAGAGCCCGAACCGCTCGTGCAACTCCGCGCGCAGCTCCTTGGGCATGCCGTCGTAGGCCGCATCGCGAATGAGCTGATGGCGAAAGCGGTAGGCGTCGTCGAGCGGGAAGATCGGGGAGCGGTGCGGCCGGATGAGCTCCTTGCGGACGAGCCCCGGGAGCGCCGAGGTCTCCCCGCCGATCTCGGCGAGGGCATTCCGCCAGAACTCCTTGCCGATGACCGATGCGCGCTCGGCCGCGACCCGTTCGGGCGAGGGAAGCTGCTCCAGGCGCGTGGCCAGGAGCGCCTGGATGGTCGGCGGAACGGTGACCTCCCCGTTGCCGTTGCCACCGCCTTGTGCGATGAGGGCGAGCATCTGCTCGACGAACAGTGGATTTCCCTCCGCCGACGACGTGATCCGCTCGCGCAGCGCCTCGGGGAGGGCTCCGCCGACGAGCAGGTTGTCGATCAGCGTCTCGGCGTCGGACTCGGACAGCGGCTCGAGCAGGATCGTCGTCGCGTTGTGCTTGCCACCGCCCCAACCCGAACGTGCGTCCAGGAGGTCCGGCCGCGCGACGCACAGGAGGAGGATGGCTGCATCACGGCTCCAGTCGGCGATGTGGTCGACGAGGTCGAGAAACGTCGGCTCTGCCCAGTGCAGGTCGTCGAGAACAAGGATCAACGGGCGGGTCTGCGCAAGCAGCTCCAGCAACATCCTGACCGCGCGAAAGGTGTCCTCGCGCGCGACGACAGCCTCGTCGGCGACTCCAGTCGCGGCAGACACCTCGTTCAACAGCTTGCGACCCTGCGGATTGTTCGCGAGCAGTTCTGTGAGCTCGTTGTCCGCCGCGATCTGCTCGAGGATCTCGACAAGCGGGAAGTACGTGATCCCCTCCCCGTAGGCGAGACAGCGTCCGCGGAGGACGATCGAATCCAGGGCTGAAGCGATGAACTCATACACGACGCGCGACTTTCCGATGCCCGCCGGGCCGAGCACCGTGAACAGCTGACACGAGCCGTCGCGGACCGCGCGGCCGTATGCCTGAGCCAGTTGTTCGAGCTCGCCCTCGCGGCCCACGAATGGCGCGTCGAACCGCCGTTCGAATGCAGGCGCGTCCGCTCGGACCGCCACCAGGCGATGTGCCAGAAGCGGTGTCGACTTCCCTTTCGCATCCACAGATGCGACGGGCTCGAGCTCGAGCGCGGATTCGGCGAGTTGTCGCGTTGCGTCACCGATGAGAATGTCGCCCGCCTGTGCGGCTTGCTCGAGCCGCGCAGCGATGTTGACTGCATCACCTGTGGCGAGAGTCCCGCCTTCGTTCGTCACGACCTCGCCGGTGTTGATCCCCATGCGGACCTGCAGCTCGGTCCCGAACTCTCGCTGCAGCTCGCCGTTGAGCCCGCCGAGCTCCTCGCGGAGCTCGGTCGCGGCACGCGCCGCACGCAACGCGTCGTCCTCGTGGACGACCGGGATGCCGAAGACCGCCATCACTGCGTCGCCGATGAACTTTTCGACCGTCCCACCGTGGCGCTCGAGCACGCCGCGCGCGACGGCGAAGTAGCGCTCCATCACGCGCCGGAGAGATTCGGAGTCGAGGCGCTCGCCCATCGCCGTCGAGCCCGTGACGTCGCAGAACAGGATCGTGACGACCTTACGCAGCTCGCGCGTCTGCGGAGAGACGAGCGGCGCGCCACACGAATCGCAGAAACGCGCGCCGGCTCGATTCTCGCTCCCGCAGGCAGCGCAGACCGTCATGGGCAAAGCGTAAGGAGCCTCGAGGTCGATGCCAAACGGCACCTGACGGTGGTCAGACGGCCGCAGCCTCCAGGGCAGCGAGGTAAGCCGGGATAGCGCGCGCCGCTTACGCTTCCCCTATGGCCCGGTCCGCCCTCGTCGTCCTCGGGAGCAGTCGCCGGGATCGCACCGGCGCTTACCGCATCAGCCCGGCGTGCCGCCGGGTCGTTGCCCATGGCGCGCGACTGGCTGAGCGGAACCCACCACAGTTCGTCGTCTTCAGCGGCTGGGCACCTGACGGCGGCCGATCGGAAGCGAAGCAGATGCGGTCGCTCTGGCGAGGGGAAGAGAGCGAGATCGTGTTGGAGGAGACTGCCTCGACCACCGCGGAGAACGCAGCCCGGACCCTTCCCCTCGTTCTCGAGCGCAGCATCCACCATGTCACCGTGGTCTGCACGCCGTTGCACCTGTATCGGGCACGCTGGTTCTTCCGGCGGCTCTACGGAGCCCACGGCATCAAGACCAGCTTCGGAGCCCCGCACGTGCTGCCGACGCCGTCGAGCCTCATGTGGGAGCTTGGCGCGCTGACGGTGCGCTCACGACAGCTGCGCGCGGCGCAGGAAGAGTTGAAGGAACGTCCCGATCCCGGTGAGTGACACTGTCGTCTTCATTCCGGCGTGGAACGAGGAAGAGAACCTCCCGGCTGTGCTCGACGATCTGAGGCGCGAGTTGCCCGGCGTCGACGTGCTCGTGGTGGACGACGGTTCGACGGACGGCACCGCCGAGGTGGCACGCCGGCACGGCGCCGAGGTGCTCTCGCTCGGCACGAACCGCGGCCTGCCGATCGGAATCGCCTCGGGCTACCGCTGGGCTCTCGACCGCGGCTACGCCTATTGCGGTCGCGTCGACGCGGACGGTCAGCACCCGGCGGCAGAGCTCGCGCGTCTGCTGGCGCTGGTGCGAGCCGGCGTCTGCGACGTCGCGGTCGGCTCGCGCTTCGTCTCGGGCGAGGGTTACGAGCCCTACCGCTACCTTCCCAGCCCCGCTCGACGACTGGGGACCGCCCTGCTCCGGCGCGGGATGAGACTCGCGCTTCGGCGTCCTTTCGCAGACGCGACCAGCGGCCTCTACGCGGTCAACGCCGCCGCCTTGCCGCTGCTCGCCGAGCCCTTCCGGACGGAAGCACCGGAGGTGGAAGCGCTTCTGCGCCTCGCCGACGCCGGCCTACGCGTCGACGAGGTTCCCGTGAGGATGGAACAACGTGCGGGCGGCGAGTCCAAGCTGCGCGGCCGAAAGGCCGTCAAGGTGACCATGACGGTGATCGGCACACTCGTCGCTGCCCGATTTCTCTGGGCACGCCGGTCAGGCTGACACCCGCGAGGCGATGTGCCTGGCGACGTGGCGCGCGTCTCTCCTGACACCGCCCACGTTCTCCGAGGTGAACGAGTAGAGGAAGTCCAGGCCGAGGAAGTAGAGACCAGGTTCTGAGGCAACGCCGCGTTCGTGCACCGGCTCGCTCGCTTCGCCGAAGACCGGCACGTGGATCCAGCTGAAGTCCTGGCGAAACCCCGTGCACCAGATGACGTTCGCAACGTCCAGCACTCGGCCATCCTCGAGCGCAGGGAGACCGTCCCTGACCGCGACGGTCTTCGGGACCCGCTCGACGCCGGCGGCGACGAGATCTTCGGACTTCACCCTGATCAGCGGCGCCCCCTCGGAGAGGACGTGCGGCCGAACCTTGCGGCCGATCGGCGTCTTCACGGTGAGGATGTGCGACGCGACGAACCACAGGATCGGCAGGACGAGACGCGCCTTCCGGCTCTCGATCCGGACCGGCACCTGGCCCTTGTCGCGTCCGGAAAGCCAGGTCCGGTGAGTACGCGCGACCTCCATGCCGATGTCCGCGCCGGAGTTGCCGGCACCGACGAGCAGCACGCCGCCGGGGCTGAGTTGAGAGGGATCGCGATACGCGCTGGAATGCATCTGAACGATACGGGGGTCAAGTTCGGCTGCGAACTCCGGCACTGCGGGCGTCCCGTAGAAACCCGTCGCGACCACGACGTGGTCGGCCTCGAAGCGGTGCTCGCCGCACCGGACGACGTAGCGTCCACCATCCTTGCTGAGCCGATCCACCGTCATCTGCGTGCGAACGGGAAGATCGAACCGTTCGGCATAGGCCTCGAGGTAGTCGGCCGTCTCGCGTGCGGTCGGGTACGACCAGCCGGACGCGGGGAATGCCCAGCCCGGTAGCCCGTCATACCGTGCGGGCGTGAAGAGTCGAAGTGACGTCCAGGTCCGCGTGCGCCAGGAACCGCCGATCCGTTCGTTCGCGTCGAGGATGACGAACGGGCGGCCTTGCTTCTTCAGGTAGTAGCCAACGGACAGGCCTGCCTGCCCGCCACCTATGACGATCGTGTCGAAGTACTCGACACTCCTGTTTCCGGCCTGTCGTACTTCATGCGCTTTCTCCTGTGTCGCCATGACAGTTCCTCCGTCGTCGAATGCCTTCGACGTCGACGGTAGGCAGGAACGCTTCGGCGCGCATCGCACGGATCCACCAACCTTGGGTCGGCCGTGGATGGTCAGTTTTGATCATCCGTTTCTTTCAGACGAGCTCGTGCTCGAACGCGAACGCCCCGGCCGCAGTGCGAGAGGTCACGCCAAGCTTCGTGAAGATGTTCTGCACGTGTCGCGCAACGGTGTGCTCGCTGATCACGAGGTCCGAGGCGATCTCGCGGTTGCTCTTCCCTCGTGCCAGCAGCCGCAGCACCTCGAGCTCGCGAGAGGACAGCCCGTGCCCCTGACCCGGATCGTCCTTCGCACTGAGCGACTCCAGCCAGGCGAGGGCCGGCGCCGCGCCGAGTTGCTCGAAGACGCTGCGGGCCGCCGCCGCCTCGAGCTCGAACCCCTCGTCATCACCGGCCAGCCCACGTGCCCTGCCGAGCAGAACACGTGCAGTCGCGAGCTCGTAGGGAGCTCCCAGCCTCTGCCACAGCTCGCACGCCGCCCGCAGGCTGATCAGCGCTGCTTCGCCGTCCCCGACCGCGAGCTCGAGCGCGCCACGCGCCTGCGCGCCAACGGCTTGCAACAGTTCCGAGCCGAAGAGCGCGGCGGTCTCATCCAGCTCGGCGCACGCCTCTCGAGCTGCCTCGATTCCGCCGGCGGCCACCATGATCTCGGCGTAGGCAGGCAGCAGCGCCGCTCGAGCAGCCGGATCGCTCGTTTCGCCTACGGCACGACGGATCGCGGCGACCGCCTTGTCCGTCTCTCCTCGAGCCAACCGCAGCAGCGCGAGGCCCGGCTGGTGCTCCAGGCCGAGGCGGCTCGCCTCCCGGTACGACTCCTCGGCCTCTTCGAAGCGACCCATCAGTCGCTGAACGTCCCCCTGCAGGTACCACGCGCTCGCGATCGCGCCCGGGTTCATCGAACCCGCAAAGCGCTCGCCGGCGATACGTGCCTCGCCGAGCGCGGCCGGCCAGTCTCCGTGCAGTCGCAACAGTTGGGCTCGGTGGACGAGACACCGTCCACGAAACGAGATCAGGTCGGGCTGCTCCTCACACCACCGCGCCAGCGCCGTCGTCCATTCCTGTGCTCGGCGCACCTCGTACACGTCCTCGCAGGCGAGGATGACCCCGCAATAGACGATTCCGGAGACGACCGGCGAAACCTCGCCCGCAGTGACGGCGACCATCGCCTCGTCGAGCAGACGCAGGCCTTCCGCAACCCGGCCGCTCTTCGCGAGCACGCTGCCCTGAACATGTACGGCCAGCGCAAAGAGATCCCTGTCGCCGAAGCGCTCGGCGATCTCAGCAGCAGCGGCCGCGGTTGCGGCCGCACCCTCGAGGTCACCGCTGACCTCGTGCTGGAACGAGACGGGCATGAGCATGTACCCCTGCTCCACGCATTCGCCCTCTTCCCGCTCGAGCATCCGTTGCGCGCGTCCGAGCCAGCCGGTCGCCGGACCGAGCTCGCCACGCAGGGCCAGGTTGATGCCGATCCAGAAGGCGCAGCGCACCGCAGGTAGCGACTCCCCTTCCTCCGTGTAGGCGTGGTGCGCACGCTCGAGCAACGGAAGCCACTCGTCGACTCGGCCGAGCATGTGCGCCGACGTCGCGAGCAACACGAGGTCGCCGCCACCGAGTGGGGCAACCTCGTCCGCCCGCGACAGGCACTCGTAGGCCTCCGCCCACGCCAAGGCCTCGTAGGACTCGCGGCCGCGCTCGAGGTCTCGGGTCACCTCGATCATCGCGTTACCGCCGCCCGCCCGTGCGGATTGCCACACGGATAGCGTAGGGACGCCGCGGCCGAGATGGAAGAAGTGCCTTCGTGCGCAGGAACGACTCTCGGCAATTCCCACCGCTACTGTCCACGAGGGGTCTGTGACTCTGCAGCGCTTAACCGGTAGTCGGGAGCTGGCGATCGACCTCGGCACGGCGAATACGCTCGTCTTCGTTCGCGGCCAGGGGATCGTCGTGTTCGAGCCGTCCGTCGTCGCGATCGACGACACCACGGATGAGGTCCAGGCAGTCGGCGAAGAGGCCCGCCGGATGATCGGACGCACGCCGGCCACGATTCGCGCGATTCGTCCGCTCCGACACGGCGTGATCGCAGATTTCGACGTCACCGCCGAGATGCTCCGGTACTTCATCCGCCGGGTCGGGGGCGGCGGCCTGTCCCTGTCACAGGTCGTCCTCTGCGTGCCGAGTGGAATCACGAAGCTGGAACGTGACGCGGTCGAGGAAGCGACGATCGCCGCAGGGGCCCGGAACGTGGCGCTAATCGAGGAGCCGATGGCCGCGGCAATCGGCGCGGGACTGCCCGTCGGCGAGGCGCAGGGGAGCATGATCGTCGACATCGGCGGCGGGACCACCGAGGTGGCCGTCCTCTCGCTCGGCGACATCGTCGTCTGGGAATCGATCCGCGTCGGCGGTTACGAGCTCGACGAGGCACTCGTGCGCTACGTCGACTCCGACGTGCGCCTCCAGATCGGGCCCGAGACGGCCGAGACCGCGAAGATCGCGTGCGGATCGGCGTGGCCGCTCGACCAGGAGCTCGAGACCGACGTCGCGGGTCGTGACCGAGTGAGCGGCTTCCTCCGACGGGCGACGATCACGTCGGCCGACGTGCGGACCGCGCTCTCGCAACCCGTCGACGCCATCGTCGACGCGGTCCGTCGAACACTCGAGTCGACGCCGCCCGAGCTCGCGGCGGACATCAGTAACAGCGGCATCGTGATCGCGGGCGGCGGCGCGTTGCTCCGCGGCATCGACCGTCGCATCTCGGTGGAGACGGGCCTGCCGGTGCACATCGCCGATGTGCCACTCGAATGCGTTGTGCTCGGCGCCGGCAGCAGCCTCGAGGAAGGAACAGTGCTGCAGCGGACCTCGAAGCGGCGCCTGCCGCGGCGCCTCCGGCGCTCGCGGCGGTAGGTCCACTGTTTAAGTTGCATCTTACGTAAGGATCTGCTTACATACAGTGCCGTGGAGGCCGCGCTGAAGGCAATCGCCGCACCGAGGCGGCGACAGATCCTGACTCTGGTACGCGACGGCGAGCTCTCGGCCGGGGAGATCGCATCGCACTTCGACGTCACGAGACCCGCGGTCTCACAGCATCTGAACGTCCTGAAGGAGGCGGGGCTTGTGAGCGAGCGACGGAACGGCACGAGGCGTCTGTACCGGGCACGTCCGGAAGGGCTCGCCGAGCTCAAGCAGTTCCTCGAGGAGTTCTGGGACGTGCGGTTGGAAGCACTCAAACGCGAAGCGGAGAAGGAGGAGCAGAAGAAGCATGGACGCGACAACTGAGACCACCACGGTCGAACGCACCATCTCGATTGCGGCCAGCCCGGAGACGGTCTGGGAGTTCTTCGTCGATCCGGAGAAGCTGACGCGCTGGAAGGGGATGACGGCGGACCTCGACGCGACCCCGGGTGGGATCTACCGCTGCGAGGTCATTCCGGGACACACGGCCCGCGGAGAGTTCGTCGAGTTGAATCCTCCGCACCGGCTCGTCTTCACCTGGGGCTGGGAGACCGAGAGCGCCGTTCCGCCGGGCACGTCCACGATCGAGGTCGAGCTGACGCCCGAAGGCGACGGCACGAGTCTGCGCTTCGTGCACCGCGACCTGCCGGGAGCAGAGTCGGCCGCCTCTCATGCGCACGGCTGGGATCACTACCTGCCGCGGCTCGCGGTCGCAGCGGGCGGCGGCGACCCCGGCGAGGACCCGTGGCTGACGCAGGACATGCAATCGGCGACCTGAGAGGAGCAGCGAGGCGTCATCGATCCGTAAGAATCGGCGGGTGAGGATCCACGCGGCTGTTCTCGAGGAGTTCGGCGCCCCGCTCGATGTGCAGGAAGTCGAACTCGCGGAGCCGAGGGCCGGCGAAGTACTCGTTCGATTGGTTGCCTGCGGCGTGTGTCACACGGATCTCTATACGGCCTCGGGCGCAGATCCCTCCGGCTACTCCCCGACGGTGCTCGGGCACGAGGGCGCCGGGGTGGTGGAACGTATCGGCGACGGCGTGCAGGACGTCGAACCCGGCGACCACGTCGTTACGCTTTTCTCGCCCCAGTGCCGTGACTGCGAGCACTGTCGTGATCACCGGACGAATCTCTGTCTCGCGATCCGCGACCAGCAGAATCGGGGCTTCCTGCCGGATGGCACTACGCGGCTCTCGCGCGACGGCGTGCCGATTCGGCACTTCATGGGCACCTCGACATTCGCGGAGTACGCGGTCATGCCCGAGATCTCGCTCGCGAAGATCCATCCCGAGGCGCCGCTCGACCGCGCGTGTCTGTTTGCGTGCGGACTGTCAACCGGTCTCGGCGCGGCGATGAACACCGCCAAGGTGACCGCCGGCTCGACGTGTGTCATCTTCGGCGCCGGCATGGTCGGCCTCGGCGCGGTCGCGGGCTGCAGGTTGCAGGGTGCCGACAGGATCATCTCCGTCGACCTGTCGGAGGATCGCCTGGAGCTCGCACGTGGCCAGGGCGCAACCGACACGCTCCTAGGCGGAACCGAGGCAGTGGAGCGCATCGTCGAGCTGACCGGTGGCTTCGGCGCCGACTACACCTTCGAGGCGACCGGCAGCGTGGAAGTGATGCGCCAGGCCGTCGAGTCAGCGCGAATGGGCTGGGGCCTTGCGACGATGTGCGGCGTCGCGGGCAAGGGCGAGATGCTCGACATCGTGCCCCGCTTTCTGATCACGGGCCGCCGCGTGGCCGGCTCGTCGTTCGGCGGCGTCAAGGGTCGCGACCAGGTCCCGCAATTCGTCGAGCGCTATCTCGGCGGCGACATCGACGTCGACGCATTCGTCTCGCACAAGCTCAGCCTCGACGAGGTGAACCGAGGCTTCGAGCTGATGGAGGCGCAGGACGGCATTCGCAGCGTGATCGACTTCGGCTAGTTCTCCCGCCACCTCGACCGCGGCGTCTCCGCAATACTTTCCGAAATGAAGCGGCTCGCCGATCCCTATCGCAATCTCGACGTGATCGACTCCCGCGCGCCTCGGTTCAACCAGGCGACGATCGGGGTGCTGGCCGCGCTCGCGGTGGCGACGGGATGGTGGTGGCTACTGGGTCTGCTCGCCCTACAGCTCGTCGTCGGACTGACCCTCGGCCGCCGCTTCTGCTTGGCCTGCCTCGCCTACTTCGAGCTCGTTCAGCCGCGCGTGGGCGAAGGGCCACTCGAGGACGCACGTCCGCCGCGCTTCGCGAATCTCGTCGGAGCGGTGTTCCTCGGGCTTGCAACCACGGCGTACGCAGCCGGGGTCGACCCGCTCGGCGCCGTCCTCGGCGGAATCGTCGCGGGGCTGGCACTGCTCGCAGCCACGACGGGCTTCTGCACCGGCTGCGAGGCGTACAAGCTCGGTTCGTTCCTGGTCGGGCGGCCGTTCGTCTCCTGCCCCTTGCCGCCCCGGCCCGAATGACGCGAGCTACTTTTCCCCCATCGCCGACTGAGGAGATCGACATGTGCCGAAACATCCACACGCTCTTCAACTTCGATCCGCCCGCCACCGAGGATGAGGTCCGCGGCGCGGCGGAGCAATACGTGCGGAAGGTGAGCGGCTTTTCCAAGCCTTCGCAGGCCAACGCCGAAGCGTTCACTCGCGCGGTGGACGAGGTGGCGAGTGCAACAGCTCGCCTGCTCGACGTTCTGGTGACCTCCGCCGCACCGAGGGACCGTGAGGTGGAAGCCGCGCGCGCACGAGCACGCGCAGCCAAGCGCTTCGCCGCCGCCTAGACCGCGGCGTGTTGCTCTACGACAGCCCGGTGTCGGGCAATTGCTACAAGGTGCGCCTGCTGCTCGCGCACCTCGGGGTCCCCTACGAACGACGCACCATGGACGTCGTCGACCGTTCGAACCGGCCCGAGGTCCTGGGCGGACTCAATCCCGCGCTCCGGGTGCCCACCCTCGTCCTGGACGACGGCAGGCCGCTCGCGGAATCCGGCGCGATCCTCTGGTACCTGGCCGACGGGTCCCGCTTCGTGCCGGACGATCCGTACGAACGGGCGCAAGTCCTGCAGTGGATGTTCTTCGAGCAGTACGACCACGAACCTGCGATCGCGATTGCGCGCTTCTGGCTCGCATACTCAGGTCGCGCAGACGAGTTCGCGGCTCGCCTTCCGGAGCGTCAGGCGGCGGGCCGCCGAGCGCTCGCCGCCATGGACGAGCATCTACGCAGCCGCACGTATCTCGTCGGCGACCGGCTCTCGCTCGCGGACCTCGCGCTCTACGCGTACACCCACGTCGCTCACGAGGGTGGCTTCGATCTGGCGCCGTATCCAGCCGTCGTCGGTTGGCTCGAACGAGTCGCATCCGAGCCGGGACACGTCCCGATCGACGCCTAGCCCTAGGCCCCGGCCTCTGCGGCCGAATGCGGAAAGCTCGTGCGCTCGAAAGTGGCTGCACCGGCTGGGACGAGCCAGGGTAGGACCTCGAGCTCGAACTGGCCGGCGCGGACGGCGGGATCCTGCTCTGCGAGCAACCGCGCCTCGTCGGGGCCGGTGCCGAAGATGTTCAATCCGCGGAACCTCCGCCGCGGCTCTCCAGGCAAGGGCCCGGCTGCCAGGAGCTGACCGCTCTCGTGCAGAGCCGCAAGGTACGCAAGGTGGGCGTCCTGGAGGTCGGCAGCGGCCGCGTCCTCCAGCACAGGAGCGTCGGGCGGCGTCAGGAGCAGCACGACCGTGAACTCATCGAACTTCACGTGGCGATGCTAGTGGTAGGGCTGAGTCAGTCAGACTCAACGCGATGAGCGAATGGTGGGCGGTTCGGCGAGCGCACAGCCGAAAGCCGGCGACCTACACCTGCCCGCTCTGCGGGAGCAAGCTGCACGCGATGAGCGACCACGTCGTCATCGCGCCGGAAGGCGACGTTGAACGTCGTCGGCACGCACACGCGGAATGCGTGCGGGCGGCGCGTGAGGCCGGAACGTTCAAGACCTACGACGACTGGCGCGCCGCTCAGCCTCGCCGACCAGGCCTGCTCGCGCGCCTGTGGAAGCGCTAGATCAGGCGCGGCCGAGCGCGACGCTCGAAATCCCCCAGCGCCTGATCGGCGATCCAGTTGAACGCCCAGACGACGACGACTGTTCCAACGTAAGACCAGAAGCCGTCGATCGAGAAGTTCGGGGCAATCCACTCCGCGAGCGCGACCATCGCGATGTTGATCACGAGATAGAAGAGCCCGAGCGTCAGGACGATCAGGGGGAAGGTCAGCAGGGTGAGAAGCGGCTTCAGCACGGCGTTCGCGATGCCGAGCACGGCCGAGCCGATCAGATAGGCGGCCCAGCCGTGGATCCGCACACCGTCCCAGAGCGCATTGGCCGCCCAGAGTGCGGCGAGGTTGATCGCCCAGGCGATCGCGAGACGGGGTACGAAGCTCACGGCCACAGTGTAAAAGGACAGGGTGTTTGCGCGCCTGCATGCCCTCGAGTCCACGCCGGAGCAAAGCGAGCGAGGCCTGGAGATCGTCCGCGACCAGCTGCTGCCGTGGCTTCGGGATAGCACGGGCTTCCGCGGGCTGCTGCGCCTCTCGAATCGTGAGGGCACGGAGACACTCGTGATCACGCTCTGGGCCGACGAGGAGGCCCTGCTCGCAAGCGCCGAGGCAGGCAGCCGGCTCAGCGAGCTCACCGCCGAGACGTTGGGCGTCGCCCGCAGGGCGCTGGAGGAATACGAGGTCACGATCTTCGACGTCGATGCCTGACGCGACGGAATTCATCGTCGGCGACGAGTTCGCGAAGGTCTTGACGGAAGCGACGATGTCGCTCGTCTGCGTCCTCGACCGGTCGGGGCGCATCCTCTTCTTCAACGACTCGTGCGTCCGGGCGACGGGCTTCGACCGCGAGGAGGTCCTCGGCCGCGACGCCCGCGACTTCGTGATCCCGCCTGAGGAAGCCGAGGCCTTCGGGGCAGTGCTCGACTACGTCTGGTCGACCGGGCACTCCAGCCCGCAGGTGGGGCACTGGGTTGCGAAAGATGGAAGCCGACGCCTGATCGCGTGGTCGAACAAGCTCATGCCCGGCAACGACGGCGCGCCGCTCTACCTGGTGACTGCCGGCATCGATCTGACCGAGCGGGCGAAAAACCACCTGGACGACGCTCTGGAGGGCGATCCCGAGGCGAAGCTCGCCGAAGTGGGCCAGCTCGCCCAGGAACAGCGCGCGCTACGGCGGGTCGCCACTCTGGTGGCCTCGGAGGCGAGCCCGGAGCGCGTCTTCATGGCGGTCTCGGAGGAATGTGCGCGCATTCTCGAGGTGAGCGCCTCGGCGGTCTTTCGCTACGAAGGCGACGACACCGCGACCGTCGTCGGCCGTCACGACCGCAACAACGTCGGCGCGTTTGCTCTCGGGGAGCGGATCCCAGTCGACGAGACGATGACCATCGGCCGAGTCCTCTACAGCGGCGCTCCCGCGAGGATCGACGATTACTCGAACCTCCCAGGCGAGATCCCGAAGTTGATGCTGCGGATCGGCTACCGCTCGACGGTGTCGGCCCCGATCGTCGTCGCCGGCATCCTCTGGGGAACCGTTGCCGTCGCGAGCGCCGACGTGTTGCCCCCGGAGAGCGAGGGCAGGCTCGCCGGATTCTGCGAGCTCGTCTCGCTCGCGGTGGCCAGCGCGCAGGCGCGGGACGACCTCCGTTCTTCTCGCGCACGCATCGTCAAGGCAGGCGACGAACAGCGCCGGAAGCTCGAGCGAAATCTCCACGACGGTGCGCAACAACGGCTCGTCTCGCTCGCCTTGACCCTGCGGCTCGCTCGGCGCCAGGTCGAGTCCGATCAGACCCCGGCTGCCGCGGCGTCTCTGGAGGCGGCGGCGAAGGAGCTCGATCTTGCGCTCGAAGAGCTACGCGAGCTCGCACGGGGACTCCATCCTGCCGCATTGACCGAACAGGGATTGGCCCCGGCCATCGAGGCCCTCACGAAGCGCCTGCCCCTCCCCGTGAACATCCTCGTGCCACCCGATCGTCTTCCAGAGGGCATCGAGGCGACCGTCTTCTACATCGTGTCCGAGGCGCTGACGAACATCGTCAAACACGCGCAGGCATCGCAGGCGAACGTGAAGGTCGCCATCGAGGGCAACACGCTTCGGTTCGAAGTCACGGATGACGGGCGCGGCGGTGCAGATCCGACGGCTGGCACCGGAATCCTCGGGCTCCGTGACCGAGCCGAGGCCGCCGGAGGCACCCTCTTCGTGGTCAGCCCGCCGGGCCGAGGCACGATCGTCACGGCTCAGCTACCGCTCAGCGGCGGCTGAGCGGGATGCTCTGACGTGAGCGGAAGACGTTGCGGGGGTCGTAGCGCCGCTTCACGGCGATGAGCCGGCCGAGATTCGCTCCGTAGTACGCCTGCTGCCAGCTCTCCAGGTCGGGGTCGATGTAGTTCTGGTAGGCGAACGGCGAGACGTACGGTCGCATCGCCGTGTAGAACGCGGCGAGCCACTGCAGGTTCGGCGCGGCGGCCGCCGACGGATCCCAGTAGGCCAGGTACTGCATCGAGAAGAGCGCATCGCGGTGCACGAAGGCGGTCGCGTTCTTCTTCACGCGGTTGATGGCGCCGCCGTAGGAGTCCAAAAGGATGATCCCCGAGCCAGAGCCCGTGCTGAGGCGCGCTTCGATGTGCTGGACCATCGTGTCGATCCCCGCTGGCGACAGCGGCTTCTTGGCGAAGCGCGACTTACCCTTGAAGGTCGACCGGCCCAGATGGCCCTGCGGGGGCAGGTGACACTCGGCGATCGTCGTCGCCGAGCAGCCGGCCCAGATGCGCTGCGCCTCGAGATAACTGTGAGTCGACACGGTGAAGCGCGTCGCCGTGCCCGCGTCCGCGAGCGGCTTGACGACGGCGCGTAGCTGCTCCTCCGTCCCGAGAAACTGACCGGCCGAGGTGATCCGGGGACGCCCACCCACTGCGGCGTTGAGGTTCAGGACGGAGAAGAACGCATCAGGCGCGTGAGGCGCGACCCGCTGCCACGTCTGCACGACCTCCTTCGCGTCCGACCAGGGCCATTCGAGCGCATAGGTCGCGACCTGGCCGATCGGATGCGTACGGAAGGCGAGGCGGGTGGCGATCCCGAAGTTGCCGCCGCCACCTCCGCGCAGCGCCCAGTACAGGTCCGGATGCTCCTTCGCGTTGCAGACAACGGCAGTGCCGTCGGCGAGGACGACCGTGGCCTCGACGAGGTTGTCGCAAGTGAGCCCGAACTTCCGGGAGGCGAAGCCGACTCCGCCGCCGAGCGCCAGACCCGCAATGCCAACCGTCGGGCACGAGCCCGCAGGAACCGTGCGACCGAACTGCGCCAGATGGGCGTACACGTCGATCAGCCTCGCGCCGGCGCCGATCACCGCATGACCGTCCCGGTCGAGTGCGATCCCCTTCATCCGTGAGACGTCGACGACCACGCCGGTCGTCGTGGAGTACCCACCGTAGCTGTGCCCACCCGAGCGCGGAACGATCCGCACGGCGTGACGTCGCGCCCAGCGAACCGTACGCTGAACGTCGGCGAGGGACTCGCAGAAGACGATCGCCCGAGGCTTGACTCCGTCGAAGCGCGTGTCGAACAGCAGGCGCGCCTGGTTATAGCCGGGGCTGCCTGCTCGCACGACGTCGCCGCGCAGCCCAGCCGCCAGCTCCTGGAGGATGCCGGCCGAGGTCTCGGAAGCAAGGTCCGCGATCCGACCCGCGAACGGCACGGCGCCGGCGAAGAGGGCAAAGCGACCGCCGCGTGCAAGTAACTCGCGACGCGTCATGCTGTCCACGCGCCGAATCTAGCGGCCGGGTGTTAAGACCTGTGGACGCCCATCGTGATCGTTGCGACGTAAACGCCCGCCTTGTTTCTGCGGACGGACAACAACGACTTGCTGCCGCCGTTGCGGTAGATCGCGTCGCCGGAGTTGCGGACGTCCCGGTTCGGCCGGCTGCTGTATGGGCTCCTGCGATAGACGGCGTCGGTGAAGGCGTCGGGAAAGTAGAGCTGGCCGGTGTGCGCGACGTTGCCGCCGAGATGCACCTTGACGTGGATGTGCACAGTGCGGCCCTGATACCAGCCGGGATAGACCGTGCGGAACGCCGCGAGGCCCTTCGCGTCCGTCCTCTGGATCCCGCGCATGAAGGTCCGGCTCGACGCTCCCTGCCCGAAACCCGAGTAGACACCGCTCGCGTCGGCGTGCCAGATGTCGACCGCCGCACCCTTGATCGGCTTGCACGTCGACGCGTTCACCACGAACGCGCGCAGGAGCATCGGCGCGCCCGGACGACCCTCCGTGATGTTGCGCCGAACGGCCTCGTTCGCGATGTAGTACGGCCCCTCGGTCTGCTCGGGCGTCAGGACGCACGACACGGCCCCGGAGGCGACGGCCGCGGGGCCGGCACCCTCGGAAGGCGGGCTCTCCAGTCCACCCACGCCGATCGCGCCTGCCACGAGGCCGCCGAGCTTGAGCAGGGATCCCCGCCGTGTGAGCTTCGGGTCGGTCATGAGGGGAGAAAAGCAGGCCGATCTGAGAATCCTCTGAGAACGGGCTAAGCACGGGTAAGACCACTCTTCGGCCCCGAGTCGGCGGCGAGGCCGGAACTCACCCTTCGAGGGGACTTGTGTCGAAACGCTCATCTCTTTGTTGTCCTCGGTCGACATGCGGGTTAACAAGGTCCGCCCATGACCCTGATTCGCCTCCTTCGCAAAGACTCGCGGCTCCCCCTGCGCCGTGCGGGCGTTGGACTGGCCGTCTTCGCAGCGGGGCTGCTCGCGGCCGGGACCTTTTCGAGCGACATACCCGCCGCACCGCAGGATGTCTGCCTTCCGGTCGTCGGCTGCATCACGACGACCGTGCCGACGGTGACGCCCCCGACCGTGACCCTGCCGACCACCATCCTCACGACAACCACCACGACGACCACGACGGCGACCGGCGGAGGCACGACCACCACCGGGTCGGGTGGGAATTCCACGGGATCGGCGACGACGAGCACACCCACGACCACGACGACGGACGCGACCGCGACTCCGGGGACGGGACTGACCGTGAGGATCAGCATTCGCGTACGCGGCCACGGTGCGAAGCGCGCCATCGAGCTTCGGCTGCGCCTGAGCAAGCCCGCCCGGGTGAGCGCGTTGCTTAGCCGAAGAGGCAAGGCACTAGAGCGGAACGAGTTCAGCGTTCGGGCTGGCTCGAGCGTCCGGCGCCTGCGACTTGGACGGACCGTGAAGCCGGGCGCGGCCACGCTGGGATTGACGTACCGCTCGAGCACCGGGGAGACGGCCCGGTCGACGCACAGCCTGCGCCTGCCGCGCTAGCCCTTACCCGTATAACGCTCGATGAACCCGAGCACGCGGCTCCACGCGTCCTCGGAGGCTGCGGCGAAATCCTCTTGCTTGCGATCGAAGAAGCTGTGAGGTGCGCCTTCGTAGGTGACGACCTCGTGCTCCACGCCCGCCTCGTCGAGCGCACGGTCGAACGCGGCGTTCTGCTCGGCTGAGATGTTCTGGTCGGCTCCCCCCTGCAGAGCGAGGATCGGCGCCTCGAGCTCCCCGACCCGCTGGATCGGGCCGGGATTTCCTTCACGGTCTTCCCCCGGCCGGCCGTAGAAGCCAACGGCTCCCGCGAGCCCGTGACCGCCGGCCGCGGCGAGCCAGGAGTTACGCCCGCCGAAGCAGAACCCGACGGTGAAGACCGAGCGCACGCCGGTGGAGCGAAGATGGACGACCGCCGCCGCGATGTCTGACTGGACCTCGGCCTGGGTGGTCTGATCGAAGTGCGGCCCGTACTCGAAGTCGTCTCCGCGCTTCGCGGCTCCCGCGGTGCGGCGGAAGTAGTCGAGCGCGATCGCCGCGATCCCTCGTTCGGCGAATCGGAGGGCCAGTTCCTCGTAGAAGCGATGGAGCCCGCGGACGTCGGGGAGGATCACGACCCCGGCGGCCGCGCCCTCATCGGGTTGCGCCAGGAATGCGGCAAACCGGTTTCCGTCCGGAGCCTCCAGGATGAGGTCCTCGTGCGAGACCGCGGCTCCGCGGATGACCGGAATCGGCGGGCTGGAGTCGGCCTGGTGGCACACGATGTCGCGAGCCTAGCCGCCCCTCCCCGGCAAGAGACGGGGCAGCCGCACGGCGGAGTAGGGATAGCCGCACTGCCCTGGATGAGGTGCGGGCGTAACGTCGTTTGCATGAGCGTGGCGACCCTCCACCCAATTCCCTCCCTCCGGAGACTCGCATCCTCTCCCCACCGAGGTCTGGTGGAGGTCGCCACCCTCGCCGGTCTTTACGGGATTTACGAGATCGTCCGGGGCCAGGGGCACGCCACCCTCGCTGCGGCCCGCGGGCACACCGACGGCATCGTCGCGCTCGAGCGGGACTTGCACGTCTTCGGCGAGCGCTCGGTGCAGCGCGCGGCGCACTTCGTGCCTGCGCTCCCGACGGCGCTCGGCATCGCCTACATCGCGCTGCACTTCATCGGCACTGCAGCGTTCCTCGTCTGGCTCCACCGGAAGCATCGGGAGCGCTTCGCGTTCGTCCGCAACACGCTCGTCGTCGCGACCGGCGTGGCCCTCTCGATCTACCTCCTGTACCCCGTCGCTCCGCCGCGGCTGGCGGGGCTCGGCTTCGTCGACACGGTCACGCACAGCGCGAAGGTGAACCTCAGTTCCGACCTCCTCGGGAGCTTCTACAACCCGTTCGCGGCGGTGCCGAGCCTGCACTTCGGCTATGCGCTTCTCGTCGGCGTCACCGTCGCCCTGCTCGCGAAGGGCCGTCTCGTGCGGGCGCTGGGCTGGATGTATCCCGCAGTGATGCTGCTGGTGATCGTGGGCACGGGCAACCACTTCTTCTTCGACGCCGTGGGCGGCGCGCTCGCGATCGGCGTGGGGTTCCTGGTGGCTACTTGGCTCGAGACGCCCGCCACGCGCGTACGGCGCTCGCAACCTGTCCGGGAATCCGCCGCCGCGATGTGCTGAGCGCCTCGCGGAGCGCCGCGCCGGCCCCGTCGAAGATCCCGGTGCCGTGACCGCAGAGGATTGCCGCAGGCTCGAGTGCGCCAAGTTGCCTGCGTGGGGGCCTGACTCGTAGCAGCGGATGCACGGCGAGTCGTTCCGGGCCGGCGCGGAAGTACTCAGACGTTCCAAGCGCATCCGCCAGGACGAGCACCCGCCGCTCCGGCCACCACAGCGCTACCTCTTGCCAGGAGCGCCGTGTCCTGATCGGAATGAACTGAAACGGGCCGATGCCGGTCCGCGGCACGACGTGATGCGGAACGCCGAACCGTGCGGCGAGCGCCGCGCAATCGCGATTGTGCCGATCGAGCAACTGCAGAACCCCTGCCGGATCCCCGGCTGCGCGAACACGCTCGCCCAGCCCCTCCCGGTCGAGTGCGTCGATCAACCAGAGGCGTCCGTCGGCAACGAGCGCGTGCGAGCAGCGCTGCATGAACTCGTCGGCGATCCAGCCGAATCCGTCTTCGAACTCGTCGCAATCGCGGATCCACACCCCGGAGAGAGTATGGGCACGGCATAGCTCGCCAGCGCAACGGCGATCTCCGGGTCGCGGACGTACAGGCGCAGCGGATACGACTCGGACGCACGCCAACCTCGCTCCGTCTCCACGACGTGCCCGGAGAGCATCACTTCACCCAGAATGCGGCAGATCGTCCCGCGCTCGTTCCGTCCCTGTAGATAAGAGAAGGCGTCGACCGGGTCACGCGCCCCGTGGAAGCCGCAATTGCAATGGGGATCGGGTGCGACGTGAGGGAGGCCCAGCGAACACGTTGCGCGGCCCGCCAGACCCGGCGTCCACACGGCCTCGTGGATCACCCCACCGAGGCGGACTCCCTCGGGCCGCTCCTGCACGGTCCACACGCGCCAGCCCACCGCCTCTGTGCTCCACGCCCGCACGACCTCACCGGTTTCCATCAGCGTGCCCTTGCGAAGCGCACGTCTGCAGGCTCGATGACCTCGTCGACGATGCCGTAAGCGACCGCTTCCTCCGGCGCCATGAAGCGGTCGCGGTCGATGTCCTTCATCACCTGCTCCAGCGGCTGGCCCGAGTGGCGCGCGATGATCTCCGCCATCCGCTCGGTCATCTCGAGGATCTCCTTCGCGGCGATCTGGATGTCGGCAGGCGAACCGCGAAAGCCGCCCGAGCCCTGGTGGATCATCACCTTCGCGTTCGGGAGCACGAACCGTTTTCCGATTGCACCGCCGCAGAGAATCATCGCGGCGGCCGACATCCCCATCCCCGTGCAGATCGTGCGGACGTCGGGCTTGACGTACTGCATCGCGTCGTAGATCGCCATGCCGGCGTACGCCGAGCCGCCGGGCGAGTTGATGTAGAGCGAGATCTCCTGGTCGGGATCCTCCGCCTCGAGAAACAGGAGCTGCGCGGTGATGACATTGGCGATGTCGTCCTCCACCGGCTGGCCCAGGAACACGATCCGCTCGCGGAGCAGGCGCGAGTAGATGTCGAAGGAACGTTCGTAGCGGCCGTCCTGCTCGACCACCATCGGAATCAGCGGCATAATCCCTCCTGCTAATGTGCAACCTGTCGGTTGCGCCTAGTATACGCAACCTCACGGTTGCGGATTGGAGGAGCGATGGAAGTCACCCGTGAGATCGTCTTTCCGGTGGGGCCCGACGAGGTGTGGGAAGCCCTGACCGAGCCGGAACAGCTGGAGGAGTGGTTCGCGAGCGAGGTCGAGCTCGACCCGCGGGAAGGCGGCGAGGGAGTCTTCCGCTGGGGGGACGGCGAAGAGCGAAGAGCAACGGTGCTCGTCGCCGAGCCGAACGAGCGGCTCGTGCTCGACTGGGACGAGGAAGGGGAGGTCGAGTTCACCCTCGAGGAGGTCGAGGCCGGCACGCGGCTCCTCGTGCGCGAGTCGACGCCTCAGTTCTCGATCGCACTCGAGCTGCGCGCGCTGGCGTTCGCCTACGCGTGAACGTCGCTCGCTTTCAGCGCGCTCCCGCGGGGGAAACCATGTTTCCCCCGCGAGCGCCCTTCTTTGATGTACAGCCGGTGGAACCTCCCGGTTCCCCCGGCCACCACGCCCCCTCCCCTGCTCATTGGGCAGAGGTTGCCCAATGAGCGACCCAACCGGGCGTGTTTTCGAGGCGCTCGCCGATCCGAGCCGCCGCTATGTGCTGGAGGCGCTCGCCGAACGCGAGACAGCCACGGCGACCGAGCTCGCGACGGAACTGCCCGTGACGCGCCAGGCGGTGGCGAAACACCTTGCGGCCTTGAACGAAGCGGGCCTCGTCGAGAGCCGCCGTGAAGGACGCGAGACGCGTTACGAGCTGACGCCCGCACCGCTCGGCGAGGCGATGGACTGGATCGCGAGCGTCGGAGCGGAATGGGACACGCGGCTTCGGGCGTTGCGGCGGCACCTGCGAAACCGCCGCTCGTAGAATCGGACGATGGAGCGCCGTCGCCTCGGCGCAGTCGAGGTCTCCCGCATCATCCTCGGCTGCGGCAACTTCGGCGGCATCGGCTCGGCTCCCGAGTTCTTCGGCCAGGGGGAGAGCGAGGAGGAGGCATTCCGGATCATGGATGCGGCGTGGTCGCTCGGCATCACGATGTTCGACACGGCCGACGCGTACGGTGGAGGCCGCAGCGAGACGATGATCGGCAGGTGGATGTCGAGCCGCGGACACCGGCCGCAGTTGACGACCAAGACCTTCAACCCGATGGAACGAGGAGAGGACCATGGGCTCTCGCGCTCACGCCTGACCCGGCAAATCGAATCGAGCCTGGACCGGCTCGGCGCGGAACAGGTCGACCTCTACCTCGCCCACGAGTTCGACCCGGACACACCCCTCGAGGAAACGGTCGCCACGTTCACGGGGCTCGTCGAGGTCGGGCTGATCAAAGCCTGGGGCGTGAGCAACTTCGATGCCGCCCAGCTTCGCTCGATTCTGGACTACGGACAGCCGGCCGTCGTCCAGAACTCGTACTCGCTGCTCGACCGCGGGGACGAGGCCGGCGTCCTCGGGTTGTGCTTCGAGTTCGGCATCGCCTACACGGCGTTCAGCCCGCTCGCGGGCGGTTGGCTGACGGGAAAGTACAAGCGTGGCGAGGTCGCACCGGCGGGCTCGCGAATGGCGCTCCGTCCGGGTCCGTACGAGCACCTGCAAACCGATCGTACCTTCGACGCGCTCGACCGGTTCGCGGAGATCGCATCGCACCGCGGGACGGATGCTTCCGCACTCGCGATCGCCTGGCTTCTCGCGCAACCCACGGTCACGGCCGTCGTCGTCGGCCCCCGCCGGCCCGAGCATCTCGAAGGGGCGCTATACGCTGCGGACTCGCCGCTCTCGAAGACCGAGGCAGACGAGCTCGCCGGCCTCTTTGCATGAAGATCGGATTCCGGCGTCTGACGGAAGGCGACCTCCCACTCCTTCACGAGTGGTTGCAGCGAGAGCACGTCAAGCGTTGGTGGAGCAAGCACGAGACGTACGACGAGGTCGCCGCGTACTACCTTCCTGCGATTCGCGGCAGCGACCCGACCGAGCTGTATCTGATCGAGCTCGATGAGAGCCCGGCGGGATTCCTCGAGACCTACCTCGTGTCCGACTACCCCGAGTACCAAGCGCTGGTCGGCACCGGAGAGGGAGTTGCGGGCGTTGATCTTTTTCTCGCCAACGAGGAGCAGACGGGTCGCGGCATCGGCTCGAGCGTCCTCGTCGAGTTCGTGCGCGAGGTCGTCTTCGCCACCCCGACGACGAGGGCATGCATCGCCGGTCCCGACGCCGACAACGGCGCTTCCATTCGCGCATTCGAGAAGGCGGGTTTCACGGCGGGTCGGAAGTTTCGGGAACCCGACGACGAGAATCGCCTGCACATGCTGATGCGGCTCGATCGCTAGGGCGAGAGACGCTCGATCGTCCAGACGCCGTCGTCACGCCGGTAACGGAGACGGTCGTGCAGGCGGTCTTCGCGGTGCTGCCAGAACTCGTACGTGTCCGGAACGAGTCTGTAGCCGCCCCAATGTCCGGGACGTGGCACCTCGCGCCCGGCCTGGTTCCGGTCGAGCTCGGCCACGCGGCGGTCGATCTCCTCGCGCTTCGCGAGCACGGAGCTCTGTTGCGACGCGGTCGCAGCAAGCTGTGCGCCGCGCGGTCGGGTGGCGAAGTACGCATCGGATTCCGATTCCGAGACACGTTCGACGGCCCCCTCGATCCGGACCTGGCGGCCGAGGGTATCCCAGTAGAAGAGCAAGGCCGCCCGGGGATTCGACTCGAGCTCGCCCCCTTTTCTGCTGACGTAGCCGGTGAAGAAGGCGAAGCCGCGCTCGTCCGCGCCCTTGAGAAGCACCATGCGCACCGACGGCGCGCCACCCGGCGTCGCAGTCGCCAGGGCCATCGCCTGCGGCGCTCGAACTCCGGCCGCGTCGGCGTCGTCGTACCAGCGGCGGAATTGCATCAATGGATCCGGATCGAGGTCACCCCGTCGCAGCTCTCCCACGCGCTCGCTCACGGCGGCCAGCCTAGTTCGCGCGTCGGCCCCTATCGGAAGAGGTCGCGCTCTTCCGGAATCACGAGATCGCGCGCGCTTGCCTCGCCCGCAACGTCGAGGCCGCGCACGACCGCGGCCGGAATGCCTTCGGTCTTCCCCATCGCCAGCTCGGCGGCACCCGCGATCTCGTCGGCGATGGCGATCATCGTGTAATGCAGCTCGTAGCCGGCGCGGTCTCGCCGGCCGCGCAGGTCGAGCAGGACCTGGAGGCCGGCGGCTCCGAGCGCGACGTCCGTGGTGCCCTGACGCCAAGGCCGGCCGAACGAATCGCTAACGAGGACTGCGACCTCGCGTGAAGTCAGCTCGCGCAGCCGCTCGCGAATGCGCTGCGCCGACGCATCCGGGTCATCGGGCAGCAACACGAGCATCCCTGCCTCGGGAGCGTTC
>JBKPTB010000190.1:0-5144 GCA_046735315.1 Actinomycetota bacterium
GACCTCTGCCAGCTCTTTGCGCCAGGCGGCGCGGTCCCAGATCTCGAGCCGGTCGTTGACACCCGCGACGACGACCTCCTTGCCCAGCTTCGCGTGCTCGATCAGCTGGGCGGGAATCATCACGCGGCCCTGTTTGTCGAGTTCGGCCTCGGACGCCCCCGAGAAGAAGTGCCTTTGGAGCCGCCGCCCTTCCGGGCTGAGCGGATCCAGCGAGGCGAGTCGAGAGTCGACGAGTCGATCCCAATCCGGACGACGGAAGGCATAGAGGCAACCGTCGAGGCCCCGGGTGACGACAAGACCGTCGGAGAAGGCTTCTCGGAACTTGGCCGGAAGAGTGAGACGGTTCTTGTCATCGAGTGTGTGGTCGTGTGCGCCTAGAAGCATCCTGGGGCTGGTTCGGAGCTTACCACTTCGCCCCACAATAAACCACCATCCCCCACATGTCCACCCCGGAAGGGGGATTTTCGAGGGGCCTAGGCCGTGACGGATTCGGCGTCGAGCTGCGCGGAGTACGGGCCCCGGCCGGTCATGACTGCCGCGCCACAGCGAGCGGCCAGCGCGATCGCGTCCTCGATCGCATCGCCCCGCCCGAGGGCGAAGGTCAGCCCGGCGGCGAAGCAGTCGCCGCAGCCGTAGGTGTCCACGACCGGCCCGGGCAGCGGAGCCGGTCTGAAAGGCCCCCCGGGCTGAAGCCAGCCGCCCAGCGCACCCGACGTCGTCACGACCACCTTTGGCGGGGGGTTCAGGTCGCCAGGACGATAGAGCTCGCCCTCGTCCTCCCCGCTTCCGACGAGAGCATCCAGCTCGACCCCGGCCTCTCGTAGCGTCGGGAGCTCGCGGGCGGTGGCCACCAACACGCGCGCGAGCCGTGCGTGATGCAAAGCCTCCGGATCGCCGCTCACGAAGTAGACGGCATCCAGGCCCCGCAGCTCATGCCAGGGGAGGCGGCTGTCTCCACCTCGCGGCCGCAGCTTCTGGCCGAGGACCGTGATCGTGCGCTCGCCGGCATCGTCCACGAACGTGAAGGCCCGCCTCGTCGTCTCGGCCTCCGGAATCGCACGGACGCCGACACCGTGGCGGGTCAGCTCGGCACGCGAGCGGCGGCCGAGGTCGTCGGATCCCAAGGCCGTGAAGAGCTGGCACGTCCCGGCCAGGCGAGCGAGCTGGACGGCGGCAACCGCCCCGCCCCCGGCCGGCTCCTCCCAGGTCTCGAGCGCGTGCGCGATGTCGCCCGGCCTCGGCACCGACTCGACGCGGGCGAACTCGACCCACTCCACGTGACCCACGACCGCGATGCGCATGGCTGGGATCCTCACACCTAGACCCCCTTGCACGTTTCAAGATGTCGACGTGACCCTGCCGCCCTTCGAGCGTTTCTACGAGGAGCACCGTGACGAGATCTTCGGATTCCTCGTTCGCCGTCTCGGACGGGAGCGAGCCGACGACGCCTTTCAAGAGACGTTTCTCCGGGCGCTACGCGCCTACCCGAAGCTGCGGCACGGCGAGCACCTGCGTGCTTGGGCGTACACCATCGCCGGCCGGATCGCGATCGACGAGCACCGCCGGCCGCGGGCCGATGCCCAACTCCCTGAGCTCGAAAGCCTGGATGGGCGCCCGGCCTTTGCCCAGCTCGAGCATCTCGCCGACGAGCTTCCGCCAACGGAACGGGCCGCCGTCGTTCTCCGCTACGGCTACGACCTCGACTACGCGGACATCGGCGCTGCACTCGGCTCGAACGCCACCGCCGCGCGCCAAGCCGCGTCGGCAGGCATCCGCAGATTGCGAAGGAAGGAGCAACAGTGAACGCCGTCTCCGCAAAGCTCGACCGCCGGTTTCGTGACGCTGCCGCGGACGAAGGGCTGCTCGACGCAGCCTATGACCTGGTCGACACACCGCTTGGCACATTGTTGGTTGCCACGACCGAGCGCGGCCTCTGCCGGATCGTCTACGACGCCGAACCGGATCTCGAGGCCGAGCGGCTCGCCCGGGCTTTCGGCGTGCGCGTGCTCCGCTCGGCAAAGCCGATCGATCCGGCGCGCCGCGAGCTGGATGAGTACTTCGGCGGCAGGCGACGGAACTTCGACCTTCCGATCGACGTCGCCCTAGTCGCCGAATTCAACCGTCGCGTGCTCGGAGAGCTGGCCCGTGTCCCCTATGGCCAAGTTGTCACCTACGGGGAGCTGGCCGCTCGCGCCGAGCGGCCGCGTGCAGCTCGCGCGGTGGGCACGGTGATGAACCGCAATCCGCTTCCGATCGTGCTGCCGTGTCATCGCGTGATCGGGGCCAATGGAAGCCTCACCGGTTACGGGGGCGGTCTCGAGCGTAAGGAGAAACTGTTGCGGCTCGAGGGCGCAATTCTCTAGGCTCGGGTCATGCATCGCTGGCGCGCGATCCTCTGCACACAACACGGCTAGTCCGCCGCTTCCGATACCAGCGTCCGTGGAAGCGGCGGGACAGGACGCGAAGAGTCCGGCCCGCGTCGGTTCTACGCGCACCTTCCCGCAGATCTGAAAGGAAGGTGACGCGATGCCGATGCCGCATCGCACACAGTTGCAAGTCATCAAGCGCCGACTCGTGGGCAAGGAGGGTGCGGAGCGAATCCGGGAGCTACGGATGATCCTGGGCGAGTTGCCCGGGTACAAGAGCGGTCCCTATGCCGACATTCGCAAGTGGGTCGAGTCGGAGCTGGAGCAAACGCGCACGAGGAAGCGTGTCGTTCATCGCGACTCGATATCGGTTCGACGTGAAGGGGCAGCGCAGATCGCGCTCGTCGGACCTCCGAATGCCGGGAAGTCGTCGCTCTTGCAGGCGCTCTCCAACATCCAGATCAAAACCGGCGCCTACGCCTTCACCACGACGCGCCCGGTACCGGCACTGACCAGGATCGGCGGCGTCCTTCTGCAGCTCGTCGAGATCCCGGGCTTGATCGAGGGCGCGTCGGCGGGCCGGGGCGGCGCCAAGCCGCTTCTCGGGGTGCTGCGCGGCGCCGACGCGATCCTGTTCTGCCACGACGCCACCGCGCCGATCGAGGAGCTGGCATCAGTCCTGGATGAGGTGACCGCGGCCGGCATCGTGCGGCCCTCGATCATCGTCGCCACAAAGAGTGACGAGGCGGACGGGACCGAGCTCTGCGCAGCCTTCCCCGGCTTCGACGTCGTCGAGGTCAGCGTGCTCGACGACTTCAGCCTCGACCGGCTCCGCGAGAGGATCTGGCACCTCACCGGACTCGTGAGGATTTACCTCCGCGACGGTGGCGATCCGATTGCTCTGAACCCACCCGCAACCGTTCTCGACGTCGCGAATGCGATTCATCACGACCTCGGTGGTCGCTGCACGGGCGCCCGAGTCTGGGGACCCTCAGCGCGTTTCGAGGGTCAGCGCGTCGGTCGCTCGCATCTGCTCGCTGACGGAGATGCCGTGGAGATCCTGGACTAGGGCCAGCGAGGGGGACGCCCATCGACCTGCTCCGCATCGCGCCAGTCGTCCCGGGGCGGCACGAACACGTCGATCACGACCGCGCCATCCGAGCCGACGTGAACCTCGTGCGGAACGTTGGCCGGGATAGACCAGGTCTCCCCGGCCCCGAGCTCGCGAATCTCTTCGCCGACCCGAAACACGAGCGATCCGCTCAGACAGAGTCCCAGCTGCTCGTTCTCGTGCCGGTGCTCGGGAACCACGCTGCCGGGATCGAGCTCGATCACCCCGAGCGTGATCTGCTCGCCGTGCACCACGCGCCCGTGTACGCCGTCCCAGATTCGCTGGAGGCCGAGCGAGGACAGGTCGTCGAACGCGGTCACGGCGACGAGCCTACCTCTCTGCATAGGAAACTCCCTGGATGAAGCTGGAACAAAACCGCCAAAACGTCTTCACGCTGACCGCGACGAGCAGCGAACTGTCCGCGCTCGTCGCGGCCGCGCGAATGGCACTCGACGTCATGCGCGACGATCCGCACGCGCCCGCGGAAACCGTCGAGCACGTCGCGCGTGTGCTCATGGACTACGACGCCGCGCGCGAGCGTCTCACGAGGACGAACGGGCGCACGTAGCGCCCGTTCGTCGAACCCGTCGCGCCGGAAGCGTTGCTAGACCGTGACCGCCATTTGCGAGCGTACATGCGCCGCAATCTGGTCGAACTCCGCCTTGAACCGGTCATAGTCGAACTGCATGGTGTTCAGGTACGTGCTCCAGCCCATCGTGTTCTTCGCGATGAGCGCGGCTTCGTTGATCTCCTCTTCCGTCGCGCCGAACAACCGTGCCGACTCCGCATGGAAGTACGTGCAGTAGCGGCAGCGCGTGGCGCCGGACACGCCGAGCCCGATCAACTCCTTGTACTTGTTCGGGATCGCCGTTTCCGACAGGACGAGTGTCTTGAAGCTGGCCCACTCGGCATCGATGAGCGAATCGGGGACTTCCGCCATGAACTCCGGGACCAAGCCCAGGGTCTCGCGGATATCCGCCTCTACTTCTGCTCGCGACATAGGGCCTCCTTTCCGCAGGGATCGATCTTTGGCCCTTGAGCGGCGCGGCGAGTCTGCGGCCGATCGTAACCCTCGTCACGCCCTCGCTCAAGCCTCCGTCGTCGCGGGGACTCGGAGGCCAGATCCGGGCGCCCTATCCGTCGAGCAGCCGGTAGCCGACTCCCCAGACGTTGATCACGAAGGCGCCGGGCCCGACGGAAGAGAGCTTGCGACGCAGTCTGGAGGCATGCGAGTCGAGCGTGCGCGTCCGTCCCAACGACCTGAAGCCCCACACGTCACGAAGCAGGCTCTCCTTCGTGAAGACCCGGGTCGGGTCGCTCATGAGCTTGACCAGCAGCTCGTATTCCTTCCCGGCGAGCGCGATCGGATGGCCATCCACTCTCACGCACCGCGTTGCCAGGTCCGCCGTTATCGGCCCGGCTTGCATCCTCTCGTGCCCCGCCGGCATGGTCCGACGGAGGACGGCGCGAATGCGCGCCAGCAGCTCCTCGTAGTCGAACGGTCTCACGAGGAAGTCGTCGCAACCCCGATCGAGCGCGCGGACACGGTCGACCGCGTCGGATTGGGGCTCGCCGATGACGATCACGGGCACATCCCCGTGCGCTGCACGGCACTCGTCCAACGCGTCGGTGTCGCCGAGCAGCACGAGGTCAGGTCGCACCTGTCC
>JBKPTB010000191.1:0-12490 GCA_046735315.1 Actinomycetota bacterium
CTCTCGACCTTCGCCGCCGAGGTGACACGCGTCGCGAAGGAGGTGGGCACCGAGGGCAAGCTCGGCGTCCAGGCGCAGGTCGAAGGCGTGTCGGGCGTGTGGAAGGGCCTCACGGACAACGTGAACCAGCTCGCCGGCACCCTCACGACGCAGCTGCGGGCGATCTCCGAGGTGTCGCAGGCCGTGACGAAGGGCGACCTGACCCGGTCGATCGCGGTCGAGGCGGAAGGAGAGGTGGCCGAGCTCAAGGACACGATCAACCAGATGATCGAGAACCTCGGAGAGACCACTCGCAAAAACTCGGAGCAGGACTGGCTGAACTCGAACCTCGCGCGTTTCACGGGGATGCTCCAGGGCGAGCGCGACCTCGAGACGGTCTCGCGTCTGATCATGTCGGAGCTCACGCCGCTCGTCGGCGCGCAGCACGGCGCGTTCTTCATGATGGAGTCCCCCGGCGACGAAGGCGACGAGTTCGAGCTGCGACTGATCGCCTCGTACGGCTACAAGCAGCGGAAGAACGTCCCCACCAGGTTCAAGGTCGGCGAGGCCCTCGTCGGGCAAGCCGCTCTCGAGCTCAAGCCGATCCTGATAACGCAGGCTCCGGACGACTACGTGCGCATCACCTCGGGGCTCGGCGAGGGCAATCCCGTCAACGTGATCGTCCTCCCCGTTCTCTTCGAGGACCAGGTGATGGCTGTGGTCGAGCTCGCGTCGTTCCAGCGGTTCTCGAGCGTGCAGCAGACGTTCCTCGAGCAGCTGTCCGAGTCGATCGGCGTCGTGCTGAACACAATCCAGGCCAACATGCGGACGGAGGAGCTGCTCGGCCAGTCCCAGGAGCTGACGCAAGAACTGCAGAGTCAGTCCGAGGAGTTGCAGGCGCAGCAGGAGGAGCTCCAGCAGACGAACAAGGAGCTCGAGGAACAGGCGGCGTCGCTCAAGGCCTCGGAGGAGCTCCTGCAGACCCAGCAGGAAGAGCTGCAACAGACGAACCAGGAGCTGGAGGAAAAGGCCCAGCAGCTCGAGGAGCAGAACCGCCGGATCGAGATCAAGAACCGCGAGATCGAGCTCGCGCGCGCAGCGCTCGAGGAGAAGGCGGAGCAGCTGGCGCTTTCGTCACGCTACAAGTCCGAGTTCCTCGCGAACATGTCGCACGAGCTGCGCACGCCGCTCAATTCGCTCCTGATCCTGGCGAAGCTGCTCAGCGAGAACACCGATCAGAACCTGAACGACAAACAGATCGAGTTCGCCAACACGATCTACGGCGCCGGCTCCGATCTGCTCGATCTGATCAACGACATCCTCGACCTGTCCAAGGTCGAGGCGGGCCGGATGGACGTCAACGTCGGCGACGTCAAGCTCTCCGACCTGCGCGACTTCGTCGAGCGCTCGTTCCGGCCGGTGGTCGAGGACAAGGGCCTCGGCTTCGAGATCGAGGTCCACGGCGCCAACGTGCCCCCGACGATCGAGACCGACGAGCAGCGGCTCCAGCAGGTCATCAAGAACCTCCTGTCGAATGCCTGCAAGTTCACCGAGGTGGGCGACGTCAAATTGCGGATCGGACTGGCGGAAGGGCGCCAGTTCGCGAGCGAGAGCCTCTCCCGCGCCGAGGACGTGATCGAGTTCGCCGTCGAGGACACGGGCATCGGCATTCCGCACGACAAGCTGCGCCTCATCTTCGAGGCCTTCCAGCAGGCTGACGGAACGACGAGTCGACGTTACGGCGGGACGGGGCTCGGGCTCTCGATCAGCAGAGAGATCGCGCGCCTCCTCGGCGGCGAGATCCACGTCGAGAGCAGCCTCGGAGAGGGCAGCACTTTCACGCTCTTCCTGCCGGCCACCTTCCGGCACGTCGAGCATCCGGAGCCGGCCGGCATGGTGCACGAGCGAGTCGTGTTCGCCGACGAGGTCGGCGATACCGACTCGATGTCTCCGCCTGCGATCCCGACGGTGGAACAGCCGGAGCTCGACCCGAGCTTGTTGCTGCGCAGCGAGGTTCAAGACGACCGGGAAGAGATCCAGCAGGGTGATCGGATCGTCCTGATCGTCGAGGACGACGCAGAGCTCGCCCGCACAGAGCTCGAGGTCGCACGGGAACGAGGGTTCAAGGGCATCGTCGCTCAGCGAGGCGACTCAGGTCTAGCGCTCGCACACGAGTTCAAGCCCGACGCGATCATCCTCGACATGAAGCTGCCGGTGATGGACGGCTGGACCGTCCTCGACCATCTCAAGCATCACCCCGACACGCGGCACATCCCGGTGCACATCGTCTCGGCGGGCGACGGCCGCCAGAACGCTCTGAAGGCGGGCGCCGTCGCGTTCGTCGAGAAGCCGATCTCGAAGGAGAGTCTCGACGACACGTTCGGCGAGATCCGCAGCTTCATCGACCGCGACCTCAAGCGCCTCCTTGTCGTCGAGGACGACGAGACGCAGCGCAATGCGGTCGTCGAGCTGATCGGCGGCGGCGAGGACGTCGAGGTCGTCGCGGTGGGATCCGGCGAGGAGGCGCTGCAGGCGCTCGAGCAGCAGCGCTACGACTGCATGGTGCTCGACCTGAAGCTACCCGAGCTGGGAGGCTTTGCACTCCTCGAGAAGCTGAAGGAGGACGAGCGGCACGCATCGGTCCCGGTGATCGTCTACACGGGCAAGGAGCTGACACGCCGCGAGGAGACCAAGCTGAAGAAGTTCTCGGACGCGATCGTCGTCAAGGACGCGAGCTCTCCCGAGCGCCTGCTCGACGAGACCTCTCTGTTCCTCCATCGCGTGGAGCGAAAGCTGCCACGCGAGAAGCGCCGGATGCTCGAGCAGCTGCATTCGGCCGAGGACGTCTTCAAGAACCGCAAGATCCTGATCGTCGACGACGACGTGCGAAACGTCTTCGCGCTCACGAGTGTTCTCGAGGCGCACGGCATGGAGGTCCTCTACGCCGAGAACGGCCAGGAAGGTCTAGATCTCCTGCAGCGAGAGCCCGAGGTCGATCTCGTCCTCATGGACATCATGATGCCCGGCATGGACGGCTACGAGGCGATGCGCGCCATCCGCTCCGAGGAGTCGTTCAGGCAGCTGCCCATCATCTCCCTGACGGCGAAGGCGATGAAGGGCGACCGGGAGAAGTCGATCGCCTCCGGCGCGTCCGACTACATCACGAAGCCCGTCAACACCGACCAGCTCCTCTCGCTGATGCGGGTCTGGCTTTACAGGTAGTGCCCCTGCCGGTGATGCTGTCGAGTTTCTCGGTCGCGAGCACCAAGCCAGAGGCCGCACTCGACCGCGGCCAAGGCTGGGAGCCTTGGCAAGGGCGAGGGTGGTCTCTGGCGCCGCGTGATCGCGGGCGAGAAGCCGGCAAGTATCGCCGGCAGGGGCATTAGGTGCCCAGGTCGGTCGGCGCATCGCGGGAGCCGGCGGGCAGGGAGGAGCGCCCGCCGGCGCGGGACGACCTCGAAGAGATCGAACTGTCCCTGCTCCTGGAAGGGGTCTACCGGCAGTACGGCTTCGACTTCCGCGAGTACGCGCCGGCATCGCTCAGGCGCAGGGTCTGGCGGCGGGTTCACGCAGAGGGCCTGACGACCGTCTCCGCGTTACAGGACAAGCTCCTCCATGACCCGACCACCATGGAACGGCTCCTGCTCGACCTGTCGATCAACGTCACCGCCATGTTCCGCGACCCGGGCTTCTACGTCGCGTTCCGGAAGAAGGTCGTGCCGGCTCTTCGCACCTATCCGTTCACGCGGATCTGGGTGGCCGGCTGCTCCACCGGTGAGGAGGTGTACTCGCTCGCGATCCTCCTTCAGGAGGAGAAGCTCTACGACCGCACGCGCATCTACGCGACGGACATCAACGAGGCGGTGCTCGACCGCGCGCGGGGCGGAGTGTTCCCGCTCGACAAGATGCGGGAGTACACACAGAACTACATCAAGGCCGGTGGGACGCAGGCCTTCTCCGAGTACTACCTCGCGAAGTACGACGGCGCGCAGTTTCAGCGCTCGCTGACCGAGAACGTCGTGTTTGCGCAACACAACCTCGTCTCCGACCGCTCATTCAACGAGTTCAACGTGATCATCTGCCGCAACGTGATGATCTACTTCGACCGCGCCCTACAGGATCGAGTACATCGGCTGTTCTACGAAAGCCTGGCGAATTTCGGCGTCCTCGGTCTCGGCCACAAGGAGTCGATTCGCTTCAGCCCTCATGAGAATCGCTTCGAAGAGCTCGACCCGAACGAGAAGCTCTACCGGAGGATCGACTGAGATGCCGTCCTACGACCTCGTCGTCGTCGGCAGCTCCTGGGGCGGTCTGCAGGCGCTCGGCCGCCTGCTCTCCGACGTACCGCCCGACTTCGAGCCGCCGGTCCTGATCGCGCAGCACCGTCATCCCGATTCCCAGGAGGGCACGCTCCGACAACTGCTTCAACGACAGATCACGCGGCCGGTCCTCGAAGCCGAGGACAAGCTGCCGATCGAGCCCAAGCACGTCTACGTCGCGCCACCCGATTACCACCTGCTGGTGGAGCACGGTTCTCTCGCACTCTCCGTCGACGATCGCGTCAGCTATGCGCGGCCGTCAATCGACGTCCTCTTCGAGTCGGCTGCGGACGCGTACGGAGACGGCGTCATCGGAGTCATCCTCACGGGCGCCAACGACGACGGCGCCCGGGGGCTGGCGAGGATCAAAGAGGTCGGCGGTGTCGCAGTGATTCAGGATCCCGCCGCCGCCGTCAGGCGCGCGATGCCCGACGCGGCGATCGCAACTACCGCTGCCGACGCGATCCTGCCGCTCGAGGAGATCGGCGCGTACGTCTACGAGCTCTGGCTTCGGTCCGAGAGCGCACACGAGACGGTCTGATGGCGAACATCCTCCTCGTCGACGATCGCCGCGAGAACCTGCTCGCCCTGGAGGCAATCCTCGAACCACTCGGACAGAGCCTCCTCTATGCGCATTCCGGCGAAGACGCGCTTCGCAAACTGCTGCAACACGACGTGGCGCTCATCCTCCTCGACGTCCAGATGCCCGGGCTCGACGGCTTCGCGACAGCGTCGCTCATCAAACAGCGTGAACGAACGCGGCACATCCCGATCATCTTCGTCACGGCGATCTCGAAGGACCAGGAACACGTCTTTCGCGGCTACTCGAGCGGCGCCGTCGACTACATCTTCAAGCCGTTCAGCCCCGAAGTGATGCGCTCGAAGGTCTCCGTCTTCATCGAGCTCCACGAGAAAAACGACCAGCTGCGCCGTCAGGCCGAGCAGCTGAAAGAGCACGAGCTGTCAGAGCTCAGACGTGAGAGCGAGGAGCGTTACCGCTTCCTGGCAGAGGCGCAGCCCGACCAGATCTGGACGGCGCTGCCGAACGGCGAGGTCGACTACGTGAACCAGCGCGCGCTCGACTATCTCGGCACGTCGTTCGTCGAGAGCGTGGAGACCGGGTGGACGCAGGTGATGCATCCCGACGATCTGCCGCGGACGTTGGAGCTCTGGCAACGCGCACTCGACACTGCTCAGCCGTACGAGAACGAGATCCGCCTCCGCAACGCGAACGACGGCTCGTACCGCTGGCACCTGACGCGGGCGATGCCGATGCGGAGTCGAAGCGGCGAGGTCGTGAAGTGGTTCGGGTCCAACACCGACATCCACGACCGCAAGCGTGCGGAGGAAGCGCAACGGTTTCTCGTCGAGGCGGGGGCGGTGCTCGGCAGCTCCCTCGACTACCGCAGCACGTTGGCCACCCTTGCGAAGCTTGCCGTCCCGCGGATCGCCGACTGGGCACGCGTCGACATCCTCGAGAACGACCGGCTCCGCACGCTCGCGGTCCAGCACGTCGATCCTCAGAAGATCGAGCTCGCGCTGGAGCTCGCGCGGCGATATCCGGAGGCGCCCGAAGCTGGGCAAGGCCCGCCCCTCGTCCTCCGCACCGGCGAGAGCGAGCTGGCGACGGAAATCTCCGAAGAGGCCCTGTCCGAGCTCGCGGTCGACGACCTCCACCTCGAGCTGGTGCGTGAGCTCGGTTTTCAGAGCTACATGTGCGTGCCACTCCTCGCGCGCGGCCGGACGATCGGCGTGATCTCGTTCGTCGCAGCCGAGTCGGGCCGACGCTACGGGGACGAGGACCTTGCACTCGCCGAGGAGCTCGCCAGACGCGCAGGTACCGCGGTCGAGAACGCACAGCTCTACCGGGAGGCCGAGGAGCGAGCCCAGGCGGCGCGCGTGCTCGAGACGGTCGGCGACGGCGTCTTCCTCGTCGACCTCGGGGGGATCGTCCGGATCTGGAACCGCGCGGCCGAGGCGATCACCCACCTAGATCGCAGCGCCGTCGTCGGCCGCCCGGCCGAGGACGTTCTGCCCGGGTGGCATCACCTCACGACCGACGTGCCGGTTGCGGGGGCTCCCGGACCGGCCGCGGCAGCCGCAGCAACCCTGCCGCTCGACCTGGAGGGCGAGGAACGCTGGCTTTCGATTTCCGGCGTCGGCTTCGACGAGGGAACCGTCTATGCCTTTCGCGATCTCACCGAGGAGCAGGCGCTCGAGCGGATCCGCAAGGACCTCGTCGCCACGGTCTCACACGAGCTGAGGACGCCACTCGCGGCGATCTACGGGTCGGCACTCACACTCGCTCGCGAAGACCTGGAGCTCGAACACACGATGGAGTCCAAGCTGCTCGGCGTGATCGTCGAGGAGTCGGGACGGCTGGCGGACATCGTCAACGAGCTGCTGGTCGCAAGCCAGCTCGACGCCGGCAGGCTCGACGTGAACATCGAGCAATGCGACCCGCATTCCCTTGTGCAGAGCGTGCTCGACGCGGCGAGGACGCACCTGCCGGCCGGCATCAGTGTCGAGCTCGAGGCGACCGAGGGCGAGCTGCCGCCGGTGGCCGCCGACCAGGGGCAGCTGCGCCAGGTGCTGGCAAACGTGGTCGACAACGCGATCAAGTACTCGCCCGACGGCGGCGAGGTGCGCGTCAGGCTCGAAGGATCCGAGGGAGTCGTCCGCTTCCTGATCGCCGATCACGGGCTGGGGATTCCCGCAGCGGAGCGGGAACGGATCTTCGAGAAGTTCTATCGTCTCGATCCTGACATGGCCCGCGGGATCGGCGGCACGGGACTGGGCCTCTACATCTCGCGGGAGCTCGTCCGGCGAGTCAACGGAAGGATCTGGGTCGAGCCGAACGACGGGCGGGGATCGGTTTTCTACGTGGAGATTCCTGCAGCTTCCGAACCCGCACCCCGGAGAAAACCCCGGAAAAGAGCTAGAGCCTCCGCTTGAAAAGAGTGCGGCTAACCGTATTCGGCTCGAGCCGACCGGCGACGAAACTATGGGCATGACAGTGCTGATCGTCGACGACCACCCCAGCTTTCGAGCCAGCGCCAGGACACTGCTCGAGGCGGAGGGATACGAGGTCGTCGGCGAGGCCGAGAACGCGGTCGAGGCCTTGCGCTCCGTCGGTGAGCTCAAGCCCGACCTGGTTCTACTCGACGTCCAACTGCCCGACCTCGACGGCTTCGAGGTCTGTGCGCAGCTGAGGTTCTTCGACCACCCGCCGGTGGTCGTTCTGACGTCGAGCCGGGACGGCGCGGACTACGGACGCTGCATCGAGCATTGCGGCGCCTGCGGTTTCGTCCCGAAGGGCGATCTGTCGGGGGCCGCGATCGCGGCCCTTCTCCCCGCGTGATCCTGGCTCGTCGCCCCTGGCTCTATTTCGGGCCGGCGGCGCTTCTTGCGGGTGCGCTTGCGGTCGCTCTGAGCGTCGCGAGCGATCACGAGGAGCACCCGGCGCTTGCGATCGCGCTCGGGCTCTTCGTCAGCTGGTCCTTCATCCTCGCCGGCCTGATCGGGTGGTCGCGGCGTCCGCAGAACAGAACCGGGATGTTGATGGTCGCCGTCGGCTTCGGCGTCCTCGTCGGCAGCCTGAGCGAGGCCAACTACTCGATCCCGTACACGCTCGGAGCCCTGTTCGGCAGCCTCTTCATCGCTGCCTATCTGCACCTCCTCCTCGCCTATCCGAGCGGAGAGCTGCTCAGCCGGGGCGCACGCATCCTGGTCGTCGCGGGGTACGCGACCGCACTTCTCGCTCCACTCCTCGACTCGATGTTCGCCGCGCGGCACACGTGCAAACCGCATCAGTGCCCGGAAAACCTCCTCCTCGTTTCGCATGATCACTCCGCGCATGTCGCGATAACGGCGTTGTGGACCACGGTCTCGGTCCTCCTCTTCGCTGCGACCTTCGGGTTCCTCGTCGGACGCTGGCGCAAGGGAACTCCGACTCTCCGTCGCATCCTCCGCTCCGTCTATCTCGCCGGCGGGCTCAGCGTCCTGCTCCTCGCCATCGGTTTCATCGTCACACCGTTCTCCGGCGTCGCCAACACCGCCGTCGTCGTCGCATTGATCGCGACCTTCACCGCGGTTCCGTTCCTGTTTCTGGCAGGGCTCCTCGGCACCACCATGGCGCGAAGCGCAGGGATCGGCACGATCTTCACCGGCGTGCCCGAGCGCGCAAGCCCGGGCGAAGTGCAGGAGGGGTTGCGCCAGGCGCTACGCGACAGGACGGCAGAGGTGGCGTACTGGTACGACGAGGGCGGCCATTACGTCGACGTCGAAGGTCAACACTTCGAGCTACCGCCGAACACACGCGACCGCGTCGTCACCCGGCTCGATTACGCGGACTCCCCCGTGGCCGCGATCGTCCACGACGCGGCGCTCCTCGAAGAGCCGGAGCTCCTCGACGCGATCACGAGCGCGGCCCGGATCGCCCTGGAGCGCGACAAGCTCCTGGTCGAGGTCAAGGCGCGGGCGACGCGATACCGTGCGCTCCTACAGGCGATTCCGGATCTGATGTTCCGGATCTCGCGAGACGGCAGATACCTCTCGTACAACGCGCCCAACCCAACGGACCTCATCCACCCGGAGGTCGTCGGGCTCACCGTCTGGGATCGTCTTCCGGGCGACCTTGCCGACCGCGTGCTCGAAGCGGGCCGCTCGGCGGTCGACCGTGGGACGCCAACGGTGATCGAGTACTCCGTCGATTTCGCTGGCCGTAGGCGGCACTACGAGGGGCGGTTCGCGGCCAGCGGCGACGACGAGTTCCTCATGATCGTCCGGGAGATCACGGACCGGAAACGTCAGCAGCAGGAGCTCGAGGCCTCCCGCCAGCGCATCGTCGCCGCCGGTGACGAGGCGAGACGGAAGCTGGAGCGGAACCTCCACGACGGCGCTCAGCAGCGCCTCGTCTCACTCTCGCTGTCGCTCCGGCTCGTCCAGTCTCAGCTCCGGAAAAGCCCGGACTCGGCGGAGGAGATCCTCGAGGCATCTCGTGACGAGCTGGCACAGGCGCTGGAAGAGCTACGCGAGCTTGCTCGCGGGATCCACCCGGCGGTCTTGACCGATCGAGGGCTCGAGGCGGCCCTCGAGGCCTTGGCCGCCCGGGCCCCCCTTCCGGTCGAGATCGAGGGTGACTGCAGCGACCTGCCCCCCTCCGTGGAGGCGGCGGTGTATTACGTCGTGTCAGAGGCGCTTGCAAACGTGACCAAGTACGCCCAGGCTTCTGCCGTGAAGGTGACGGTCGAACAGCTGAACGGGTCTGCGCTCGTCGAAGTCGCGGACGACGGGGTTGGCGGCGCCGATCCGCTGCGTGGCTCGGGCCTGCGCGGGCTGGCCGACCGCGTTGCCTCGCTGAGTGGGAAGCTTGGGATCCACAGTCCTCCCGGGGCCGGAACCCGGGTTCGTGCAGAGATTCCGCTGGAGTAGGCTCTGATGCCCGATCTTCCCGATGGAACAGTCACACTTGTCTTCACCGACGTCGAAGGATCGACGCAGCTGGTGCGTCAGCTCGGCGACGCGTACGCACAGCTCCTCGGCGACCACCGGCGCTTGCTGCAGGAGGCGGTCGAGGAGGCACGGGGACACGTCGTCGACCATCGCGGGGACGAGTTCTTCCTGGTCTTCGACGATCCGCACCGAGCTGCCGTGGCGGTCACATCGGCCCAACGGGCGTTCGCGACCCACGCGTGGCCCGAAGGTGTCGAGCTCCGCGTCCGGATGGGGCTGCACACGGGCAGGCCCACGTTTCGGGAGGGCGCCTACTACGGCCTCGACGTGCATCGAGCGGCCCGAATCGCGCAGGCGGGAAGCGGTGGTCAGATCCTGCTCTCGCAAGAGACGCACGAAGAGCTTCACCCTTCCTTCGAGTTCGAGGACCTCGGTGAGCACGAACTCCCCGGGCTCGGCGAGCCCGAGCGTCTCTTTCAGCTCACGATTCCGGGGCTGCCTTCGAGGTTTCCTCCCCTCAGCACGGCGCGTAAAGGATTTCGTGGCGTGCGGGTAGTCCTCGCCGACGACTCGGTCTTGCTGCGTGAAGGCATCGCGCGACTGCTCGAGGACGCAGGTTTCGAGGTCGTCGCGCAGAGTGGAACGGCCGACGACCTTCTTCGCCACGTCGGAATGCACAAACCCGACGTGGCGCTCGTCGACATCCGCATGCCACCGACTCAGACCGACGAGGGCCTTCGCGCGGCCAAGCAGATCCGCGAGCGTTGGCCGGAGACAGGCGTGCTCGTCCTTTCCCAGTATGTCGAGCCGGGCTATGCCATGGAGCTGCTCGGCGAAAACGCCGAGGGCGTGGGCTACCTGCTCAAGGACCGTGTGTCCGACGTCGACGAGTTCGCGGCAGCCGTGCGTCGCGTGGGCGAGGGCGGCTCCGCTCTGGACCCGGCCGTCGTCTCGCAACTCGTCGGCCGACGCCGTCGAGACGACCCGCTCGACGAGCTGACGCCACGTGAGCGCGAGGTGCTGGAGCTGATGGCCGAAGGTCGCTCGAATCAAGCCATTGCCGAGCGCCTCGTGATCACGCTACGAGCGGTGGAGAAGCACGTGACGAGCATCTTCTCGAAGCTCCGCCTGCCCGCCAGCGCCGAAGATCACCGGCGCGTGCTGGCCGTCCTGACGTATCTCCGGGACTAGCAGCGAAACACTAGGGCTAACCGCACCTCGAGACACCAGCCAGCCCTCTGGTTCAAGGCGGGCCAAGGCGGCAAGCTCTTGGCATGACCGTTACACAGTTGAACCAGAGGCTTCGCTGGCTCGAGTTGGAGCGCCAGGCGCTCCGCGACCGCGGAGCGGCCACGGACGACTTCGAGCGAAATCGCAACGAACTCGTTCGCGTGCAATGGCGGCTGGTGTACGCGTCTGTCGGGCCTGACTCACCCGACCGGGTCGCCTGACCCACTCCTCCTCCCACGTGAAAGCCGCCCCCATCGAGGCGGCTTTCGCCTTTTGAGGGTGCGGCCTCCACGACCCGTAAGACGCCAGCAAGCCCCATTTTCCCCAAGCCTTCCGGCTGACAACTTCCACTCGTACCCCAAAACGCGAAGGAGCTGGAAGCAATGTCACCCTTGAAGCGCTCGAACAACATCGCAGCCCGCATGGGTCGCTGGAGCGCGAGTCACTGGAAGACAGCCGTCTTCGGCTGGCTCGCGTTCGTCATCGCGGCGTTCTACATCGGGAGCGTCGCCGGCACGAAGAACATCAAGACCGAGGACGCCGGCACGGGGCAGTCACACCGCGCCGATCAGATCCTCAGAGATGGGTTTCCGAAGTCGGATGCCCTGACCGAGATCGTGCTCATCCAGAGCTCGAGCAAGATGGTCAACGATCCGGATTTTCGCTCGACCGTGAAGCAGGTCATCGCGACCGTCAAGGGCAATTCGGCGATCAAGAACGTCAAGTCGCCTCTCGACGGAGCGAATCCGGATCAGGTCTCGAAGGACCGACAGACGGCCATGGTCACCTGGGAGATGAAGGGCAAGTACGACGACGCAAAGACGAAGATCGATGCGGTCGAGGCGGCCGTTACGAAAGTGGCGGACCGCAACCCGTCGTTCTACGTCGGCGAGGCCGGGGCGGTCAGCTCGGAGAAGGCGCTCGACAAGATGTTCAACGACCAGCTCAAGACGGCCGGTGAGCGATCGATCCCGATCACGATCATCGTCCTGCTGCTCGTCTTCGGTGCACTTGTGGCCGTGGGCGTCCCGCTGCTGCTGGCGCTCTCGGGCGTCGTCGCAACAATCGGTCTGGTCGCGTTGCCGAGCCATCTCGTACCGATGGACCAGAACGTCAGCGCGGTCATCTTGCTGATCGGGCTGGCCGTTGGCGTCGACTATTCGCTCTTCTACCTCAAGCGAGAGCGCGAGGAGCGCGCGACCGGCAGAGGATCGCGGGCCGCGATCGAAGCCGCAGCTGCGACGTCAGGCCGCTCGGTGCTCATCTCCGGCTTCACCGTGATGATCGCGATGGCCGGGATGATGTTCGCGGGCGACAAGAGCTATCTGGGCTTCGGCATCGCGACCATGATGGTCGTGGGCATCGCGATGCTCGGCTCGCTGACCGTGCTCCCGGCACTGCTGTCGAAGCTCGGTGACCGCGTCGAGAAGGGCAAGATCCCCTTCTTGCACAGGCTCCGCCGTGACAGCGGCGAGAACCGGTTCTGGAAGAGGATCCTGGGCCCGGTA